>NZ_RRYV01000069.1 GCF_014861395.1 Psychrobacter sp. FME13 | reverse complement strand
AAATTGCAAACGAGGTTCGTGGCTCAGTCGATGGGTGGGATTTTAAACAGTATGTATTGGGGACTTTGTTCTACCGCTTTATCAGTGAGAACTTTTCTAGTTATATTGAGGCGGGGGATGAGAGCGTTAATTATGCGGCTCTTTCTGATGAGGTGATTACTGCTGATATTAAAGACGATGCGATTAAGACCAAGGGTTATTTCATATACCCAAGTCAGCTGTTTGCTAACGTAGCGGCTAATGCGCATAGAAATGAGAACTTAAATACGGATTTGGCGGCTATCTTTAAAGAGATTGAAAGCTCGGCCAATGGCTACCCGTCTGAGCCTGATATTAAGGGTTTGTTTGCGGATTTTGATACCACCAGTAACCGATTAGGTAATACGGTTGCCGATAAGAACACTCGTTTAGCTGCGGTGCTAAAAGGGGTAGCTGGCCTTAAGCTGCATCAGTTTGAGGACAGTGAGATTGATCTATTTGGCGATGCTTATGAGTATCTGATCTCAAACTATGCGGCCAATGCGGGTAAATCAGGCGGTGAGTTCTTTACACCTCAAAGCGTGTCTAAACTGATTGCTCAAATTGCGATGCACAAACAAGAGACAGTTAACAAAATCTACGATCCAGCTGCAGGCTCTGGCTCTTTGTTACTACAAGCTAAAAAGCACTTTGATAATCACATCATTGAAGAGGGGTTTTTTGGTCAAGAGATTAACCACACTACCTATAACCTTGCGCGTATGAATATGTTTTTACATAACGTGAACTACGACAAATTTAATATCAAGCTGGGTAATACGCTGTTAGATCCGCATTTTGGGGAGGATAGACCCTTTGATGCGATTGTCTCGAATCCGCCGTATTCAGTGAAATGGATTGGTAGTGATGATCCGACCTTAATTAATGATGAGCGTTTTGCACCAGCGGGGGTATTGGCCCCTAAATCAAAGGCGGACTTTGCTTTTGTGCTTCATGCGCTGAACTACTTATCTAGTAAGGGCCGCGCCGCTATTGTTTGTTTCCCTGGGATATTCTATCGCGGCGGTGCTGAACAAAAGATTCGGCAGTATTTGGTAGATAATAACTATGTAGAGACGGTGATCTCCTTAGCACCCAACTTATTCTTTGGAACCAGTATCTCGGTTAATATCTTAGTGCTATCCAAGCACAAAACAGAGGGTAAGACGCAGTTTATTGATGCCAGTAAGCTGTTTAAGTCAGAGACGAATACTAACGTACTGACTGATGCGCATATCGATCAGATCATGACGTTGTTTGATACTAAAGAAGATACGGATTATTTATCTGCAAGCGTTGATAACAGCGCTATTGCTAAAAATGACTATAACTTATCGGTAAGTGCTTACGTAGAAACAGAAGATACGCGTGAAGTTATTGATATTAAAACTTTAAATAGCGAGCTTAAGACGACAGTCGCTAAGATTGATAAGCTTCGTGCTGATATCGATAAAATCGTTGCGGAGATTGAGGCATGAGTCACTTAGGTTATATGGAGAAGCTACTTGATGGGGTTGAGGTTGAGTGGAGAGCTTTAGGAAGTGTTTTAGTTCGCACGAAAGGAACAAATATTACTGCTGGTAGAATGAAGGTATTACATAAAGAACATGCACCATTGAAAATATTTGCTGGTGGTAAGACTGTTGCCTTTGTCGAGTTTAAAGATATACCTGAGAAAGATGTAAATAGAAAGCCATCTATTATTGTTAAGTCTCGAGGTGTTATTGGATTTGAATATTATTCTAAACCATTTTCTCATAAGAATGAAATGTGGTCATATCACTCTATTAATAATGATATAAATATTAAATATGTTTACTACTATTTGAAAACTAAAGAATCATATTTTCAAGGCTTAGCAAGTAGGATGCAAATGCCTCAAATAGCTACTCCTGATACGGATAAACTTCCCATTCCTATCCCGCCCATCAGCGTTCAAGCCGAAATCGTCCGAATTTTAGACACATTTACAGAACTTACAGCAGAACTTACAGCAGAACTTACAGCAGAACTTACCGCACGTCAGCAGCAATATGAGTATTACCGTGATGAGTTACTGACGTTTGAAGAAGGGGAGGTTGAGTGGAAGGAGCTAGGAGAAGTGTGTGAAAGTATTTCTTCCGGTAAGAATAAAATTAAGTCTGAATTAGGGCTTTATCCTGTCTTCGGTTCAACAGGGATTATTGGAAGAACAGATACCAAGGTGTATGAAAAGGAACAAATTTTAGTGGCTAGAGTTGGTGCTAACGCTGGACGTGTAAATATAGCAACAGGCGAGTATGACGTTTCAGATAATACGTTGATAGTTCAAAATAAAGACAGTATTGTCCTAAAGTTTTTATATTATTACTTGGTATATATCAACTTAAACCGTTTTACTAAAGGAGCTGGACAACCATTGCTCACAGCTGGCCAATTAAAAAAAATGTTAATTCCCACCCCGCCTATTGCCGAGCAAAAACGCATCGTTTCTATTCTCGATAAATTCGATGCCTTAACCACATCGCTAACCGAAGGCCTTCCGCGTGAAATAGAGCTGCGCCAACAGCAATATGAGTATTATCGTGATCTGCTGTTAAGCTTCCCTAAGCCTGAGGTAGTAGCTCATGACTGAACAAACAAAAACGATTGCTGAATCCAATAATTTTATCGTTTTAAATAAATATACCAAGTGCGATCAGCCTGATGGGGGGTATCAGACTGAAGACGATCTAGAGCGTGAGCTACTCAAAGACTTACAAAACCAGGGATATGAGTTTGTTCCTGGTTTAAACTCGCCTGAAACGATGCTTGCTAACGTACGTGTACAGCTGCAGATCTTAAATGAGGTGCAGTTTACAGATGCTGAGTGGCAGCGCTTTGTGATGGAGTATCTTGATAATCCTAGCGATAACATCACTGATAAAGCGCGAAAGATTCATGATGACCACATCTATGACTTCACCTTTGATGATGGACACCTGCAGAACATTGCTCTGCTAGACAAAAAAAACATCCCACGTAACAAAGTACAGGTCATTAAACAGTTTGCTCAAAAGGGCACACAAGCCAATCGCTACGATGTGACTATTTTGGTCAATGGCTTGCCGCTTGTGCAAATTGAGCTTAAAAAGCGTGGTATCGCCATTCGCGAAGCATTTAACCAAGTACATCGTTATAGCAAAGAGAGCTTTAACTCCGATAACTCCTTATATAAATATCTACAGCTGTTTGTGATCTCAAACGGCACTGATACCCGTTACTTTGCCAATACCACCAAGCGCAATAAAAACAGCTTTGATTTCACCATGAACTGGGCGAGATCCGATAACACCCTAATCAAAGATCTAAAAGACTTTACCGCGACCTTCTTTCAAAAAAATACCCTATTAAACGTGCTGATGCATTACACCGTCTTTGATGTGAGTAATACCTCATTGGTGATGCGTCCGTATCAGATTGCTGCTACTGAGCGCATCCTATGGAAGATAAACAGTGCTTATCAAGCCAAGAAGTGGAGCACTCTTGAGAGTGGCGGCTATATTTGGCATACCACAGGCTCAGGTAAAACCTTAACCAGTTTTAAAGCTGCCCGCCTAGCAACATCGCTGCCTTTTATTGATAAGGTGTTTTTTGTGGTGGATCGTAAAGATCTTGATTATCAAACCATGAAAGAGTATCAGCGCTTCTCCCCTGATAGCGTTAATGGCTCTGACAGTACCGCAGGACTCAAGCGCAACCTTGAAAAAGACGATAATAAAATTGTTGTCACTACCATTCAAAAGCTAAATAACCTGATCAAAGGTGAGGCTGATTTACCCATTTATAATAAACAAGTGGTGTTTATCTTTGATGAGGCACACCGTAGCCAGTTTGGTGAAGCACAAAAGAACTTAAAGAAGAAGTTTAAAAAGTACTACCAGTTTGGTTTTACAGGCACCCCTATCTTCCCCGAGAATGCCTTGGGTGCAGAGACAACTGCCAGTGTGTTTGGCCATGAGCTGCATTCATACGTCATCACTGATGCCATTCGTGATGAGAAGGTCTTGAAGTTTAAGGTGGACTACAATGACGTACGCCCGCAGTTTCAAGCCATTGAAAGCGAGCAAGATGAGAAGAAACTCACAGCTGCTGAAAACAAGCAGCTGTTATTACACCCTGATCGTATTGAAGAGATCTCAAAGTACGTTTTAAAGAGCTTTAGGCAAAAAACCCATCGCTTAAAAGGAAGTGGTAAAGGCTTTAACGCCATGTTTGCCGTCAGTAGTGTGGACGCGGCAAAGGCTTACTATGAAGCCTTAAGTCAGCTACAAAAGGACAGCGAGAGGCCCTTAAAGATTGCCACTATCTTTTCTTATGCTGCCAATGAAGAACAAGACGCAATCGGTGACATTGCCGACGAAGGTTTTGAGCCTACCGCCATGAATAGCAGTGCCAAAGAGTTTCTAAGCCGTGCTATTCATGATTACAACGAGATGTTTAAGACCAATTACGGCGTAGACAGTAAGTCTTTTCAAAACTACTACCGTGATCTTGCAGGACGCGTTATTAAGCAGGATGTGGATTTACTGATTGTTGTTGGTATGTTCCTCACAGGTTTTGATGCGCCGACCTTAAACACGCTCTATGTTGATAAAAACCTGCGTTATCACGGTCTGATGCAAGCGTTCTCAAGGACTAACCGCATTTATGATGCCACTAAGACCTTTGGTAACATCGTGACGTTTCGTGACTTAGAGCAAGCGACCATTGATGCCATCACCTTATTTGGGGATAGAAACACTAAGAACGTGGTGTTAGAAAAAAGCTATAGGGAGTACCTAGAAGGCTTTACCGATATTGCGACAGGCAAAGCACGACGTGGCTATTTGGAGGTTATTAAGGAGCTGCAGCAACGCTTTCCTAACCCTGATGAGATCGTCAAAGAGGCAGACAAAAAGGACTTTGCTAAGTTATTTGGCGAGTACTTACGCGTCGAGAACATCTTACAAAACTATGATGAGTTCGCGAGCCTAAAAGCGCTTCAAAGCATAGATATTACTGATGATGAGGCAGTTGAGGTCTTTAAAGCTGAGCACTATTTGACGGATGAAGATCTTGCTGCCATGCAAAGCATCGATGTACCTGCTGAACGAGAAGTACAAGACTATCGATCAACGTACAACGACATACGTGACTGGCTGCGCCGTGAAAAAGCAGCCAAGGATCAAAGCGAGTCCTCGCTTGACTGGGATGAAGTGGTTTTTGAGGTGGATCTTCTTAAGTCTCAAGAGATTAACCTTGATTACATCCTTGAGCTGATTTTTGAGCATAACAAGAATACCAAGGATAAGTCCGCCTTAGTCGAAGAAGTACGCCGAGTGATTCGAGCAAGCCTTGGTAATCGTGCTAAAGAAAGCCTGGTAGTAGATTTCATCAATAAAACCAACTTAGATAACATCCCTGATAAATCCAGCATTATTGAGGCCTTCTTTAGCTTTGCTCAAACAGAGCAGCAGCGTGAGGCGCAAGATATGATTGCTGCTGAAAATCTTAATGAAGAGGCGGCTAAGCGTTATATAACGGCATCTTTAAAGCGTGAATACGCCAGTGAGAATGGTACGGAGCTAAATGAGGTCCTACCTAAACTAAGTCCTCTTAATCCTCAGTATCTAACCAAGAAGCAAAGTGTCTTTCAGAAAATTTCGGCTTTTGTTGAGAAATTTAAGGGTGTTGGTGGGAGAATATAGCTGAAATTATGAAAATAAAAACGTATGAAACTATACATACGGAAGTTAGGTTACTCTCAAATTTTTTATAAAACTGGTTGGTATAGAAGATAATGTCTCGTAAAATTTTAATTTTTGGCAATGGTCTAGGAATGGCTATTGATCCTAATCGTTATTCACTAACAAATGCTCTGAATGCGGTCTGGGTCGACGATAGTTTGTGGAGTGATACAGTGCAACGTGATTTAATTCAAAACTGTATCCCCTCAAATAGCTGCCCTGTTTCGGAGCAAGATTTGGATAAGCTATACTTAGTATCAACTTCTTGCGACTATCTTAATGATTTTCCTAATACTAGTTCAGGAGAGCACTGGCTAACTCATTACGGACATAGTTTTACTAATTCTACTCAGGAGTACATTCATACAGTTGCTGCTTATCTATTTAACTCTACTAATCCTCTACCCAAATCGTTTAAAGAGCCATTAATTGATTTTATTAAAGATACTAAATCTCATGTTGCGACTTTAAACTATGACAAATTACTTTATGAAGAATTCATAAATGAAAGTATTTGTAGCGGATTTTCTGGGCAGTTAGTTGATGGCTTTACTAGTTCAGGTTTCGATAGCCTAAACTTAGTTAGAAAATATGGTAAAAACTTTGGTTACTACATGCATTTACATGGCAGCCCCTTATTTAAAGACATAAATAACATAACGTACAAGCTACAAATATCTGGCGTCCCAATGACGAACATTTTTGGTAGCAAACATATTGTATTAACTCATATACCGCATAAGCCCAGCGTCATTACTGCTTCCAAAGTCTTATCAACATATTGGAATTATATGATTTTTTCATTAAGCGAAGTAGATGAAATTATTTTATTTGGCTATTCAGGGTGTGATACCCACTTAAATAAAATTTTAAAAATACACGCAAGTTCAAAACGCAAAAGGGTTATTGAGTGGGATGGTGATAATTTTACTGTAAATCAAAGGCAAAGTTTTTGGAACAACGAACTAGGCAGCAATGTAAGCTTGCAAAGAATGCAAGATATCACTAACTTTACATCATGGTAATTATGCACTTATAATTAAATATTTAAGATAATGGATAAAAACATGAGATATTTTGCATTAATTATGGGTTTGGCGCTTGTGCCAGTAGCTCATGCAGATTTAATAGTGTCCTTTATAGATGATTCCAGACTACCTTATGAATACTCTGAAAGTAATTATGCTAATTCCCCTAGCAACTACTCTAACTCCAAAAGTAATTACTCTAACTCTGAAAGTAATTATGCTAATTCCCCTAGCAATTATAGTAATAGTCCATCTAAAAATGGGCAAAGCTCTAAAAATCAACTACTAGTGAAAGATGGTTCGACCTTATACCGTGCAGGTTACTATACTTATTCTAATAGTGGGGTTACTAATTTCTTTTCAACTTCTGGGAAGAGAATGTTTTACAACCCACAAAAAGGGATAGGCGTTTTTGAGAGTAGCAATGGCTCATTTAGTGGAGTATTAGTACCAATTGAAAATCAATATCATTTACTGCTAACTAATACTGGTAAAAAGATTTTGTTGATGTCTCAATAAATTGAAATTAGCTGCCCCCCCCTAATTTTAATAAAGTATACCTTAGCGGAACCAGCTATCTCACCCTTCAAACATATTAACAGACTACTTAAAGCAGACTGTTAGCATGGAACCATCTATAACAGACTTTTGAATTATAAGACTGGCTGCTGTGCTTTTTTCCTATCATTAGCCTATACCCAAAACATAAAACCTTTAAACGATAATATTTCTATCATTAGACTTGTTACTATTATTAAATGATAGTAATATCTTGCAATTATCAATGAACATTAATTATGAAGTCTAATTAATAAAGGTGGCGTTATGACCGTTCGTATTTATGTGAGAGCCAGCACTAAGGATCAAGATGCTAAGAGAGCCTTGTCTGACTTGATTAGCTTTAGCCAAAGCTATAATGATAACCATGTTGAGTATGTTGAGCATTTCAGTGGTACAAAGCTCGATAGGCCAGTATTAGCTAAGCTATTAAAGGACGCTGATCAAGGCGATATTCTGCTGGTTGAAAGCGTGGACAGATTAAGCAGGCTATCTCAAGATGATTTTGCAATTCTAAAGCAGCGCATCAAAGACAAGGGCTTGCGATTGGTGGTGGCCGATCTACCAACCACGCATACGGTAAGTAAGGGCATGACAGGTGAGATCCTAGCAGTGATTAACCATATGCTGATCGACTTGTTAGCAACGATGGCAAAGCTTGATAACGATAAGCGTAGAGAGCGTATTAAGCAGGGGTTAGCGAATAGTGGTTATAAGCCCACAGGTAAGAAAGCCAATACAGTGAAACATAATCGTATTAGAGAGTTGGCCAGTCAAAACAATATGACGAAAGAGGAGATTGCTAAGGCGGTTGGTGTTGGGGTGGCTACGGTTTATAGGGTGTTAAAGCAGGGATGATAGCTGAGGTTTTTTAATTGTTTATTTGCCTTCTTATAGACACAATGCGATCAGACATATAATGATTAATCTTATAGATTCTAATCATACATTCTGATTCGAAAAAATTGCCTCCAATATAGCCGGGGCGGTTCACAAATATTTGCACTGGTTCTAGTGGAGTATCAATATTCCTTATAACCCATCCCAGCTTTCATGTTTAAAATTAATCACTCTTGGTAACGTTCCTCGATCACTTTGTTGTTGTAAAGTTTTACTACGATGCAATAAGAAATCAAGTAAGTGGTTGCGAATTTTATAATAGTGGCTATGGTGGTGAATATCATCTCGATGACGTGGCTTAGGAATGGTATTTTCAACAATTTCTGCCAAAAAAGCTCTAGGGCCGTTACTCATCAAAAAAATGCGGTCAGCTAGTAAAATTGCTTCGTCAATATCATGGGTAATCATAAAAACTGTTTGATGGGTTTCATTAACGATATTAACCAGTTCATCTTGAATCACGCCACGCGTTAGAGCATCTAACGCTCCAAACGGCTCATCCATTAAGAGCATTTTGGGCTGAGTTGCAAATGCACGAGCGATACCAACACGTTGTTTCATACCACCAGATAATTCGCTGGGTTTTTTATGCTTGACTCCTGCCAAGCTAACCATACCAAGATAATGGTTTATCTGTTCATCCAAGTATTTGGCAGAGATATTAGGGGTTTTGGCTTTGATAGCAAAGGCGATATTGTCGCTGACGGAGAGCCAAGGAAGTAAGGCATGACTTTGGAACACAACACCACGCTCTAAACCTGGAGCAGTAACCGCTTTGTCCCCCATGATTATTTCGCCACTACTAGCTTTTTCTAGCCCCGCTAGAGCATTTAAAATCGTGGATTTACCACAGCCAGAGTGCCCAATTAGGCAAATAAATTCGTTTTTATAGATATCAAAATTGACGTTTTCAAACACGTTTTCGCCTGTGCCATAGTGTTTGGTTAAATTTCTTAATTCAATCAAATTTTGAGCATCATTATTCGACATAACTCACCTTTTTTTGTAATAACCCAAACAATGAATCCAAAATCATACCTATTACCCCAATAAGCAATACCGCAAAAATCACATTAGCAATTGAAAGGTTATTCCATTGATTCCACACAAAATAGCCAATCCCTGTACCGCCAACGAGCATTTCTGCTGCCACAATGACAAGCCATGCTATCCCCATTGAAATCCGCATTCCTATCACGATAGTCGGTGCAGCCGCAGGAATAACAATTTTGGTCGCTGTTTGCATTGGTGATAACTCAAGCGTACGAGCGACATTGCGCCATTCACGGCGGACATTTGCGACACCAAAAGCAGTATTGGTCAGCATTGGCCAAATTGAACAAATAAAAATCACAAAGATACTTGATGCATCAGAATCCTTGATGGTGTAAAGCGCAATCGGCATCCAAGCAAGTGGTGAAATCGGCTTTAGCAGTTGAATAAACGGCATTAATGCGTAGTTTAATACAGGTGATATACCAATCATATAACCAAGTGGAATAGCAACAATCATTGCTAAGAAAAATCCAAGCAATACACGCCCTATCGAGTAACTAATCTGAATGCCAATGCCTTTGTCATTCAAGCCCCTGTCATAAAATGGGTCAGAAATATGTCCCCAAGAAGTTTTAGCAAAATCAGCTAGACTTGGAAATTCACTCTTCTGTCTTTTGACTACCGCCCCTGCTTCTGTGCCTTCGGGGATATCTCCCATCAGCACACTATATTCTAGTTTGAGTGGGTCAGTCGGTGCATGAAATTGTATTGGTAAAGTGGCCATATGCCAAATACCAAGCGTAGAGAGCAGAATTAATAAGGATAAAAGGTAACCTTTGGTTTTGGTAGAAATGTTTTTCATGTAGCGATTTACCCTTTATGACCGATAGCGAAAGAATTGAGGTACTCATTCGGATTACTAGGGTCAAATGCTTTACCCATCACGCTAAAAGAAGGATAGCCGCTTGCCAAGCCGGATCCATCTTTGCTTAATTTATCTTTAACTGGGTAACCCATCAATTGCATTTGTTTTTTGGCATCAGTGAGCATAAATACTTTTTCGGCAATATCTTGATAGTTAACACTCTCTTTGAGATAACCCCAGCGTTTCATCTGTGTCATCATCCATACAGCCACGCTGTACCAAGGTAATACATCAAAACTCATACGGTCTGGAAAATCTTGAATATTTTCAACACCATCAGCAAATCGACCCATCAGTGACTGACGAAGCACTAATTCTGGTTGATTAAGATAATTTGGTTTTGACAACAAGGTAGAAAGTCCATGCCGAATGGTACGGTCATTTGCCATAATATTCGCTTTTATAATAGCTCGATTCATTGCCAAAAAAGTTTGTGGATTTTCATTGATAAAGCTTTGCGATGTGCCAAACGAACAACACGGATGACCGTTCCAAATATCTTGACTTAACGTATGAATGTAGCCTGCCTTATCCCAAACTGCTCGCTGATTAAATGGCTCAGGTCCAAAAAATCCGTCGATATTGCCTGCCTTAAGATTGGCAATCATATCAGGCGGTGTGGTAAGTCGCAGTTTTACATCTTTATCTGGGTCAAGTCCATGTTCTGCCAAAAAGTAACGCAATAAATAATTGTGCATTGAATGCTCAAACGGAATGGCAAAGGTCATCCCTTTCCAATTTTTTGGGTCACGATTATCCTTGTGCTTGAGCGACATAACAAGGGCTTGACCATTGGTATTTTGAATTGCTGCTACTTTCATATCTTGCTGTGCAGAGCCGAGCCCTAAACTAATAGCAATCGGCATCGGTGCAAGAAAATGGGTCGCATCAAGCTCACGATTTACCATTTGGTCACGCACCAAAGCCCAACCTGCTCGCTTGAGTAAATTTGCCTTGAGGCCTTGCTCTTGGTAAAAACCCATTGGATCAGCCATAATCAAGGGTGTCGCGCACAAAATCGGTAAAAACCCAATATTAACTTGTTTTTTCTCTGGATTAAGTTTATCCAATGCCGCTGCTTCTTGTAGGCTTGCAATTGGCAAAACACTAGCAATCGCCGCCATTGCAGTCCCTGTGCCAACAGATTTTAAAAACGCTCGGCGAGTCGGCTCATGTGGAAACAAGGCTTTTATTGCTACCGCCTCGATAAAATCATGGCTCAGTTGCTCAGTAGTGCTTTGTTCGCCATAGCTTTTTTGCAAATATGTAACTTGCCGTGTTTGCTCATTGCTAAAACTAGCAGTGCATTCCAATTGACTAGTGTGTTTACCACAAGTACAACTACCAAAATGCAATTGTTGATCGCTGTTATAAGGGCGGAAAATATTATTCTGATGGTTGCTCATAAATTTTTACTTTAAAGTTTTTAAAAGATTAGACCGCTGACGATCAGCAAAGCTCAACAAAAATACTTATCATATTTTGATATATCAATATTGTCATTTAACCTATGATTTTTATAATGAAAAATCCATATCCGCCACGATTTCCACTCGTCCATCGCCCGCTTCTATCGCCTGTTGCATAATCAGAGTCTTACCATCATCAACAATCGTTTCCCAATGCGAATTCCTGCATGGACTACCTGTCACTGTCACCGCAACTGATTTGGTTTTTAGCCGAACCACAGGAGTTTGGTGACTATAGCCTTCACTGTCCAGATCCAGTACTTGGTGAGCGATGGTATCTGCTTGCTGGCGTATCGGTGCAACAAAACGACATGCTTGACCATCGATTGCCATACAGTCTCCAATCGCGTAGACATCGGCTTGTGATGTTTGCAAAGTCTGATTATCGACAATAATCCCTTGCTGTGGCGCAAACCTAATTCCTGCACGGTTAGGCAAGCGGCCATCTACAATTAATCCTGTGCTGGCAACCACTTCATCAACTGTAATCGTTTTATCGTTATCGGCAAAGTGAATTTCATATTGACCATTTTCATTTTTATCAATAGAACTAACTGTGTTATTTCCTAAAAAATTGATATTGGTACGCACGAGAGCATCTTTTACCATTTGGCTAGCTTTGGTCGGCAAAATTTCAGCAAGTGGCAATGCGTTACGGTCAATTAAGATGACTTGATGTCCTGCTTTGACAATATCTTCGGCAAACTCACTACCTATCATCCCTGCACCGATAATTGCTACCAACTGATTGGGTTTTACTGCCAATTTTTGTTGCAGTTTAGCAAACATATCGACATGGTTAATTCGCCAAACAAATTTTGGTAGTAAGCTTTTCGGTAAAACAGGTTTTGCCCCTATCGCAAATACCAGTGAGTCATAATTAAAATCACCCCTAGTGGTACGCACTTGCTTGTTAAGGGTGTCAATGTGCATGACAAACGTATTGGCGACCAAACCAATATTTAAACGCTCACTTTCGGCAGTCGCAAGTTGAGTAATCAGATTCTCAGCATTTTTACTTTGGCTAATAGCAATTGATAATTGCGGTTTATGGTATCTATTACCACTGTCTGCGGTAATTAAGGTAATGGGGTAGTCTGCGTCCAAAACACGCACTGATTCAATCACAGCCCAACCTGCTAGACCTGCACCTATTACCACCAATCCCCCTGTGTTACTGATAGGATTAATTTGGGGCTTGACGATGTTAATGGAGCGCGGGATAAATAATTCAAAATCTCGTTTGGTTACACCACACAATGGACATTGCCAATCTTCCGGAATATCTTCATAGCGAGTGCCTGCGGGAAGACCGCCATCTGGGTCACCCAGCTTTTCATCATAAATCCAACCACAGGCACGGCATAAGAACTGCTTCCACTCACCACGTCCGTCAGTTGGATTGTTATCTTTATCTATGTTCATATCTTTCTCTGTTATTAAGTTTTGAGCATATTCAAAACGCCACCACTCATTTTTTAATTAAAAAAAGATAAAATCAATTAGGCGTAATCTCAGTCATTAGTTGATGGGACAAAAAGCGTAAATGCTTAATCGCAGGGGTCACAATCGCCACAAAATGAGCTTCACGGATACGCCGTTGCGGATTAGACGTCATCAAGTAACCTCTTGCACCTTGATGTAAAAGACTTGCTTGCGTAGCATCTAGCGATAATTTGGCACTTTGGATACGTAAATCTAGAACATCTAGCAGATAGTCTTTGCTAGGGTTAAATGGTGTTTTGGCAAGCTCTCGAGTGTGATCCACAGTATTGTCTAATGCCAATTGCAAGCCGCTTGCTTGGTCTTCCAAAAACTGATTGACATGACCGAGTTGCCCTTCAACCGCACGAATATCATCAATTGCCCCTTGGATAATGCCAATACCTATACCCAACTGCATGAGTACAAACGCGCCTCGAATACGCTCGATAAAAGGTTTCGCAGGGTCGGCGATAATATCGTCGGTCGGTACAAAATAATCATTTAGCTCAATTTTCCAAGTGCTAGAACCTTCCATTCCACTAAATGTGGGACATTGGCTTAACCTCCACTCCCTTTTTCTCTCATCATCAAACGCTAGCAAAAAGAAAATATCGAATGGCAAGTCATTGCTGATGTTACTAATAGATTCTACCGTTGCTACCGCACCACAATACTGATGCGGTGCAATATGGCTAATCCAAGGCAAGGTGCCAGACACACGATAACCGCCTTCTACTTTCTTGGCACGTAAAATCATAGGTTCAATATTTGCCCAAGTTTTCATTGGATTGGATAATGCTGTACCGCCGAATGTATTGCCCAATGTGTGATTTGGTAATATACGGTTTTTGAGAGATGTATTCTCAGATTGGTCAAGATAAAAACCCATAACCTGATGACACCACGATAAAAAGCCCGTTGTACCACAAACTTTAGAAATCTGCGCTGTGCTCTCAATAGCTGTCATAAAGCCATTGTTTTGACTGCTCAAATGCGATGCAAACGCTCCAAGTTTAGCCAACTCTCCCATTTCTTTAATAGGATAATAACCTTTGTCAATGGCAATGGGGTCAAGGATTAGCTTTGCTGCATCACCAATGTTTTGCAGCAACCGCGGCCTATCTTTCCACTGTGCTATCAATGGCAATGAAGTATTTGACATAAGAGGTTTATCGTAAAAGGTGGCAAAATTGGTTGAGATTTGATGGCTCATGAGATGAAACAACCTAAATATTGATGGAGGAATAACTAAAAATGCAAAAACCGCTCATCACTTGGTTGAGATGAACGGTTTTATGCAATCAAATATGCAAAATCTCAACGACTTGCTTATTACGTTAGCTTTATTTTTTTGGAGCGAAAGGTTGTAATTCTGGGTTAATATCATTTTTAGCTACATTATTCGCATAGTTACAAAGAGTTGCTAAGGCAATGCCCATCACGATATCAAGAATATTGGTGTCGTTATAACCTGCATCTTTAATGGCTTGTAATTCGCTATCTGAGACTTGACCACGTTTGTCAATTAATTGCATAACAAATTGAGCAATCGCTTGGTATTTAGTATTATCTTCGATATTGGTACGTTCACGTAAGGCGTTTACTACATTTTCTGGCATTTTTAGTTTCGTAGCCACCTTAGTATGACCTGCTATACAGAAGTCGCAACCATTGTGAGCTGCAGCGGTAATCTGTACAACCTCAATTTCTTCAGAAGTTAAGCTATTACGACTATTCATCTTCCCGACTTCTTGGTACATCTCTAACGCTTGGGGTGAATTTGATAATACGCCAATTAAGTTAGGGATAAAGCCGTTTGCTTTTTCGACCGCAGCAATACGCTCTTTGGCTTTTTCTGGAGCAGTTTCAATAGTGTTTACAGTTAGACGCGCCATTGACTTTTCCTTTTTTAGGCAGTTTTAAATTCATGAATATTATTGTAGGTTTTTATCAGCGAAAGACCTAATTCGTAAATAGAATATATAAATCCCAATGTTGAATAAATACTTTTAATAATCTATCGATCTATACCCCACTTTCAACTTTGAAAGTGATTGAAAAAAGAAGAGCAGAGCACTAATCTAGTGTTTTCGACCAAGAATACAACGGAGTCATGAGATGCGCATAGATGAATTTATCATCAATATCTATTTAGATATAGAATGATATTACAAAATAGGGTGGTGTATCAAAAAGTATGCTGGAGTAATAAAAGAAGGGTGACAGCCGAAGCA
>NZ_RRYV01000068.1 GCF_014861395.1 Psychrobacter sp. FME13 | reverse complement strand
CGTAACGCATAAAAATACCCCCATAAGTTGTGTCCAACTTATGGGGGTCGGTTCAATATGACTGAGGTTTTTTACTTTTAGGTTATTTATTGTGTAGCTATGATATTAACTTCGGCGATCGACATCGTCATACTCACTACCCATTATGCCATCATTCATAACTTCAGAGAATGCGCGTTCATTGTATTCATCAATATGACCATCAAACATTTCTTTTGTACCAGCGTCAGCGTCATTGTAGATAGCCAAGTCCATTTTGCCCTCGGACTTTGCCACGATAGTGGTTACTGCGGCATCACCGCCAACGTTAACAGCAGTACGCAACATATCCAGCAGGCGATCAACACCTAAGATCAAGCCAATACCTTCGATTGGTAAGCCAACTTGTGCAAATACCATAGACAGCATAATTAGACCAACACCAGGTACACCAGCAGTACCGACAGAGGCTAGTACTGACATTAAGATAACGGTCAGATACTCAGTAATACCTAAATCAATCCCATACAAGTTAGCGATAAAGATGGTCGCTGTACCCTGCATAATGGCAGTACCATCCATATTGATGGTGGCACCAAAAGGAACCGTAAACGATGCTACAGAGTTATTCACACCCATACGCTTGGTAACAGTACGCAACGTTACCGGAATGGTCGCATTTGAGCTTGAGGTACTAAATGCAAAGATTTGCACTTCACGCATTTTTGCCAAAAACGTTTTGATTGATAGTCCTGAAAACACCTTTAAGACGATCATCATGGTGACAAAGAAGTGGAAGGCCAATGAGCCAATCAATACAGCGACATAACCAAATAGAGACACGATCAAGTCCAAACCAAGATCAGCCATGGCTTTGGTTAACAGCGCAAACACACCATAAGGTGCTAGGTTCATAATGATGGTTACCATTTTTAAGATAACTTCATTAATCAGCTCTAAACTTTGGACTAAACCTTTAGCAGGCTTACCCACCATCAAAATACTAATACCAATCAAAATCGCAAAGAAAATAATCGATAGCATGTCACCATTGGCCATGGCGCTAATGGGGTTGGATGGAACGATATTTGAGAAAACATCAATGAGAGGTGGCGCTTCCTTTGCTTCAAAGCTGGCCTCAGATGCTAAGTCCATGCCTTTACCAATACCAAATAACGAGCCAAGCCCAATTGCGGTGGCAATCGCTAAAGCAGTTGTTAGCATATACATGAAAAATGTTTTTGTACCGATGCGACCAAGTAGTCGAATATCACCAATACCGCAGACACCACAAATCAATGAGATAAGTACTAAAGGTACAACCAACATTTTGAGTGAGTTGACAAAAAGTTTACCGATAATACCGAATAAGCCATTGACCAAATAGTCATTGACGAACCCACCTTCTGCGTTTAGTCCTGTGTAGTTAAAAAATAATCCTAGGGCGATACCTAAGACCATAGCAATTAGAATCTTGCCTGTCAGTCCCAAATTCTTCCACATAATTTATATCCTTTGTGTACGTAACTTTCAGTAGTGAACATGGTGCTCACGTCAATGTGATGATGACCGTTGCTATCAAAACCGCTTTGGCTACGTGTATCAAGTGCTTTGGCTTTTCGACTTGTTGTCAACTTTTTCGGAGGACAATATAAAAGAATTATAATGGGCACTGCAAGATTTATTTATCATTTTTTTCTCATTACATGACTTTTATCATAACCATGTACCCACATTATAGTCAGTATTTATTCTAAACAGTTTGTTTCGCATATGAAACAAAAAAATATAAATAAGTCTGTAGTGTGATTTTGCATATTAACGAATTGATGCTATAGACTGCTTTAAGGCTAGGCGATTCATATGTATTAGAACGTCGTTACTATCATGGTATGACTAGGGCGTGTCCTCAATTCAATCGATAGCCATCTAAATGGGTTAAAAATGGCTAAATCTTGCCAAACGGCGTCAAATAGCTGACTAATATCTCGATATTATCTGCGCTATTTTCCTTGTTTGACTACAATTTATCTCATTTTTATTACCATTTTTAAAATGAGGACACACACTAAAAACTTTTCATTTGTTAATAAAATAAAAAAGCCAAACCACCGTTTGAGGGTAGCCTGGCTTTTGAGAATCAGTGTATTGCTAGTGTGTCGTTAAGGTCTTATTAGAAAGCTTAAAGTCGCACCGAGCATTCAGAATCGATTGCTAAATCTTATCAGTATCCTGCTGTACATTTTCTTGATGCGGCTGAGGTTTTTCGGGCATTTCAGATAGACCTTCGTCGGTAGTGTTTGACGATGCAGTATGGCGACTGTGATTATTACTCATACGCTCACTGAGATGTGATTCGGCATCACGATAGCGAGGGTCAAGGGCTTCTGTATCAGGATCTGATTCATTAAAATCTGTCTGCGTGCCTGTCTCTTCAGTCGTGTTTTGCTCACTGACCATTGCGACATCACCATCGTTCTCATAACCATGATTAGGATTGGCATCGCCGGTTTGTTCATCAGTATTTTGAGACGTATCAACGTTATCCTCTACAACCTCATTATCCGTTGCAACACCATGTTTGGCTTGTGCATTTTGCTTGAGCTGGGCATAGTCAGTCAGTTGCTGTACTGCATTGTCAAGAGTGTGAGGGTTAGAGCGTTCTTGCGCTTGTGATAAATGCTTATCAAACACATCGGTTAATAGTGAGTCAAAGCGGATAGCATTATACTGAATGAGAACTTCGGCTTCTTCTTCAGTGATGTCTTCGTTTTGACTGGCATAAACCACATGATCTTCAAACGTTAGCCCTTCAAAGCTGTCTTTGTGCTCAGCCTTTTTAAACTTCTGCCATAGGGGCTCGATATGGATAAGCGTTTGATAAGCATGTTCCATACGCCCAGTCACATCGTCTTCTTCGGTATTGTAATAAACCATGGTTTTGAGATAGTCGCGGAACGGGTTGGTCTCAAAGTCATCCATAAAGGTATCACCCAATTGACGTTTAAGCTCATCACTCGGCGGCGTAAATATACGACCTGTTGGGAACGTCACAAAGCCAACCAACTTGGCGGCCATTCGATTTGGGAAATTATCAAAGAAGGATAAAAATGCTTCTTGAATGGTGTATAAGCTGTTTTGTAGAGCAACTTCAGCATGTAAGCGTTCAGACTTCGATTTGCTACCATGCTCATAGAACTGCAAAATAGCCGTTGCGATAAACAAATGACTATGAATATCAGCTAAGCGTCCAGAGAGCATCTCTTTACGCTTTAAATCACCCGCCAGTAGTCCCAATGCCATATCAGCAGTCAAGGCAAAGCCTGCACTTAGGCGATTGATATGCTTGTAATAAGGACGAGTAAAGCTGTCTACGAAGCTAGGGGCGTTACCGCTACCACCGACATAACCTGCGACAAATGCTTTTGCCCCGCGGTTAAAGGTATAACCTAGATGTTTGAAAAATAGAACATCAAACTCTTTTAATGCGTTGGACTTGTCTTCGCTTTGTAGTAATTGCAGCTCATCAAATAGATAAGGGTGACAGCGCATCGCACCTTGACCAAATATCATCAATGAGCGCGTCAAGATGTTTGCACCCTCAACGGTGATAGAGACTGGAATCGCTTGATAAGGGGTCGCTAAGAAATTACGTGGTCCCATCTGTACCGCACGACCACCGACCACATCCATACCATCATTGACCACGCTACGCATGGTTTCGGTAGCATAGTATTTTGCCATTGCCGTCATGACCGATGGCGTACCGCCTTGGTTTAGCCCGCAAGTGACGAGATGACGAAACGCTTCTAGCATATAGGTATTACTGGCCATACGGCTGGTGGCATCTTGTATGCCTTCGAACTTACCGATAGAAATCTTAAACTGCTCGCGCACTTTAGCAAACGCACCAACAGACAAATAGGTCATTTCACTGGCTGAGGTGGATAAAGCTGGCAAGGAAATACCACGACCAACACCTAAGCATTCCATCAGCATGCGCCAACCACGTCCAGCGTTTTCGACGCCACCGATGATATAATCTAACGGTATAAAGACGTCTTTACCATCGACTGTGCCATTCATAAATGGTGAGCCGATTGGATTATGACGTGGTCCTATAATAACGCCTTCGTGGCTCGCAGGGATTAGCGCACAAGTAATGCCGTAATCGGTTTTCTCAGAATTGCCAAGCAGTCCTTCTGGGTCATGCATTTTAAATGCTAAGCCGACAACGGTAGCGATAGGTGCTAAAGTAATCCAGCGTTTGGAGAAGTTCATACGTAAGCCAAGCACTTGCTGACCTTCATGGATACCGTAGCAAACCACACCAGTATCAGGAATCGCACCTGCATCGGAGCCCGCCTCAGGGCCTGTCAAACCAAAACAGGGTATCTCATCACCTTTGGCCAAACCTGGGAGCCAGCGTTGTTTTTGCTCGTCCGTACCATAGTGCATGAGTAGCTCACCAGGGCCGAGCGAGTTTGGTACCATGCAAGTCACAGCGGCAGTAGGGGAGCGAGAGGCTATCTTACTCATGATACGGCTTTGCGCATACGAGCTAAAATCCAATCCTCCGAACTCTTTTGGAATGATGAGACCTAAGAAGCCATTGGCTTTGATAAATTGCCACGCTTGTGGTGACAGCTCTTTGTCTTCATGCTGAATTTTCCATTCATCTAGCATGGTGCACAATACTTCCACCTCATTATCCATAAAGCTTTGTTCTTCTGCCGATAGCTCTGGGTACGGATAGGCTGCAAAGGTGTCCCAATTGGGCGCACCCATAAATAACTCTTTTTCCCACCAACTGGTACCAGAGTCGAGGGCTTCACGCTCAGTATCACTCATGCTTGGCATCGCGCCGCCCAAGGCCTTATAAACTGGCTTGGTGACTAACGACTGGCGCAATGGTGTGATGAGTAGCACTAAGCAGAGTAAAGCTATAGGTATACCTAAGATCAGCGACCATGGACTGAGCAAGGCGGTAGCGATTACGATAATGATAGCAATAACGCTGCCAGTGACACGTGATAAGGATAACAAAAAGATGGTCAAAACCATGGCTAATTGAATGATGATTGCTAAGATGAATAAGCCAATTACCATGACTGTCTCCTTTATAACGCTGAACCAAAAGCGTGAAATTATATGACTAGGAATGTTTTAAGCTAGATAGTTGTTATTTTTTCGGACGTTTAGCGGCCTTATCGTTAAGTGAATCTCGCCACCAATAATTGGTTTTGAATTCCAATTAGGAAAAGGCAAATAAAAGATAAAGCTAGCTACCAATATGAAACAGTTGTCGATGACTATCAACGGTTAAAATGCTACGCTGTGTCGATGATATGTATCAAGCGCCATAAAGTATATAGCTAGTAGGACCAACGACCAAATAAGTCAGATAAAGCTAACCAAAAGGCGCTAAGCAGCTTTCAGCATAGGATAGCGTCTCATTACGTCCTACGATGATATGATCGATTAGTGATATATCTAACAGGTCGCAGGCTTTTTTTAACTCATAGGTAAGCAAGTTATCTGCCGTCGATGGTGTGGCATCGGTATGAGGATGATTGTGGGCAATGATAAGTTGGCTAGCCGCGTGGCTTAATGCATGTCGCAGCACATGTTTGATACAAACGGAACAAGATGAAATGCCGCCTGTGAATAGTATCTCGAAGTTTAACAGATTGAGCGCATTATCTAGACAAAGCACCGCAAAAACCTCGCGGTGCTCACCACGTAATTGGGTGCTAATATAGTCTTTGACTGCTTGCGAGCGTCCAAGCGCTTGGCCTGTTTTTAGTTGACTGTCTAAATAACGCGTGCCCATCTCAAGCGAGGCCAATATCTGTGAGTATTTTGCAGGCCCAATGCCGTGACAAGCGAGGACGGTTTCTTGAGGCGCTGCCAATAGTTCGGCTAAGCTACCGAATTGCTCGATTAAGTGACGAGCCAATTCAATCGCTGACTGTGATTGGGTGCCAGTACGCAGAAATATCGCTAATATCTCCGCGTCGGACAAATGGGCAGCACCAAATTTTAATAGTTTTTCACGTGGTCGGTCATCTTCGTGCCAGTCTTTGATCGCCATTGTCACTCCTTGAAAATGGATTACTGCCGGATATATTTAGTAAATATCGAAATTCTTACCCAACTTATCTCATAATTGTTACTATAAGCGCAATTCTATCTTTCAACTTTTTTATTGTTGCCCTGCTTATGTCTAATATCGTGCTTGCTATCACTGGCGGTATCGCCGCTTATAAATCTGCCGTATTTGCCCGCTTATTGATTAAGGCAGGCTTTGATGTGCGCGTTATTATGACTACAGGTGCACAGGCTTTTATCACCCCACTGACACTGCAAGCGCTAACTGGTAATGAGGTGCACACCTCATTATTAGATGAGCATGCTGAAGCAGGCATGGGGCATATTGAGCTGGCGAAATGGGCTGATTTAATCGTTATCGCACCAGCTTCTGCCAATACGCTGGCACGTCTCGCTATGGGTATGGCAGATGATCTTCTGACGACGGTGTGCCTTGCGACGACGGCACCAGTTATCGTTGCACCTGCCATGAATCAGCAGATGTGGGCGCATCCAGCGGTCAACCTAAACGTGCAAACCTTGCGCGATATGAATTATCAGATTATTCAGCCCGCGAGTGGTGAGCAAGCATGCGGTGATGTGGGAGCAGGGCGTTTGCCTGAGCCTGAGCAGCTATTGGACGAGGTGTTGCTATTCAATGCGATGCAAACGACACCGCAACTGCTCGAAGGTAGGAGAGTCGTGATTACCGCAGGGCCAACGGTTGAAGCTATTGACCCTGTGAGGTATCTGTCTAATCACTCCACCGGAAAGATGGGCTTTGCTTTGGCGCGTGCCTGCGTGGCGGCTGGTGCAGAGGTGATTTTGATTACGGGTGGCAAGGTATCACTATCGACGCCGCTCAATGTTACACGTATAGATGTATTATCAGCGAAAGAGATGTTGTTAGTAGCGCAGCAATGTGTGGACGGTACTCATGCGGCATTGTTATTTGAGCCATCTGATGATGCAGAGGAACATACTCATTCACACGACCATCATCACGGCGGTTGCGGTTGCGGTTGCGGTTGCGGTTGCGGAGATGAGCATGATGTTGCTGTCACTACCTCCGGTGATAGCGTGAGAATGGCAGATGTTTTTATTGCAACCGCTGCTGTCGCTGACTATCGTACCGAAGAAGCTGCACCACAAAAAATCAAAAAAACGCAAGACGTGATGACGCTCAATTTGGTTAAAAACCCTGACATTTTAGCAACGATTTCACTGGCGCATCCAGAGTTGTTTGTTGTTGGTTTTGCGGCAGAAACCCAAGATGTCGAGCACTATGCGCGTGGTAAGCTTGTTTCTAAAAATTTAGATCTGATTGCTTGCAACGATGTTTCGCGACCAGATATTGGTTTTGCTAGCGATGATAATGCCATGCAAGTGTTTTTCTCAGAGCATTATAAAAACGATAGCATCACGCTTGAAAAAGCGAGCAAGGATAAAATTGCTGAGCAATTGGCTAGCATTATTGGTGAGACGATATCTCAGCGTCACAATCGCTAGTGATATGGTCAAGCGACTATAGACAGGTGATAGAAATGTGTTGGTGTGAAGCTTGTTTGATTCGCTTCATTTTATTTTACGACTGTTTTTAAGATGAAAACACGCTCTCGTGTTATTGCTATATATAAAATAAAAAAGCTGAAGTGATATGACAGGTCTAATGGATGTAGCGGGTAACGATAGTACGCAGATGTTGTGGCTGATTGTGATATTTGCGATGGCATCATTGCTACATGGCATTAGTGGGTTAGGGGTGACGTTGGTGACCACCACGGCACTTGCTAGCATGTATCCATTGCCCCATGCCATTGTATTGGTCATCTTTCCCTCATTATTACTCAATGCGATGACCTGGCTAGCGGGTGGTGGTCGTACGATTTGGCAAAATTTTATCTATTATGGCAGACGGTATTGGCTGCTTGCTTTAACGAGTTTGCTTGGCAGTATCGTAGGCGCAAAGCTACTGCTATGGATAGATAGTGCTTATATTTTATTGCTATTAGCAGCGGTTATTGGGTTTTATGTCATCAGTAGCTTACTCGGCAAGCAAGTTCGTTTGCCAGATACCAAGCCTGTACTGATTATGGTTGGTTTTAGTGCTGGTGTTGTTGGCGGTGCGACCAATGCGATGTCGACCATACTGATGATGTACTTACTATCTGCCAGTGATGATAAACATACCATCGCGAAAGTCGGTAACATGTGTTACTTTTTAGGAAAAATCGCTCAAATTATCGTATTACGTGAGCCTATCATGGCACTGAGTAGCGGTGAGTGGCAGCTGATTGCTGTGCTGAGTGTTTTGTCTGTCGCCACTTTATTGGTTGGAATTCGCTTACGTCGTTATTTACCGCAAGCACGTTTTCGTCAGCTTATTTTAGTGATTTTAACCGTACTTGGTATTCGTGTGGGTTGGCAGGGTATTGCTGATTTTTTCTAGCAACATGGTCTAAAGCTGCCCAATATGAGCGATTGCGCAATTTTTATAAGTCAGCGCCTTTCCCAAAAAATATCTGCTGCGCCAAACGAAACGTATTGCAATGCGCCTCAACCACGTCTTCGATGTCTTCTGAATAACCACCACCCATCACGATAGCAACAGGAATGTTGGCGGCTTTGGCTTGGCTCAATACGTAATGATCACGTGCCTTGCAGCCTTCTATTGTCAGTCCCAACTTTCCTAATTTATCGGTCGCTAGTACATCCACCGCTGACTGATAAAACATCATATCTGGCGAAAACTCTGCTATTAATCGCGGCAAGGTTTCTTGTAATATCTGCAAATATTCTGCGTCACCTGCATCGTTATCAAGCTCAATATCTAGATCTGATACTTGTTTGCGAAAAGGATAGTTCTTTGCGCCATGCATGCTAAACACGAATACGCGTGGTTCGTCTGCCATGATACTGGCATTGCCATTACCTTGATGCACGTCCAAATCAACAATCAAAATCTTTTGTGCTTGCCCACGATCTAATAATAGATTGCTCGCGATACAAGCATCATTAAAGACGCAAAATCCTTCACCATGATCGGCAAACGCATGGTGCGTGCCACCCGCGACATTCATTGCCACGCCGTATTGCTGTGCATATAGCGCACATTCATAGGTTGCATGGGCAATATAACGGCCACGCTCGACCAGTTCAGGTTTCATCTCAAAGCCGATAGCGCGCGCTTCTTTGCGTGGTAAGGTCTGCGTTTTTAATTGATACCAATACTCAGGCGTATGCGTGGTCAAAATCTCATCTTCACTCAAACGCGCTGGCGCAAAAAAATTATCGACAGTGATAGTGCCTTCAGCCAGCAGTCGCTCAGGAATCATGGTGTATTTTTGCATAGGAAAACGGTGCTTTTCAGGCACTGAATAACGAAAAATATCAGAGTAGGCGATTTTCAGCATAATATTTAATGATTTATGTGTTGATGATTGTTATCAGAACAAAAGAGGCTACTCATCATTGAGCGCTATTAAGCGCTAGGCCTTCTTTGATATGCGACTGCTCATAGAACGCCTGTAGCATGGTTCGGATATGTGCCGTAAACCATGCGCTATCAAGGGCATCATATACGATAGGCAGCAGCACTGTATTGAATTGTGCCATTGCCTGCTCATCAATATAGATGCTCGCGGCGACGGTCATGATGGTATCTGATTGATGGTTGTCATACCAAGTATCGATACTGGCTGTTACTAACGTCTGCAAATAAGGTGATACTCGCAAGCGGTCATAGCTTTGTTGCATACTGGCTTCAATATGCTCGATGCTGTTATTGTCAGGCTCATCACTGAGATAGGTTTGTAGATGGCTGACAGGTTGTTCTTTGATGCGAGCCCAGCCCGTAACTAATAAACGCGCGACTTCTTCGTTTGATAAGTGCGCTTGGGCATTAGCCTCTGCTCGACGGGTCAAGTCTTTAATATTACGGTGTAAATAGGCTTGCAGCTTATCGTCAAGATTTTTGTTCGTGGCTTTTTCAAAAGAGCTACGGCCAAGTTTCATCAGTTTGCCCACTCCGCCGGCTTTGTCTAGCGTACTCTCCATAAAGTCGTTGATAGCGTGGTATAGCGTTTGGGTAAGCAGATCTGCAAAAGTTTCATTGCCGATCAGCGTGTGAATCAATGCATTACGCTGTTGCTCATGACTCGCCACATGGTTGGCTAGCGTGTCTACTTGTGTATCATCCACCAGTTCAGACA
This sequence comes from Psychrobacter sp. FME13, assembly GCF_014861395.1. Classification (GTDB taxonomy): domain Bacteria; phylum Pseudomonadota; class Gammaproteobacteria; order Pseudomonadales; family Moraxellaceae; genus Psychrobacter. The sequence goes on along the minus strand of NZ_RRYV01000068.1, from coordinate 5,130 downwards.
GTGGCACCTTGTCATTGACTGGATGGTAGATGACGGTATGTAAGATATCACGAATGTCTTTACGCATTACATCACTCATCGGGTGACCCAGTAACCAGTCATTTATTAACTGTTGCAAACTCTCACGGCTGATATATTGACTGAGCGGTTGCTCGCCAAACCATTGCCAAGCCTCCATGCTCAGTGGTTCGGCTTGCTGACGTAACCACTGCTGCATAAAATCAACTTGCGCGTTGATTAAGCTATCTACAGTAAAAGCTGACGTGTTTGATGTTAAGTCTTGGTTTTGGTTATCTTTTGAAGTCTGCATAGGTTTTGAGGTCATAGTAATCGACAATTTGTTATACTGCGTGTTTGTGGTAAGCATAAAGCATTATGCCATGAACATCGTATTGGTTTGTGACGAATATTGAATATTGATTGCTACTCGATAAATAACGAGAGGTTTTGATGACAGCTTTGGATACACCGTTACTCATGCTTGATGAGCTGACTGTCCAGCGTGGTGAAATACCTTTGTGCGAAGGTGTCTCTCTCAATTTATCTGCTGGTAGTATCTGTCATTTAGTGGGTGCAAATGGTACTGGTAAAACGACACTACTGATGCAGCTAGCAGGATTATTACCAGTGCTGACGGGCGAGGTCGTTTATCAAGGAGCGGTCACTCTGCCCACTCAGCCTTTGTATGTGTCGCACCAGCTAGGCATTCATCCAAACCTCACTGTGGCACAAAACCTAAATTTTTTACTGAATTTATATGGTATCACACCAAGTACCGCTGATATTGATGATGCGCTCGCTTGGGTAGGGTTGCAGGGATTTGAGACGATCAGCTCAAGCCATTTATCTGCTGGGCAAACTCGGCGTATTACGCTTGCAAGATTGTATCTACTAACCCCCGAAATCACACCCTTGTGGTTGCTTGATGAGCCATTCACCGCTCTCGATGTCGATATGGTGGCCCGAATGGAAGACAGGCTATGCAAGTTTACTAATGCTGGTGGTTCGATACTAATGACGAGCCATCAGACCGTTGGCGTTGCCAATCAAGTGCTCGATTTGTCAGAGTTTATGGTTTAGAAAACAATACCGAACTGTCACCTTGTCAATCTCGTTGTATGGAATTGACTGTTTAATGGCCAGATAAACGCGATACATGTAAGTGAAAGGACGGATGATGACGGACAGTCCAATGCAAAATAGTAATGTGGCGGCTGCGCGTGGTATTAGCTTTATGCAGCTATGGCGACGCGAATGGCAAGTGAAGCAGCAAGGGGCTGTGCAATGGCTGTACCCTTTGGTGCTATTCTTAGTGATTATTACATTATTTCCGCTAGCGGTAGGTAGTGAGCCTGCATTATTGCAACGTCTTGGTGTGTCAGCGGTGTGGATTGCAGCATTGTTATCGTTGGTCATGGGTGTCGATGGTTTGTTTAAGCCTGCGCTTGATAATGGTACATTGGCGCAATTGGTTGTTGCCAAGGCATCACTGCCGTTATGGGTACTGATTCGCTTGATTATTCACTGGATATTTAGCAGTGGTATTGTGGCTGTATTAAGCTTGCTTGCCGTGCCTTTATTTCAGCTTAGTTGGTTTGAAGCGTGGATATTGATGGCTTCTATTGTGACCGGTAGTCCGATGCTGTTGATGCTGTCGGCAGTTGCCAGTAGTTTGACACTGTCACTAAAGAATGGTGCGGTACTCGTGCCGTTGATCGCTTTACCAATGCAGTTGCCTGTGCTGATTTTTGCGACGGGTGCGGTTGATTTGTTTGCTTCTGGCCTTAATGGCTTGCCTATTTTGGCGTTACTGCTGGCTGGTAGTATTATTTCAGTATTGGTCATGCCGTGGGTCATTTCAGTGACCTTGAAAATGTCGTGGCTTAATTAAAAACTGTAAAGATTATTCCGTAGAAATACTTATAAAAACCTTTGTATTAACAGTATGTTGAAAACGGGCAATTTTGCTATAATAGCTAACTTTCTACATAAATAATATATAGATTCGATCCAGTGTTTAACGCCAGCAGGTTAAACGATCATAGCGCCTATATTGCGCTGTATCGACGATAACCAAAGAGCTGCGCAAATAGGTTTATCCCCATGCCCAACCTGAATAACGTCTCATCTCCTAGTCTGTGGCAGCGCATTTGGCAAGGCTTTTTAACCACTGTGGGTACCAAGCAATTTTTTCGTATCTTTGCGCCTTGGGTCAAGTGGCTTGCGATATTGGCTGGTATCTTCTTGCTGATAGGCAGTGTCTGGGGTCTTGCTTTTGCACCGCCTGATTATCTACAAGGCAACAGCTACCGCATTATATTTATTCATGTACCTGCTGCTAGTATTGCTATTTCTATCTATTTTGCGCTCGCTATATTAGGAGCGATTTACTTAGTATGGAAGATTAAAACTGCCAGTTTGGTAGCACAAGCGCTGGCACCGATAGGTTTTTTGCTATGTATTATTAGCCTGATTACTGGTTCTGTTTGGGCAAAACCCACGTGGGGCACTTATTGGGTTTGGGATGCACGTTTGACATCTATGCTCATTTTGGCTTTTTTATACGCTGGTGTTATGGCACTGTTTGCTGCTTTTGAGCATACTGCCAATCGTGGCAAGGCCGCTGCTATTTTATCTATTGTGGGCGCAGTGAACTTACCTATTATCAAATACTCAGTACAGTGGTGGAATACGTTACATCAAGGCTCGACGTTTAGTTTGACCTCTGCGCCAAAAATGTCGGCCGATATGTGGATGCCGCTATTACTGATGGTTATTGGCAGTTATTTACTGGTGGCAGCGTTAGCTATTTACCGTACCAACACGCTAATACTATATCGTGACCAAGGCAAAGCTTGGGTAAAAGAATACATCCGTGGTCAACAGAAATAACCGCTAGGGAATATTATGCAGCCTTATTTTTATAGCTTCTCTGAGTTTATCGCCATGGGCAAGCATGGTGCGTTTGTTTGGTCGTGTTGGGCTATCACGGTCGGAGTCATGCTGGTGTTTGTTTTTTATAGTCGTAGGCAGAGACAGACACTTATTAAGCAGTTGACGATTCAGCAAGCACGTCAAGCGCAGCGTAGCGTTAATAAAAAGTCTCTATAACCAACAAATATCCCCATCAGAAAAACCATCCAATATCATGGCTTTAGCGTACAAATTAGCAACCTATTACGTATGAATGTGTGACCTTATAGCTCGCCATAAGGCTGATTGATTTATACGAAAAATGCTACTATATAGGTAATAGAAACGTACGATTAGAAAGATGTTTTTATAAATTTTTTCTAATGGCAGGTTCTTTTAGTAGGTTCTTTAATATTTTCTGTTTTATGGATGAACGCAGGACTGATTAAGGTCTGTAAAACAGTGGTTCATCAATGAGGTAGTGGTATGAATGCAGTTCGTCGCAAAAAACTAATGTGGGTGATGTTTACGCTTGCAGGCGCCGCAGTCGCTGTCGTGCTAGTTCTATATGCTATTGGACAACAGACCGATTATTACTTTGATGCTAGTGCCATTGCAAAAGGTGAAGCGCCACAAGATAAACGGATTCGTGCAGGCGGTATGGTGGTCGCGGGTAGCGTACAGCGTGCAGAAGACAATCCATTGAATGTTGAGTTTGCTATTACTGATTTTGAATCTACGGTGCCAGTCACTTATCAAGGGATATTGCCAGATCTGTTTGCTGAGAATTCAGGGGTTGTGGCCACTGGGAAAATGCAGGGCGACACCTTTGTGGCTGGTGAAGTATTGGCCAAGCACGATGAGAACTATATGCCACCAGAAGTTGCCAAATCAATGAAAGAAAATAATCGCAGCGGTACCGCACCTTCTTCTGAGCAATACAACCCTGCTGAAAAGGTTCATGAGACCAGTACCTTACAGCAATAACGATTATTATCGTTAAAACTATTTTAGTAGAGCCTAAAAAGCCACCGATTGTATCGGTGGCTTTTTTCATGGAGTATTTTCTTTAAGTTTTTCACTTATAGTCAATTGACTATTAGTCATCCCATACAGGGCTATAGTCAGGATGCTCAATTTTACGACCGTCGCTACGAGCTAGGCTAGCAATTTTATCCAGCTCTTCTGCACTTAATTGTACGTTGATAGCATCCAAGTTGCCTTGCAGGTGATCTGGGTTTGATGTCTTTGGAATGGCTACACGATGCTTATCTGATAGTATCCAAGCCAATGATATCTGTGCTGGCGTCACGTTATGTGTATCAGCAATCTCTTTGATAATATCATTATCAAAGACATCACCACGCGCGAGCGGAGAGTAAGCCTCTAGCAAGATGTGGTGGTTGTTCAGAAAAGTCTGTAGCGTTTTTTGTTTAATAAATGGATGAAACTCAACCTGATTGACCACAATAGGCACGTCAGCATACTTTTTAGCTTCGATGATATCGGCAATATTAAAATTAGATACACCGATATGGCGTGTCAGGCCTTGTTTTTGTAATTCGCACAATGCAGGAATCGTCTCAGATAATGGTACGCGGTCGTCAGGCCAATGCAGTAACAGCAAGTCAACGTAGTCAGTATCTAAGTCTACCAATGAACGTTTGGCTGCCGCAACTAGTTTCTCTGGTTGAAATTTCATATCATCAGGAAATATTTTTGTGGTCAAGAAAAACTTATCGCGAGCCACCCCCGATTGCTTGATGCCTTGACCGACTTCTTTTTCATTGCCATAAGCTTGAGCTGTATCGATATGTTCGTAACCCATTTCTAATGCTTTTTTGACGACATCGATGCAGTCTTGTCCGGTTGACTGCCATGTACCTAGACCGAGTACAGGGATGTTTGCTTGTCCAGCGGTACGAATTTTATAGTTTTTAGCACTCATATTATTATCCTTATAGTTTGTTATTAAGCGTATCTACTATAAAAAAAATCAGCACGAAGTAAAAGAGCGAGTGACGGTTTCCTACAAAGGACTAACAGGCTGTAACGTCATTCTCCTTAAAAATCAGACCAAAAAAAGCCCATTATTTTAAGTAATGGGCTTTTTTTATTTAAGCGTAAAGATGATTTGTCTAGGGGCTGTATAGAATTGGGAGATAGTTGAAAAAAATAAGCAACGCCTTACACTCTTGTTTACCACAACAAAGAGAA
>NZ_RRYV01000067.1 GCF_014861395.1 Psychrobacter sp. FME13 | reverse complement strand
CAGTGAAATGGATTGGTAGTGATGATCCGACCTTAATTAATGATGAGCGTTTTGCGCCAGCGGGTGTATTGGCCCCTAAATCAAAGGCGGACTTTGCTTTTGTGCTGCATGCATTAAATTACTTATCGAGTAAGGGCCGCGCCGCTATTGTTTGCTTCCCTGGAATATTCTATCGCGGCGGTGCTGAACAAAAGATCCGTCAGTATTTGGTAGATAACAACTATGTAGAGACGGTGATTGGTCTTGCTCCCAACTTATTCTTTGGAACCAGTATATCGGTTAATATCTTAGTGCTATCCAAGCACAAAACAGAGGGTAAGACGCAGTTTATTGATGCCAGTAAGCTGTTTAAATCAGAGACCAATACCAATGTGTTAACCGATGCGCATATTGAGCAGATCATGACGTTGTTTGATACTAAAGAAGATACGGATTATTTATCTGCCAGTGTTGATAACAGCGCCATTGCTAAAAATGACTATAACTTATCGGTAAGTGCTTACGTAGAAGCGGAAGATACAAGAGAGGTTATTGATATTAAAACTTTAAATATCGAGCTTAAAACGACAGTTGCTAAGATTGATAAGTTGCGTGCTGATATCGATAAAATCGTTGCGGAGATTGAGGCATGAGTCACTTAGGTTACATAGAGAAGCTACTTGATGGGGTTGAGGTTGAGTGGAAGTTGCTTTGGCAGGTTACTATCTGGGATAAAAAATTTAATGCTGTTGAAAGAGATAAGCAACCTAGGGTTATAAAATACCATTATTTTCTTGCAAAAGATTTGAAGTCATTGGCTATAGAAAACGGTAACGTTAAGCTTTTAACTACAAATTTATCAAATCTTTGGACAAGTGAAGAGCTTGCGGGTGAAAAGGTAAGTGAAGGTGAAGTGATAGCAATTCCTTGGGGTGGCAATCCGGTAGTTCAGTATTATAAGGGTAAGTTTTTAACCACTGATAACCGTATTGCTACATCAGCTGACACAGACTTGCTTAATAATAAATTTCTTTATTATTATCTATTAAGTCAAATTGATTTAATATCCTCATTCTACAGAGGATCTGGTATTAAACATCCCAGTATGTATGATGTTCTTCATATATCTATCCCGATTCCACCTATTCACATCCAAACAGAAATCGTCCGAATTTTAGACACATTTACCGAACTTACAGCAGAACTTACAGCAGAACTTACAGCACGTCAGCAGCAGTATGCGTACTATCGTGATGAGTTACTGACGTTTGAAGAGGGAGAGGTTGAGTGGAAAACGTTAGGTGATATTGCAGAGAATCTTGATTCGAAGCGTAAACCCATATCTAGTAGTTTAAGAGAGCCAGGCGATATTCCATATTACGGAGCATCGGGCATTGTAGACTATGTTAAAGATTATATTTTTGATGGTGATTACTTATTAGTTTCTGAAGATGGGGCAAACTTAGTAGCGAGAAGCACGCCGATAGCCTTCAGTATTAGCGGCAAGAATTGGGTTAATAATCATGCACACGTACTTAAGTTTGAAACCTATGCGGAAAGGAAATACGTTGAATATTTTTTGAATAGCATTGATTTAACTCCGTATATCTCAGGTGCAGCGCAACCAAAATTAAATCAAAAGAATTTAAATAGTATCAAGATACCTAATCCTTCTCTGGAAGAAAAAGAGCGCATCGTTTCTATTCTCGATAAATTCGACGCCTTAACCACATCGCTGACCGAAGGCCTGCCGCGTGAAATAGAGCTACGTCAGCAGCAATATGAATATTACCGTGACCTGCTGTTAAGCTTCCCCAAGCCTGAGGTAGAATCTCATGACTGACCAAACAAAAACCATTGCTGAATCGAATAATTTTATCGTTTTAAATAAATATACCAAGTGCGATCAGCCTGATGGGGGGTATCAGACTGAAGACGATCTAGAGCGTGAACTACTTAAAGACTTACAAAACCAGGGATATGAGTTTGTCCCTGGTTTAAATTCACCTGAAACCATGCTGGCCAACGTACGTGTACAGCTGCAGACCTTAAATGAGGTGCAGTTTACAGATGCTGAGTGGCAGCGTTTTGTTATGGAATATCTTGATAATCCTAGTGATAACATCACGGACAAAGCTCGAAAGATTCATGATGATCATATCTATGATTTTACCTTTGATGATGGGCACCTGCAGAACATTGCCCTGCTGGACAAAAAAAACATCCCACGTAACAAAGTACAGGTCATTAAGCAGTTTGCTCAAAAGGGCACACAAGCCAATCGCTACGATGTGACTATTTTGGTCAATGGCTTGCCGCTTGTGCAAATTGAGCTTAAAAAACGTGGTATCGCCATTCGCGAAGCATTTAACCAAGTACATCGTTATAGCAAAGAAAGCTTTAACTCCGATAACTCCTTATATAAATATCTACAGCTGTTTGTGATCTCAAATGGCACCGATACCCGCTACTTTGCCAATACCACCAAACGCAATAAAAACAGCTTTGATTTCACCATGAACTGGGCGCGATCAGATAACACCCTAATCAAAGATCTAAAAGATTTTACCGCGACCTTCTTTCAAAAAAATACCCTATTAAACGTGCTGATGCATTACACCGTCTTTGATGTGAGTAATACCTCATTAGTGATGCGTCCGTATCAGATCGCTGCTACTGAGCGCATCTTATGGAAAATAAACAGTGCCTATCAATCCAAAAAGTGGAGCACTCTTGAGAGTGGCGGCTATATTTGGCATACCACAGGCTCAGGTAAGACCTTAACCAGTTTTAAAGCTGCCCGATTAGCAACATCGCTGCCTTTTGTTGATAAGGTGTTTTTTGTGGTTGATCGTAAAGATCTTGATTATCAAACCATGAAAGAGTACCAGCGCTTCTCCCCTGATAGCGTTAATGGCTCCGACAGTACCGCAGGACTCAAGCGCAACCTTGAAAAAGACGATAATAAAATTGTTGTCACCACCATTCAAAAGCTAAACAACCTAATCAAAGGTGAGGCTGATTTACCCATTTATAATAAACAAGTGGTGTTTATCTTTGATGAGGCACACCGTAGCCAGTTTGGTGAAGCACAAAAGAACTTAAAAAAGAAGTTTAAAAAGTACTACCAGTTTGGTTTTACAGGCACCCCTATCTTCCCAGAGAACGCTTTAGGTGCAGAGACGACTGCCAGTGTCTTTGGCCATGAGCTGCATTCATACGTTATCACTGATGCCATTCGTGATGAGAAGGTCTTGAAGTTTAAGGTGGACTACAATGATGTACGCCCGCAGTTTCAAGCCATTGAAAGCGAGCAAGATGAGAAGAAACTCACAGCTGCTGAAAATAAGCAGCTGTTATTACACCCTGATCGTATTGAAGAGATCTCAAAGTACGTTTTAAAAAGCTTTAGGCAAAAAACCCATCGCTTAAAAGGAAGTGGTAAAGGCTTTAATGCCATGTTTGCTGTTAGTAGTGTGGACGCGGCAAAGGCTTACTATGAAGTCTTGAGTCAGCTACAAAAGGACAGCGAGAGGCCCTTAAAGATTGCCACTATCTTTTCTTATGCTGCCAATGAAGAACAAGACGCAATCGGTGACATTGCTGACGAAGGCTTTGAGCCTACCGCCATGAATAGCAGTGCCAAAGAGTTTTTAAGCCGTGCTATTAATGATTACAACGAGATGTTTAAAACCAATTACGGCGTAGATAGTAAGTCTTTTCAAAATTACTACCGTGATCTTGCAGGACGCGTTATTAAGCAGGATGTGGACTTACTGATTGTTGTCGGTATGTTCCTGACAGGTTTTGATGCGCCAACCTTAAACACGCTCTATGTTGATAAAAACCTACGCTATCACGGTCTGATGCAAGCGTTCTCAAGGACTAACCGCATTTATGATGCCACTAAGACCTTTGGTAACATCGTGACGTTTCGTGACTTAGAGCAAGCGACCATTGATGCCATCACCTTATTTGGGGATAGAAACACTAAGAACGTCGTGTTAGAAAAAAGTTATAGGGAGTACCTAGAAGGCTTTACTGATATTGCGACAGGCAAAGCACGACGTGGCTATTTGGAGGTTATTAAGGAGCTACAGCAACGCTTTCCTAACCCTGATGAGATCGTCAAAGAGGCGGACAAAAAGGACTTTGCTAAGTTATTTGGTGAGTACCTACGTGTCGAGAACATCTTACAAAACTATGATGAGTTTGCGAGCCTAAAAGCGCTTCAAAGCATAGATATTACTGATGATGAGGCAGTTGAGGTATTTAAAGCTGAGCATTATTTGACGGATGAAGATCTTGCTGCCATGCAAAGCATCGATGTACCTGCTGAACGAGAAGTACAAGACTATCGATCAACGTATAACGACATACGTGATTGGCTGCGCCGTGAGAAAGCCGCCAAGGATCAAAGCGAGTCCTCGCTTGATTGGGATGAAGTGGTTTTTGAGATAGATTTGCTCAAATCACAAGAGATCAATCTAGACTATATCCTTGAGTTGATTTTTGAGCATAATAAAAACACCAAAGATAAAACTGCCTTGGTTGAAGAAGTACGCCGAGTGATTCGAGCAAGCCTTGGTAATCGTGCTAAAGAAAGCCTGGTAGTAGATTTCATCAATAAAACCAACCTAGATAATATCCCTGATAAATCTAGCATCATTGAGGCCTTCTTTAGCTTTGCTCAAATAGAGCAGCAGCGTGAGGCGCAAGATATGATTGCTGCTGAAAATCTTAATGAAGAGGCGGCTAAGCGTTATATAACGGCATCTTTAAAGCGTGAATACGCCAGTGAGAATGGTACGGAGCTAAATGAGGTCCTACCTAAGCTAAGTCCTCTTAATCCGCAGTACCTAACCAAAAAGCAAAGCGTTTTTCAGAAAATATCGGCTTTTGTTGAGAAGTTTAAAGGTGTGGGTGGAAAGGTGTGATCGATGATGGTGAGTGCTCTAGATGCTGCGCAACTAAAATACCCAAGTTAAACTTTACAGGTTTGACGGCAGGGATTAATCTGACCCCTGCCGTCAATTTCATCCACTCAAGCGAGCCCATCCCGAATTCTGTGTAACTGCTTATTCTCCGGTTAGTGGATTATAAGCAGTTACACAGTTTTTAAGAAAGGCTAGACTACTTGGGCATTAACTCTCAACAACCATTGGATTTGTTCTCGTTTATAAGGGCGACACGAATACTAAGAATAAGTGTATCAAGCGCTTCAGGGTTAGACTCTGCCATCTTAATGATGAGGGAATCAAGCTTACGAGTGCGGTCTAATTCCACACCAAATTTTCCTAATTGCTTATCTTTAGTAATTCCACCGCTTGTAGTGGTGATATAAATATTTGCGTAGCCATCCGGTTTCTTTGGTAAGCTATTATCCTGTATGTCGTAGTTAGCCATGTTGGACTTTCTCATTAATTAAGTTAAAGAATACAATCTGCCGCTTCCTAGCGGTCGCAAAACTGAACCGCCCTAACTATATATCTATAGCACTTTAGACTCAGATTACTATACTATGAAAATAAATCACCTTTTGTTTCAGACGAAACCTCTTGATAGCAATCTAGTAATAATTTATTAACTTTTCCATATTCATCTTTATGCATCAGACGTATAATTTTCTTATCATTGACAATCTTAATTCCTAGATTAGCTTTTATTTTTTCAAAGCTTTCATTTAATAAAAAAATATTAGCTTCTATTTTATTTACTCTATTATTGATATCTTTCCTTGATTGGTTTAAGACTATTAAATACCTGTCATACCTTAAAATAGATTTCGAGGCATGCATACTCCCACCTGTCAGGTCTGACTGAACTAAAACGACACCAGCTGATAAGCCAGCTTGGATGCGATCTCTTTCTACAAATTGAGACCTATGAGCTTTATTATCATATGGGTATTCAGAAATTAATAAGCCATCAGTTGATAGAACCTCATTAACAAGCTCTACATTCTCAGCTGGATATATTTTATTAAGATGGTTTCCATAAACAACTATAGTATTCCCACTATTTTTTATACAGCTGCTATGCGCAATAGTATCTACACCAAGAGCGAGTCCGCTTACTATCACCCAGTCTTTTTCAGTAAACCATTTAGTTACACGATCACAGATTACTTTTCCATCCTCACTGGGCTCACGAGTACCGATAATAGCAATACTTGGTTTATTTAACAGTTCCATATTGCCCCGGCAATATAAAAATGCTGGAGCATCCTTGGTTTTAGATAACAACTTAGGGTAAGCTTCATCCTGTTGGGAAATGATAAAATCATCAGCCTCCTCAGCAATAGATACCATTTTATCAGCCCAACTAATATACTCTTTAGATATTTTAGTTGAGGTTACTCTAGGAATGACTCCAAAATATTTAGAAGCTAAGTCTTGTAAGGGCAAATCCCAATCTGAAATTTGATTGGCAATGGTATTGAGACTAGCTTTTCCCACGAAAGGGATTTTAGATATTACCAATAACTTATATGTCTTTTCAGATATCATTTAATCAACTAGCCTTTTCAGTATGTGAACATTTATTTTCTGGACTTCTGAATCCTGAACACCCTAAGAAGACACTTCCATCTCTACTATTAGCACGCTTAAACATAGGGCGTCCGCATTTTGGACAGTCCTTCTCCTTTATATCTTCTGTAAAATGATCTAAATACTTACCATTCTCAGACTTCTTTGGGCAGTACCAGAACTGGCCACCTGTCTTCTTATTTGTTTGTATCCTAAGTTTAGTTCGGCATTTAGGACAAGATTTATCTTCAGGCAGACTAACTGTTTTAGCTATACATAACCCATATACTTGGTTTGCACCATAAGAGTATAAAGTTTTTATAGCGCTGGATAGAGTAGCACCAGAAGTACTCACATCATCAATAACTATAATATTTGCACCTTTTATTTTAGAGCTTTGCTGATGGGTTACCTTGAGAGTTTTATCGATTTGTACATATCTTTCAGAGCGATTCAATGTCTTAGTCGAAGAAGTACCATCCTCAAAATAAAAAAGATCTTCAAGAAATAAGCTGTCTGATGTACTCCATGTCAGTTCTATATTAGATAGCATCTTTTCTAAACGCTTAACCTTATCTTTTTTTGCTGGAACGACTGTAATGATATCGAAATTTATGTTTTTAAATTTTTCAAGGTTTTTTATAAACTCTCTGAAAATCACCATCCAGTAAGAAGGTACTTGATAGCTAGACCCAGCATCAATTTTCTCTAAGACATGCTGTGTTAAAAGATGGTTTTTATGAATACTTGCTGACGCTTCAGAGCTTAATGGAAAATACCTTCCAAAGCTAAAAATGGATGCATCTTTATTGTGGTAAACTAGTTTGGAGTCTTGATCAAGTGGTAACACATTGGGCTTACCAGCTCCTTTGCCTGAATTCGTAGCCAAAACCTCTGCTAATAATTCAAGTTCACCTACCCCTTTCATTACCATATCGACTAAGTCAGTAATTGAAAAAACGCCAGCAGGCATATATGAAATAGGTTCTTTACTAATAGTCCACTTCCCAATAATAGGCTTAATTCCTGCTCTATAAGCAGCAATTACATCGTTTTTATCATCACCAACATATAGAATGTTTTGTGAGCTTTTTAGCCCCATTTTCTCTAGTGCCAATGTTATCCCTTTCGAACTCGGCTTCTTATTATCAGGACCGACATCATCATAGGAAATAACTGCATCAAAATGATTTGGAATAATGAAATGATCTAATAAGCGATTTATGTACCAACGCGGCGAATTAGTTACAATAGCTAAAGGTATTTGATTATGGCAAAGGTGATTAAATAGATACTCTATACCATCAAACAACTTAAGCTCTTGTTCTCTCAAGTGCTTTTCTAAGCCCTTTTCATCACGTGTAGTTCTAAACCTTTCCAAACAATCTGTTGGCGCTATAGTGTTATCGAAATCAAAAATAACTGCTATTAGTTCATTAGAATTATTATTCAAAATTTTTAATCCCTATAAAAATTACTTTTAATTATATTTAGCAGCGGTTTTTCCGTTTCAATCTTCAAACTCTACTGCTTCACAATAAACGCACCAACCAAATGGTAGTTTTTCTACTGGTGTAGCAGTTGTCAACAAATGGCAAACCCATATATAGGCCCAGTTATTTTTATTCGTCATAATATTGTCTACCTTCATTTAATTGATAAACACTCTTTACTTTCAACTAGCATCGTAGCATTAAAGTCTTATTTGGACTCAAGTGTTGCATAAAGAGCCAGCTAAAACATTCTGAACAGACCTCTTGCAAAGTATACCCCAAGGGAACTAGTTATTTTGCCCTTCTAATCTATTAACAGACTACTTAAAACAGACTGTTAACATGGAACCATCTATAACAGACTTTTGAATTATAGGGCTGGTTGCTGTGCTTTTCTTCTATCAATAGACTATACCTAAAAAATAAAACCTCTAAACGATACTCTATCTATCATTAGACTTATTTCTATTATTAAATGATATTAATATCATGATATTATCAATGGACATTAATTTATAAGTCTAAATAATATAGGTGGCGTTATGACCGTTCGTATTTATGTGAGAGCCAGCACTAAGGATCAAGACGCTAAGAGAGCCTTGTCTGACTTGATTAGCTTTAGCCAAAGCTATAACGATAACCTTGTTGAGTACGTTGAGCATTTCAGTGGTACAAAGCTCGATAGGCCAGTATTAGCTAAGCTATTAAAGGACGCTGATCAAGGCGATATTCTGCTGGTTGAAAGCGTGGACAGATTAAGCAGGCTATCTCAAGATGATTTTGCAATTCTAAAGCAGCGCATCAAAGACAAGGGCTTGCGATTGGTGGTGGCTGATCTACCAACTACGCATACGGTAAGTAAAGGCATGACAGGTGAGATCCTAACAGTGATTAACCATATGCTGATCGACTTATTAGCAACGATGGCAAAGCTTGATAACGATAAGCGTAGAGAGCGTATTAAGCAGGGGTTGGCGAACAGTGGTTATAAGCCCACTGGTAAGAAGCCTAATACAACGAAACACAATCGTATTAAAGAATTAGCCAGTCAAAACAATATGACGAAAGAGGAGATTGCTAAGGCGGTTGGTGTTGGGGTGGCTACGGTCTATCGGGTGTTAAAGCAGGGCTAACAGCTGAATAGTTGAGGTATTTTAAATAACAGTTTGTCTTTTTTATAGACACGATACTCTCGTCGCTTAAACTGTAGTAAAACAGGCATTTATCATGCCCTAAAGCGCCTAGGCATCAGTCAAAAAAAAGACCTTAGAGCATCCAAAAGCCTGTCCGATCAAAAGAGCGATATACCACAGTAAGCTTAATAGCTTTAGGCAGCAAGGCTATCCCATCGTTTATATATACGCGCGCGGCTTTGAGCACGAGACCATTCGCTCTCATGGTTATGCACCGATTGGTAAGCCTTGTATCGATAGCTACAACTGGCAAGGTAAAAAGCGAACCAACGTTATCGGTGCTCTCTATGAAAAGATGCTGTTTGCACTAGATTACTTTAAGCACAACATTAACTGACCCCTGCCGTCGAATCCGTATACATAAACTTGGGAGATTTTAATTACGCAGCCTGACGATAATAATCAAACCACACCTGTCTTGGCGATTTATAGCTCAAGCCCTTTTGAATCCTAGTCTGGTTGTAATATAGCTCGATGTATCTAATGATATCGGTAATGGCGGCAAATCTAGTTTTATAATCCTTATGATATACCAACTCATTCTTCAATATGCCCCAGAAGCTTTCTATTGGAGCATTGTCGAAGCAATTACCTTTAGCGCTCATTGAGCCTGTAAATTGATGCTGCTTAATGGTCTTGTGGTAGGCGTGACTGCAATACTGACTGCCTCTGTCAGAGTGAACGATTAGCCCTTTGTTTGGACGTTTATTCCTGATGGCCATGTTCAATGCGCGACAGACCAAATCTGCGGTCATGCGTTTGTTGATCGCATAGCCGACCAGCTCTTTGGTATATAAGTCTTTGACTCCCGCTAAATACAACCAGCCCTCATGTGTCCAGATATAAGTAATATCGCTTACCCATGCTTGGTTAGGGCGACTGGTGTCAAACTTCTGATCGAGCACGTTTGGATAGACCAGTTTGTTATGATCGGAGTCAGTGGTGACTTTAAAGCGCTTATGACGACGACATTTAATGCCGTGTTCCTCTTTGATGCTTCTTACCATATATAGGCTAATGTCATGCCCTTGCTCGCTTAGATGAGCATGCAGTCGATCTGCGCCATAACGTTCTTTCGTTTCATTGTGAGCGGCTTTAACCAGTAACTCGCACTGATTACGATGTACCTGCTGACAGCTGATATGACGACCTAGCCAGTCATAGTAGCTTGAGGGTTTAACCTGTAGTACGCGGCACATGCTACTAATGCTAAAGACTTGCTGGTTGTCTTTGATAAAGGCGTACCTGACTAACTGTTTCTCGCGAAGTACGCCGTCGCCTTTTTTAGTATTTCGCGTTCCTCTTCAGCCACTTTGAGCTGCCGCTTGAGCTGCTTTATTTCTTGAAGAGCACTCATAAGGTCAGGATCGTATTGCTCTGTGCCGACAAGCTTGCCTTGATTGGCTTTGTTATGCCAATTTGATAGCGTTTGCATGGCAATGCCAAGCTGCTTTGCAGTCGCTGAAATATTGCCATTATTATCTGCTATCTTCTTGACAGCTTCAGCTTTAAATTCGTTACTGTAGGTTCTTAATTTCTTGGTCATGGTAAACTCCTATAATTGTGCTTAGTTTACCAAGTTTAGTTGTACGGTTTCTTCAGCATAGCTCACAGAGCGCCTTGCTGCCGTATTGCCGCAAGCCAATTGGGTAAATGGCTCCCCTACCTTTAAAATACTATCGATGAAAAAACAATGGGGCAGCTGCTCCACTCAAGGCAACTTAGTCCTCAATCCGCATTTGGTTAAATCCCCCAAAGAATGTATCGACTACGTGATCTTGCATGAGCTGTGTCATATTGCTGAATACAATCACAGTGACCGATTCTGGCGACTGCTCACTCAGGTCATGCCTCATTGGAGAGAAGTTAAGACGCAGCTCGATAGCATGGCTGAGCTTTATTTGAATGAGTAATAGCTTTGAAAATGTCTACCAATAATTGTTATTAGAACTTCAGTAATTCACGTGAATAGTTACAGTATCTGTATAGGTATCTGGCTTAAAATCAGCACTCGGAACAGTAACGTATACATTATTTAATTGTTCTGCTCCGCTACCAGTTCCGGTTACGCCGTTGGTCAGGGTATCAATAGTACTACCGTTATTGCCCCATTTTTTACCATTAGTGCCAACAGCCGAACGCAGTTGATACGGCACCTTATCAGTATTACCTCCAGTTCCGTTCAAAAAACCTCCACCATTTGTGTTGCCAATGGGATTAGGAGTCTTTGGAGCCAAGCCAATATTATAAGGAGTAGTTTTTGTGCAGGTCACACCAATTTTACCATTACTAGAAAGATTTTTTTCGCCCGCTGGCTCACTGCCCAAACTAATAACGCCGGGATTAGCAGTAATTTTACATTCTTTAAGTACATTGGCTTGGACTGTGAACGGGAATTCGTTTGGTTTTAGTCCCTTACTTGAGCAATTAGGGGTAAGGTTAAACAAACTGCTGATGTCAACTGCCATTGCAGTACTACCAGCAACGAAATTATTAGTATAATTTCCGGGTGTGGCACTAATGTTATTATATCCAGAAGATAAAGAGATTTGAATAGGTACATTGAATGAGGTAGTTGTTCCTCCAGGGACGTTTACGACTGTTTTGTATTCCGAACCACCAGTATAGTTTCGGCTACCCCAAATAGTATTATTAGGCAATTTCATTGTAAATGCTAAACTAGGAGTGGGAGTAGTATTTTTCATGTAACGTGGAAAAACATCGGTTTGATCATAATCACCACCATCAACAGCAAGACAGATAGATACGTTCCTTGAAAACACGTAAGTATTTCTACAATCGTATTTCAAGGTTGCAGTAATAGATTCATTATCAGCATTAGCTAGTGTAATGTCACCTAGATTAACGGAAGCCATCATTGCTGTACAATTAACTGCTGCTTGAGCATTACTTGTGGGTAATAGAAACGCCAAAGGAACTAAGTAAAGGCCAAAATGCCATTGAAAGATTTTCATCATTTTACCTTCTGACAAGTGAGTGGACCAATGAGTGGAATATCATCACCCTGCTTCTGATAATCAAAGCTAACAGTGCAGATATCACCAGAAGTTGTACTTATTTCTAAGATATTATGCTCATCCAGTGTATCTAAGTATACTTCACCATCAAACCCAACTACTGCTGCTGGCGTATTCTTTTTGCTGATTAAGCGTGCTTGGCTGCCTAACGGTATAAACTCATCTTTGCTGTCTTTTAAAATAACAGAGGCAGAGCGCGCTTCTGTAATGTCAAATGCCACCAAAGTACCAGCGCGGTCAGACGGTGTAGCGTCAAGAGCCACTTTGTCTATACGCAGGTCAGCGGGTAAGTCCATGGGATCAATACCAATCTTGTTCTCTTGATAAGCATTCAGCGGTGATATCAGCAATAGACCACGCTTATTAGTGGTACCAATGACATTGTTCTGTAGCAACACAGGTACATCGGCGACGCCATCAGTGGATACTACGGCAAAGCCATCGTTAATTTGGCGTGCGGCAAATAAACCACCACCCATCATAACTAGAGAGCCTGTGCCACTAGCAAAGGTAGAATGATTGCCATCGTAACTACTGACGCCTGCTTGTACCTGACCATAACGCCCAAGATAATTCAGTTCTGCTAATCCACCACTGCTAGTATTATCATTTATGCCGTTATCGATACTGTGCCTAGCCTGTGCTCGCCATCCGATACCACCTACGCTCGGAGCTGACTGTGATACATCAGCCACAAAATCATTACGATTGTCAGTATGCTGGAGACTGCTATTGAGCGAAATATTACGATCTAGCGAGAATGAGGCACCGATTGTGGCACTGTTATTAGCAGAATTATTAAGGTCGTGGTTGTAGCTAGCATTTAGGCTGAGGCGTTGCCCCAAAGATTTGCTCCAGTAGGCGCTAGCAAATTTTGCAGTATCCTCTTCAGCATAGTCCACTTCGTTATAACTTACTCCAAAACTACCTAGAGATTGGGTACTATAACCTGTTGAAAATTGATTGCTTTGACGTATGGGCGTTGATCCGTATTGGGTTGCCACATCACGGTAATGACCACTGGTACCTAAAGTGTTGAGACCGACATTAAAGCGATTGTTACTCCATGAGTAGCTGGCACTATATTGTGATCCGCCTTTCCCTTGGCTTTCACTGCCTGCTAATGATGCAAACAAGACACCACCTTGTCCTCCTAACACCCATGTGCCGCCAATCCCTGCATTAGCAAGATCCTTGGTCGCTTCGGCATGGGTCTCAGCGGTGAATCGGTTATTTACCCCATAACGCCAAGTGCCACTAGCAGCGATATCGCTGCCGTAATCGAAAGATTTTATACCATAGTTTTCACGGACAGCACCAAGCTCTACTGACCAATCAGAAAGACCTGGCTGTAATAATCGATGAGTATCATAAAGCGAGAAATTAACGGTAGAGCTTTGACCTAATGCATCGGTCAATACAAGCTGAGCATTCCCTGCTCCACTGATGCTAGGGGCTGTATTTATCTCAAAAGGGCCAGCAGGCACGTCGCCGCTATATTGCTTTAGACCATTGACATAGAGCTCTACTGCAGAAGGTAGAGTAGCAGAACCAAAGAATGATGGCAGTGGAGTGGTCGTCATATAAGGTTGCAAATCAAAATTGCTACCAATCTGCAGACCACCTAAACGCGTAGACCGCGTCCATGACAGTGCACCTGTAAGTATGTCACCAGCACGAACCGTAATCAGCTTGTCAGGAAATGACTGGCTCCAGCTGGTATCGAGACGCACGGTGCGACTGTCCCAATCACGCTTGTTATCATTATTATTAGAAAATCGGTTACCCGTAGTCAGTGCGGTCGAGCTTAATACGCCATGAGCGTTAAAGGCACGTACCTCTGTATAAGCGCTTAGATTGGTTGTGCTATTCTCTGTTTGTGAGCCATAGAGGTTATAATTTAATAATACCCCAGGTGAAGAGCTGGCCTGAGTGCGTCGGCTATCCAAAGTATTTAATATGGTAGTATTTAGATTTAGGGTGTTTAAGGGGGCTACAATATTCACAGATTGCATGCGTGCGTTATAGTCCACCTTGATATTGGCGAAACTATTTAACGGTACTGGATCTGTAGTACCTGGTGGCACTATAAAACCTAGTTGCTGCAATACTGCAATACTCGCCCATAATTCGCCATCACGATAATCAAAGTGAGCTAAGCCAGCGCTAGCTCCGTTGAGGGTAACGTCTAAATATAAATCAAGACCACGAGCACTAGCCGTGTCGTCATTTAAGTCGAGTTGGGCAAGTCTGGCATCAGTAATATTGACATGGGTAGATGTAGCAGGAGGAGCGTCATTTAGTGCGGCGGCATGACTGACAGAGATTACTACACTCTGCATTAAAAGTACTTTAGCGAGTGGTACCGTCCAATGTGATGTTTTGTGTAGTCTGAGTTCCATTAATCATTACCTTGAATTTACCGCCTGTCGTCAGTGCGGAGCGCGGTATTTTCAGCGTCCAGTTCATGGTGGCGCCTGGCAAAACATACCCTAGCAAACCCTGATGTATATTAATATTATTACCAGCAGTATCTATAATGCCCAGATCAGCCAATTGCGCATGACCATTTCCGCTATTGCTGACGCGTAAATTCATCTGCTTACCGTCTGGTTGCAGGCTATAGCTCCATTGCAGCTTGGGACTGGTTTCAGTAATCCCAACAGGCTTCACAAATACAGGTAGTGAATAGCTCAGCGCAAACTGTAAACCAGTCTTTTGCTCAACAGATTTTATAGGTAGCTCATCAATTGATAGTCGATAGCTATTTTCTACGGCACCAACGCCACTTGGTGGAGCAGATGCACGAATAATCCGGATAAGTTGTTTTTCACCCGGTTGCAGTTTAATCATTGGCGGACTGGCCAATAATCCTCGTGATGCGGTGAGCTGATCGCCTTTTTCATCCTGAGACCATTGGTACACACGCACTTGCGCATGTACCTCATTGTCACCAGTATTACTCAGCGTCAGTCCACTGGCATTTTCTTTGGCTTGTAAACTTAGGGAAATGGGAGAGACCTGAAGGCCGCTCGCCATTGCTGTACCACTATATAGCAGCAGGCCAGATAAAATACTGTGTGTCGCAACACGGCGTAGCCAGAGACTTAACATAAATACTAGTAAGTTACATTTACAGTAACGGTATCATCATAAGTACCAGGAACAACGTCGGTAGAAGTTGTAGTCGTAGCATATACAGTATGAGTATTATCAGCAGTCACACCATTACCGGTAGCAGCAAGAGTATTTGTATCAACAATATCACCCCAAGGTGTACCATCTGCACCAGCGGTTTGAGTCAACACATAACCTATAGCAGTTCCAGGTCCTGTTAAAGTCCCAGTACCGTCAGTCTCGTTTGTGCTTGATGTCAAACCAACGTTATAAGGTGTACCAGAGCTACACGCTACGACGATTGTATTGTTACCTGTTTTCACTGATCCATCATTAACGGTACCAAGATCGATGTCTGAAGCATTACCTGCTGTAATATTACAAGTTGCTAGAACGTTTAGAGTGACCTTAAAATTTTTAGGCGTTGCAGTTGCAGCATTTGCAGAAAAAGCAGTTAAAGAACCAACAGCAAATAGTGCAGCAGTCATTAGGGATTTATTAAATTGCATGGTAATACTCCAGTTATCTTACAACAATTGATATATAAGTGATATATTATAAAAAAAACAACATTTTTCTACTAGGGTGTGTATAGAATTCAAATCAGGGGCAACCAGATAAAGACACAAGCGAGCA
>NZ_RRYV01000066.1 GCF_014861395.1 Psychrobacter sp. FME13 | reverse complement strand
GATGTTGAATTAGCAACCCTTGAATGGGTCGATTGGTTTAACAAAACTCGCATTCATAGTACGATTGGCTATGTGTCGCCTTTTGAGTTTGAGAGACGATACTATGATAGTTTTATTGAGTCAGACAAAGCTGCCTGACTCAAGCAATCAAGTCTCCGATATAGTCGGGGCGGTTCAAAATTTTATAAAATCCATATCTTGCCAATCTCTAACTTAATTTACACTTCTCGTATATTTAGTTAAAAAATCCTGATAGCCATTCTTTAAACTCTCGAAACCAGCTCTTTTCTTCTTTAAACTCTTTGTTTGAACAGTAATTTGTAGCGTTCTTGGTAGGATCTGGATTTATCTTATAGTCAACTTCAACGATTTTGTATCTACTATTTTTTTCTGTTACGCAAAATTCCGAAACGTAGTTAGCACTGTTTATAACTGCATCTTTAATGCCTAGTTTGAGCTCAATTCCGTAAGGCTTATCAAGACTAATCTTAGGCTCACTCGTTAAAGCTTCCATATCTGTTACTAATAGGCAGCTCTGAGGGTTATTAGGTATATCTAAGTAAACATTGTTCACTATAAACAAGTCTTTCGAACCTTCAAATACTATCCCATATGTAAGTTTATTAATATCGTCTGCTGTCGCAACCTCCCTTGTATAGCCAGATAAATAAAAGCAAGGTTGATTGTTTTTAATGACAATATCGACTTGCCCATAGTCATTTTTTGACATGGCTTGAGATGTAGTTGATATTCCTAGCGTCAAAGTGAAAATTACTATTTTTTGAAAGTTATGGTTCATATCGTTACTCCGTAGGAAGTAAGTCTCTGTTAAAAGGGTCCGAGAAAAATTCTTTTAAAATCTTGTAATAAATATCTCGATACTGATAGTAATCTGATCTAGTTTTCCTTATAGATATATCATAATAATGAGCTATTATTTCTGCTTGTTGTTCGATGTTATAGTTTGGAAAATCCTTATCATCTTTAATGATATGTAAGTCATAAGCCATAGGCTTATTTACAGGGTTTCCATTATGTTTAGCATCATCCCCAAAGTAATCACCACGCATGAATATACACGCTCCAGCTAAACTAGTGTCATAGCCGAGTTGATATTGCCATACATGTGCCATCTCGTGAATAAACCAGTTCTTTTTACCCTGTGTTGCTGGACTTACAGAAAAATCTTTATATCTATCGTAAGATTTCGTTGGAAGAGTAATTTCATTACCTAGCGTCCTAGCATTCCCAGTTACATCGTGAAAAATACCACCTTTACATATCAATACTACGTCGTAATCTACTGAATCTTGAAACATAGTACGAGCCATCTGTATCTCACCAGAAGTAAGCTTTCGCTTAGTCTCAACTTCAACGCACTTGTGACCACTACCCCCTATGGCAGGATAGTTGTCACCCCTAAGTATTCATCACTGTACCCACTTGGGTCGTATAGGCAAGTCCTACAGTGACTGATTTACCCATCTTCACCAGTTCAGTATTGTTCTTATCTACTTTGAGCGATCGGCTCTTATTGATTGTTTCTTTGCGGTCTTTATTTACAGTGAGTGTGTCATTACCTTTGACAGTTTTGTCTCGATTGCCTTTAATAGTAACCTGCTCACTCTTATGCACAGTCTCATCTCGGTTACCACCAATGTCTATAGTTTCATTCTCATCCACTCTTTCTTTACGGTTTTGATGGATGGTGATGGTTTCATTCTGATCAACCGTTTCCGTACGATTTTGATGGATAGTAATAGTCTCATCTAGATCCACCGTTTCCGTACGATTACCATGCACCGTCACCGTCTCATCTTTATCAATCGTCGTCGTACGGTCACGGTTGACCGTGCGGGTCTCATCGTTCTTGACTAAAGAGTTTAGATCACGCTGTGCCTGAAAATTAACCAGCTCAAAGCCGGCATCATCGTTGAACATGAGCTCATTGTAGTTCTCAAGGGGCGAGTTAAAGCTTTTAGACTTGATGCCAGACTTCTTTGCTGCTTGCGGGTAGCCCCATGGGGGCGGGTTGGCGCTGTTGTAGAGTCGGCCGATGACGATCAAATGTAAATTAATTTAGAAGATGTTTAGCAGTCTCAATAAAATTCATAAATATGAACGATAAATAGCCGTGAAGTAACTTTATTCCCCTGCATTACACTTCTTTTGTGCTATTTCATTGTCAGAAGATATCTCCCAACCTCTTTCATACGTAAAATGATAGGGCTGATACGTTTGATCCTCTTTTAAGCAACACGCAAAGGGACCAGCTACTTTCTCGCACTGCTGATTGGGTATATTAGCTTCTACAACATCTTCTATGTCAGGAATCAACCCTAATAGGTCAGTATAATTCATAAAACCTTCATCACCTTCATAATGTCTTTTTTCAAAGACGGCATCGACGCCATCTAAATTAATATCCAAAGACATTTGCTCATCTTTATTAGCCACAGCAACAAAGGGCTGCTCACGATCAAAAAAGATGGAGGTGTCTACTAGATTAGGAAATTTTGTTCCCTTTTTATACAATACTGTGGTATTTGGACTTCTTATAGCTAATAAGTAAGAACCATCTTGGACGACATAAAGTTCATCTGGGTTGTTTGGATTAACAATAATATCGAAGTTGTTAATTTTATATCTTTGATGACCGTCATAGCGGTTATAACCAAAATAAGCTTTCATATCCCTGTTGATTAGATCAACTTTATCAGGCGTATATCCTAATTCAGATAATTCGCTTGGTGTTGTATAATCAAGTAAAGATATGGTGTCATTGTTCATACTATTAGAGCAAGCGGTTAGGCTTAAGACGAGTAATACTATTAACTTTTTCATACTACAACCTTTATTATTTCTTTATTTACCCCAGAGATCATTTTGAGGCGATCGCCCATCTTTACCAGGTTCAGTCCAATCAGCACCTTTGTGTTTTTCTACAAATTCTTTATTAATTCGTTGACGTGATCTATTATAAACAGGGAATAGAGTAGCAGCTTTGTTAAGTGGCGCTTGCTCCCCAGTTCTAATGAAATATTCGTAATCCTGTCTCATTGCAGTATCAGGAGCACTATAAATAGCGGCACCCGCACCTAATAGTGTATCACCTGCTGCCATAGTACCAGTACCTGGCAGTTTTGCTCCAGTTACAGCAGCATTACGAGCAGTATTGATAGCATTATCAGCTTGAGCATCGTCATCGAAACCTAAAAAATCTTTTGCTTTATCAAAAAAACTTTTCTCTTCTTCTTTTTGCCTAGCCAAAGCTTCAGCTTCGACCTTATGCTTGTGATCGTAATATGCTTTCCAAGCATCATTAATTTGTTTTTGTGTTTTCTCAGTACCGTCTTTATTGTATTTTGTAGGCTTTTTAGGTGCTTTTGAGTCATTCGTTAAACCCTTTGTACTTGAGAAAGCCATAAGTCCACCATCTGCAATAGCATCCTCTATCATCTGATCATTCAGGGCATACAGCTCTTCATCAGTCATCTCGTCACTAATGCTACCCACATCAAAACCCGACTCCGAAAATGCTTGTTGACTAGCAATCAGTTTTGAGCCGCAGCTGGTCATATCACCTGCACGAGCAACAGGCGCACCATCCACTATATAGGACGGGTCACCCGTGATAATCGTCACGACTTTTTTGCATTTTTTACAGACGACCTTGTCGCCCTTCCGAGCGATAGGAATACCATAATGAGTGGTTTGCGGAGAGCCGGTGATGACCGTACCGCCATGCGTCGTCTTTGCGCCAACTGTGATATAGGCTACCATATTGCTACCTTGCTTCAATGTCTAAAGTTGAGGTTTGAATACCCAATTTATGATTTATATAGCACTATCGATGATTATTAAATATCGAACTTAAGTTCATCACGCAGTATAATCTATATGGCACATATAATCTATGCCGAGCAAGCGAGGTGTTTTAGCGGTTGATTATACAGCCTAGCAGCAAGCAAAAATCTAACCTTCCATCTCATGAATCAACCATTTAGACACGTCATTCACTTGTGCTGCTACATCAGGATACGCTGTGCCGAGCTCATCAAGTTTGGTTTTAATGTCATTTTTATTGTATTTGACGCCAGTCAAGGTTTCTTTTAATCGTTCAATCAATTCAACATTTAGTGCATCAGAGAATATAACAACGTCGCGAATGACTGCTTGCTTCACATCAAGATGCAAATCGATAATGCCCCAATCAAAGCGTGTCTCAATGTGGTGGGTAAACTCAGGCGTCTTGCCAAAGCGCCAATCCCAATCTGCCATTTGCTGATAGTATTTATTCAAGGTCGGTTGCTTGGCGAGGCTGGCTTCATCTAGCGTTTCTATGGGTGCAGTGTCGCCATAATCTTTGTCGCGATAGTATTCACAAAACGCTTCGATAATAGCATCGGATAAAGTCTCGTGATTGATGTTCTCGTTAAACTTAACCAAGTTAGCGACGCGAGCACGCACGGATTTAATACCTTTGGCTTTTAGCTTAAGTGGATGAGGGTTGAGGTAATCGCCTAGCTTTTGCATGTTAGCGTTCACCAATAATGTCCCGTGATGAAAGCTGCGATCTGCTGCATGTTTAAAAGCGCTGCCTGAGATTTTCTTATTACCCACTTGCATGTCGTTACGCCCAGATAAGTCAGCCTCTATACCTAACTTTTTCAGCGCATTAATGATGATGGTAAAGTTCGCTTTTTGGTCGTAGCTATCTTTGGGTGATAAAAAAGTAAAATTGGTATTACCTAGGTCATGAAATACCGCGCCACCGCCACTCTGACGGCGTGCCAAAAACACATCATCGGCTTCCATTTTATCGATTTTGCATTCCACCCACGGATTCTGCGAACGTCCGATAACCACGGTCTCAGAATTACGCCACAAGAATAGCGTGTGCGAGTCGGGGTTGAGGGTATTAAATATCCAGTCCTCGGTCGCAAGATTGAACCAAGGGTTGGTCACGGCAGATTTTAAGATGCGAAGTTTCATTTTTTGTCCTTTTTCTCAAATGTTCTTTTAAGATTTAGTGTTATGAGTACATATGAATAGCTAATATTTTAAAAACTTAAGTTTGGTATTGGTGTTATAATCGTTCGTTTTGACTTTTAGTCTCATCACGATAACTCTTACAAAGTAATGTTTTACCTATGGATTTTTCCAAGGAAACTACAGGGGCTGTTGATGACTTATATAAGAGGTCGACTATGATTATATTTTAATAAGGAAAACTTGGTTTTGGAATTATTATTTGGAGTACTACTGGCATCATTGGCTTTGTTTTTTTCCGTATCTTATATTTATGCTGACAAAAAAAGTAAAGATCAATTAAGAAATATCGATAATCCAGTCAGAAAAATAAGTGAACAAGAGAAACTATACTTAAACCTTCATATGCAAAGATTTAACTTGTCATATGCTAATGAACATTTTGATAATGTCTATCTAATAGAGGGAAAAGATGTCGTTGCTCATACCTTTGCCACGTCAGGACATACTCAAACAAAACTGCGATTAGATAACAAACATATCTATTTCCCTTATGATATGGATATCTATATTGATAATGAGGCCAATCGTATTGAAGTTGTTATTGTTAAGGGACACTGGCCAAGTTCGGCAAGAACTTACTATGCTATAGCATTAAACGTTAACGGTAGAGACCTAGCAACCAATGCTAAGTTTTTTATAGGTGCAAGTAGTACGGATACTTTAGAAGTGGTTTCACAGCGTTTAGAAACGGCTTTAGAATATGATATTCGACAAAGCAATATCATATATGTTGAGCCTGCCATTTTTCTTATTGCGACCATTCTTTTACTATTATTTGCTTCATGGTGTACAGGGATATTCTTCTATATTTATATGTTATTTGCATTAGGCAGTGCTGGGTTGACCATAAAACATGTAATTGATATCTACCAAAAACATAAAGCACCGCAACAGGTTATAACAGTAAAAGGTCATCTGTTGTTATTGAAAGTCAGGGACATAGAAACGTTACATAAAATTAGCTTATCGCTTTGCTTGAGTTCAACTTATTACCTGCATGTTCCTTACTATATTACCGAAAAATTTCCTGATTTCCTTGAGACACATGAAGATATAGAGGATTATAGTGTTGATATTACTGCTCATAAGCAATCAGGGTATATGCTATTAAGTGCTCAAGATACTCCGTCCCTAGAGGTAATGACAGAAAATAATCAACCATCAGCAGATAAGCGCGGTCTGGTCTTCTTTAGTATAATTTTCATTACTTGGTGCTATTTCAGTATTACAGATGATGTCTCGGATATGGTAGAAATATTCAATCCTACAATATACACGATCAATGATGGAACTAAGAGTTATAAGCAAGCCATAGCGACTCTTCTAATTTTAATATTATCTGCGTCTGTATTTTTTGTTACGTTCTTTTCTTTTTTTCATAAAAGTATTGCTAGGAAAAGTTTAAAGTCGCAGATTTAGTTGTATCAGTATTAGTTGACATAACCTATAGGGTTGGAAAAGTTTATTCAAAGTCTTTATTTCTAATAAACGAGCAACCAAGTCAATTTTAACCAACTTACTAGAGTGCGGTGATAAGGATATTGACTTTATTTTAGATAAGGTAAATTTATAAACAGAAAGTGGGCGGCAAGTATAGAGAAACAATCCCCATTGAGCGATTAACAAGTTATCATCGTAGTCTTTTTTCACAATACGACAGTTTTACGACTGAGACTTTTAATAACGGCGCATTTATTAAATGTAGGCACGTGCCGTTTGACGTTCAATAGGATTCATCCATGACCAAACGCGACCTCATTACCTTTATCACGCTCTCCTTTATGTGGTCGCTGTCCTTTGTTTTTTATCGTATCGGCGTACCTGAGTTTGGCTCGCTTACCTTTGCCAGTCTGCGAGTGATATTTGCCGGATTGGTGATGTTGATTTTTGTGTTAATCAGCAAGAAAAACAGAGCTGGTATCCGCGAGCATTGGAAGCTATTGGCGCTTGTCGGACTATTTTCCACTGCCGTACCTTTTGTGCTATTTTCTTTTTCAGCACAATCGGTAAATGCGGGTGTGTTAGCAGTGCTTAATGCCTCTGTGCCAATCATGAGTGGCTTTATCGCCAGCACTTTTTTTAAAGACAGATTATCAAAGAAACAGCTACTTGGTTTGATTATTGGTGTGGTTGGTGTGATCATTCTCATGAGCGAAAAATTGTTTGGGGGCGGTGATCAAAGTAAAGGTTTGGTCGAAGGATTATTGCCAATGGGTTATGCATTATTGGGCAGTGTTGGTTACGCGCTTGGTGCCAACTTCACCAGAAGTTATTTGTACAATGTTTCACCAGTGGCCATCACCGCAGGCTCACTCATCATTGCCAGTATTATCATGTTGCCCGTTACCTTTTATGAGTTTCCCTATGGTCAGAGCATCAGTCTAAAAGCATGGATATCGGTGATTTGCATTGGCGTGTTTTCTACTGCGATTGCGCTGATTTTTATGAATCAATTGATCAAAAATATCGGGCCAACTAGAGCGACGAGTATTACCTTAGTGATTCCAATTTTTGCCATTATTCTAGGTTATGTGTTACTTGGAGAAGCCTTAGACACACGAGCGATCGTTGGCTCTATGGTGATATTGTTTGGCACTTATTTATCTTTAGAGTTGTCGGTTAAACAGATGATGAAGCATGCATGAAGTAATGTAGGTGTTTTGGCTTTATTATGCTTTATTGAGCATCCTTATCCACACAAATAATGCCCGTCAAACAATTCCTATCTTGAGTGGCTATCCATGGTGACGATAGATTTAAAGCTTCATTTAGTTGATATTGTGTGATGTTCCTCTCGTCTATTTCACCACCGTTTTCATCTTTGTCAGGTATAGGGTACTGCGTCAGACGCTCGGCATCAGATTGCTCCATAAATGTGAAAAAGTCTTGCACATTTTTAGCCAGCTCATTATTGGGGCGTTTAGCCAACTTTAGCAGCAGTCGTTTATTGTCTGAGTCATAGAAGTTGCGTATTTCTTTATCTGTCCATTGAGTATTTTCGGACCCAAAAAATAGTAGATAGCGATACATATTGAATAACGACTCGGCATCGTTATAAAAGATACTCTGTGGATAGTGCTTGATAAAGTCTTCCCAAAAGACAGTACGTTCAACCAACTCCTCAAAAGAAAAGGCAATCGCCGTATCGAACCAAAAGATTTCTTGGTTGTCTTTTGCCATACGCTGGACAAAGGCCGCTTGATCCTCAGGTAGATAAGGGATAAATATATCTGCCATGGCGGTTAGGTCGTGATAAAACTCATAATCACCTTCACCCAAATAGCGCACATGAACGTCGGAACCACTCCTGATTAAACTTACCAAATATCGCACACGAGGGCTGACCTCTTTTAGTTGTGCCACAGTGACGGTTTGGTCTTCTTCAATCGTACGCATTAGGGCATAAAATGAGCTATTGTCTATCGCGCTATCAACATTATTAATGCTATTGACGCTTAGAAAACGTTGATACATCGCTTGATATTCTGTTAGCCATTGTAGGATTTGAGTATTGTCGGCCACTGGTAAGCAAGCCGTTAGCTGGTGCTGAACCGCATGAATATTTTCGATTTCACTTTTATTATCAATGGTATTTATGGTGTCTTCCAGCTTGCTACAAATGAGCTGCTCTTTTAATGTATCTTCCGATAGTTTCACCAATGCTTTAGTGAGTTCTTTCGGTGTTTTTGCTTCTGCGAGCGGCTGAGAGCTTTGGTCGGTTGTGGTCTGTGTATCAGCTTCAGGTGCCGTTTTATCTGAAGGAGGCTGGCAGGCGGTGAGGGCAAACACTAAGCTTGAACTGACAATAAGTAGCACTTGATTCTTTTGCACAGATTGCATCCTTTCAATACTCCGTTGAGTATGAATGTTTGTAATTTGATGTGAGTCCTAATAACTTATTTGTATGAGCGTGCATAGATTTTACCCTGTAATAAGCAATTGAGATAGCGAATATCACTGTTATTAAATAAATATAAACGTGTGTTTCTGTTTGTAAAGATTACTTGAATAATGACAAGCATTCCTTATAAATGTAACGGTCGTTCAATAAACCTTCATCATGATAACGAACACCAATTTATAATGACAAACATAATAAGGCATAACATGGTACACGATAACTTATTTGAACCCGTAAAAATGGGTACACAAACGCTAAAAAACCGTATATTAATGGCACCATTAACACGTCTGCGTTCAGTAGAGCCTGGTGATGTACCGACAGCGCTGGCTGGAGAATACTACTCACAGCGTGCTGGCTCAGGATTGATTATTACTGAGGCGACGCAGATTTCTTTTCAGGCGAAAGGCTATGCAGGCGCACCTGGTATTCATACTCAAGACCAAATCACCGCATGGAAGGCCATCGTTGATAACGTCCATGCCAAAGGTGGCAAGATTGTGGTACAGCTATGGCACACCGGTCTGGTCTCGCATGAGAGCGTACAACCTGATGGTAAAGCCCCAATTTCCGCTTCTGATGTAAACGTCGGCATACGTACCTCGCTACGTGATAGTAATAATCAAGCAATTCGAGTGGACGCGACGACACCTCGCCCAGCCACACTTGATGAAATCAAGCAAGTCATTGCTGACTTTGCACAAGCAACCAAAAATGCTAAAGAAGCGGGCTTTGATGGGGTTGAGATTCACGGCGCTCATGGCTATCTGTTGCATCAGTTCTGGGTGGAACAAACCAATCTACGTACTGATGAATACGGTGGTAGCCGTGAAAACCGAGCGCGCCTAACACTAGATGTCATCGATGCTTGTGTTGATGCTTGGGATGCGGATCATGTCGGTATTCGTATTTCGCCGCTTGGAACGTTTAACAATGTAGAGGCCGGCTATAACGAAGATGAAAACATCTGGTTGATTGAACAGATTAACAAGCGTGGTCTAATGTATCTACATCTGTCAGAGCCTGATTGGGCTGGTGGTACTCCTTATAGCGATACTTTCCGTCAAGGTGTCCGAGCTGCTTTTGATAATATGATTATCGCTGCTGGTGGCTATACCGCCGAAAAAGCAGAGAAAAATGTTAAAGCAGGTTACATCGATGCCGTTGCTTTTGGTCGTGATTACATTGCCAACCCTGACTTGGCTGAACGTATTCGTGAAGGCGCTGCGCTAAATGAACAGCATCCCGAAAGCTTTTATGGTGGCGGTGCTGAAGGTTACACCGATTATCCGTTTTTAGCTCAAGCGTAGTTAGTTAGGTGAAAGATAAGCCTTGAATAAAAGCCACCAGACGATAAGCGTTTGGTGGCTTTTTTATACCTGTGGATACGTATGTGTTCGCTATTAGATAAAGTGTCAGCTACTTAATAAAATTACCTGTTTGGTAATCTCGAAACGTTTGGCGCAGCTCTTCTTGCGTGTTCATGACAAAAGGGCCATAACCAGCCACTGGTTCGCCAATAGGCTCCCCGCTGAATAGCAAAAGTTTGATAGGCATTGAGGTCTGTCCATCAGTTTCGGTAGTAGGACAGTGCAGCTCAATGGTGTCAGTATCAGGTGCTTGCCCATCTTGAATATCAGTACGATGTTGCGTGGGTGGCTCAAACTGAATCAAATGTCCTGCGCTCACAGTCGTATCATTGACTAGTAACTTACCTTCTTGTACTAGCAATAGCGTATTGTGCGTGTTGGGTACTTGCAGCTTCGTTGACCCAGCGGTATGTAATTCAATATTCCATACATTAACTGGGGTGAATGTGCTGGCTGCGCCTGTGACGCCTTGCCACTCACCAGTTATGATAGCGGCTGTACCAATAACGGTTTGCTCTTCATTGTTGTTAAGTGTCTGACTAGCGCTATTATCTATCAAATCGACGATAGGTATGTCTGCGCGTTTGATGCTTTGGTATTTTGGTTGGGTGAGTTTGTCTTTACTTGGTAGGTTGACCCACATCTGCACCATACTAAAAACGCCGCCATGCTGTCCAAATGATTCTGAGTGAAACTCTTCATGCATAATGCCGCGCCCTGCGGTCATCCATTGTACGTCACCTGCCAAAATATCACTGCACCCACCAGTAGAATCGGCATGGCTAAGTTCTCCTGAATACGCGATAGTGACAATGTCAAAACCTCTGTGTGGATGCTTACCAATACCATGTGGTTGTGATTTATAATCAGGATTTGGCTCAAAAACGGTGGGCACACCATAATCGAATAACAAAAATGGATCGGTATGCTGATAGTTAAAATCGGGATTGTCATCAAGATGGTTGATTAGGGTTTTTACATAAAAGCCATCACCCACCCAATATGGTACTTTTTCACCATGAACCTTCTTGATTTGACGCATATATTCCCTCGTAAAACAGATTACTGTTATCTGCAAAGCAGCTCTGTCTGACTACTTTGCGCTATATTAGCTTTATTATATCTAAATTATCAGGAATTAATTCAGGTAAAAGACAACTTAAGTAGAATAATTTTCTATAGGAGATTTAGTAGACCTTACTGTCTATCGTTAATCCTCTATAAATCGGATGGGATATCACTCTCGATTAGTCTACTATTTTTGGTGATTTTACTTGTATTCAAATCACATTGAACCGACTATAGCATCAAACAACTTCACCACTAACAAAACCGCTTGCCCACGCCCATTGAAAATTATAACCACCAAGCCAGCCTGTGACGTCGAGCACCTCACCGATAAAGTATAGACCATCTTGTAAGTTGCTTTGCATAGTCTTTGAGGATACCTCATCTGTTTTGACACCGCCGCGCGTGACTTCAGCGGTACGATAACCCTCAGTACCAGACGGTTTTAGCTGCCAACCATTCAAGCTCGCACCGAGCTCTGCCAAACGCTCGTCTTTAATATTAGCAAGCTCGGTATCTTTGATATCTTCCCACAGGTGAGTCTGTAGCGCGGTCAGCAGCTTTTTTGGTAATGCACTATCAGTATAATCAGCGAGCACCGTACGAATCAGCTGCTTGGGATGTGATTTTTTATGCGCCAATAAGAGCGCTGTCGTATCGATATCGGGTAGCAGGTTGATACTGATGGTTTCACCCGTATGCCAATAATTAGACAGTTGCAGCATCGAAGGCCCTGACAGTCCACGATGGGTGAATAGCAGTGGTAATTTAAAGGAAATGCGCTCGTTACTGGCAATGACTGGCAAGCTAATACCTGACAATGACCGAATAAGCTCACCTGTTTTATCAGTGAAGGTAAAAGGTACGAGACTGGCGTCAGTTGATATGAGCGTATGACCAAACTGCTGTGCCACTTCATAACCCAAGCCGCTAGCACCCATGGTTGGGATAGATAATCCGCCCGTGGCGACGACTAATGACTCACAGCGATAGCCTGTTTGTGGCAGCTTGGTTTGATTGGCTGTCTCTTTTCTTTCTTGCTTTTCTTTCTTAGTCAGCTGTTTGGTCGTTAGTAACTCAAAACGAGCATTTTTGTCGTTTTCGACAGTTTGAACGCTTTCAATTTGAGCATTCAGTTTTACTTGTACACCGACAGCGGCACATTCATCAAGGAGCATGGTTAAGATGTCTTGTGCAGAGTCATCACAGAACAGCTGACCATGCTCACGCTCATGATAAGCAATTTTATGCGCTTCAACCATACTGATAAACTCCCAACTGGGATAACGGCTAAGGGCTGATTTGCAGAAATGTTGATTGGCACCTAGGAAGTGTTCAGGCTCAACGAAGTAATTGGTAAAGTTACAGCGACCCCCACCTGACATCAGGATTTTTTTGCCTGCTTTATTGGCATGATCTAATACCAGTACGCGGCGACCACGGCGACCCGCAGTGAGCGCACAGTATAACCCTGACGCGCCAGCACCGATAATAATGACATCGTAGTGGGCGTATTGTGATGTATTGCGTTGATTGCTCATTGTGGTCTCATAAAATGATACAGCCTGTCCACTATAAAACCGCTACAGGTCTTAACCTCGCTCACTAACCAATCGTATAGTGGGCACTCAGTTCGTTGTATCGATAATAGGGTAAATTGACTATAGATATAAAATAATAAAAATAAAGCTGATTGCTTATATTCAATAAAGTCGTGCTTCAAAAGAGTCAGTCGCTCTTAGCGTTCGCTTTAGAATAGCTATTGTCCATATTTTATTTAAGGTTACAAGGATTAAATACCTTATTGCCTTGTCCATGCATTTTATCATGTATGACCAATTATACCGCTGTACAGTGATATTGTTATGAATGGCAGTTGATGCCTTGCAACCATCCGGCTTATTTGTCAAACTAACCTTACGTGTCACGCATTATGGAAGATGGCTCTTATTACCTGTACAGACGGTCGTTATTGACGATTGGTACAGGTAATAATAATTAAAAAGGATGACTATTATGACTCAGAAATCATTTCCCCTTGCAGCCGAGTTCATCGCTGCTGCCAATACGACAGCCGAACAATACCGCACCGACTACCAGCAGTCTATCGAATCCCCTGAATCTCATGATGCCTTTTGGGCACAGCGTGCCGAGCTAATTGATTGGATAAAAAAACCAACCAAAATCAGCGATGTGAATTACGATTTAGAAGACTTTCGTATTAAATGGTTCGAAGATGGCGAGCTGAATATTTCAGTCAATTGTCTCGACCGACATCTGCAAAACAACCCTTATAAGCCAGCAATTATTTGGGAAGGTGATCATCCTTCCTTACATAAAATTATCTCCTTTAAAGAGCTGCACGAATCGGTCTGCCGCTTAGGGAATGCCATGCGTAAGCTTGGGGTCAAAAAAGGCGATCGCGTCACCTTATATATGCCGATGATACCGGAAGCGATGGTGGCCATGCTGGCGTGTACGCGTATCGGTGCGGTGCATTCAGTGGTGTTCGGTGGGTTTTCTGCTGAGAGTTTGGGCAATCGGTTGATAGACAGTCGCTCAAAACTGGTGATTACTGCTGATGAAGGATTACGTGGTAATAAAAGTACACCGCTCAAGGCCAATGTCGATCGCGCACTTGATATGGATGGTACGGACAGCGTAACCAACGTCATCGTCGTCCACCGTACTGGCAACTCCGTACCGATGAGTGGCCGCCGTGATGTTTGGTATCATAGCTTGGTCGATGGCGAATCGAAGTATTGCGAACCTGAAGTGATGAATGCCGAAGACCCGCTGTTTTTACTCTATACATCTGGCTCGACGGGTAAGCCTAAAGGTGTGTTACATACGACTGGCGGCTATATCACTTATGCGCTTTCTACGTTTCGAGATGTCTTCGATATTAAAGACGATGATGTCTACTGGTGTACAGCCGATGTGGGCTGGATTACGGGGCATACCTATGCTACTTATGCACCGCTCGCTAATGGAACGACGACAGTGATGTTCGAGGGGGTTCCAGAATATCCAACATGGGCACGTATTGGTCATATCATCGATAAGCACAATGTGACGGTCTTATATACCGCACCGACCGCGATTCGAGCAATGATGAAAGAGGGCGATGCCTTTGTTCGTGAGTCTAATCGTTCTAGCCTGCGCTTGCTCGGAACCGTCGGGGAGCCGATTAATCCAGAAGCATGGGATTGGTACTATCATGTGGTCGGCGACAGTAAATGTCCAATCGTTGATACTTGGTGGCAGACGGAAACAGGCGGTATTTTAATGGCGCCAATACCAGGCGCAGTCGCACTCAAACCGGGTGCGGCGATGAACCCTCTATACGGTATCAAGCCAGAAATCGTTGATACCGATGACACTATATTAGAAGGGTCTGCTGAAGGTAACCTGCTGATTAATAGCAGCTGGCCAGGACAAATGCGGACGATTTACAACGACCATGAGCGCTTTTTAGAGACCTATTTTAGCGATTATCCAGGCTATTATTTCACTGGTGATGGGGCACAGCGCGACGAGGATGGACATTACTGGATTACAGGGCGTGTCGATGATGTGCTCAATGTCGCGGGGCATCGTCTGGGTACGGCGGAGATTGAAAGTGCGGTGGTCGCACATCCTGCAACGGCTGAGGCTGCCATTGTGGGCATGCCACACGAGATTCGTGGTACGGGTGTTTGTGCCTTTATTATCCTAAAATCAGGTGAAAAAGAGACAGAGTCATTGAGGGCTGAATTGAATCGACACGTGCGTTCTGAGATTGGGCCCATTGCTAATTTGGATACCATTCATATCGTCAATGTACTACCCAAAACGCGCTCGGGCAAAATCATGCGTCGTATCTTGCGTAATCTAGCGGCAGGGCAGTATGTAGGCTTGGGAGATTTATCTACCCTTGCAGACAGTTCTGTGATTAATCAGTTGGTCGAGGTGGTCAAGGCTGAGCGTGGAGAGTAGAGAGCCAAATAGCTCTGGGCAACTGAATATAGGGCGTGTTGAACATTCAAATGTGGTGCTGGCAGCGACTATCTTTCAGGCAATATGCAGTGAAATTTTTGATGCTTAGTCATTCCACTATAAAATTACGACAGCGTTAACCTTGCTTGAAGTATTATGAAGTGTGCTCAATCTGAAATGACAGAAAAGCCATGTTATAAAATAGCATGGCTTTTTTACGTAGATGATATTGATATGAGTAGGTTTTAGAGGTTCAATGCTATTTAAAAGTACATCGACTAAAAGTAAATCATTATTTTCTGACCAACTATCCTATAAGGCTTACTGTCATTATGACTCATCATTCTGTAATTTCTGCTGATACCACTCCACCCAAAATCGCTATCATCGGCGGTGGTCTGACGGGACTGTTTACCGCTACATTATTAGAGCGTGCTTTTGGCAAAGATAATGATAAGAATTTGATACCGCAGATCACTATTTTTGAGAAGTCGCGCAGTGTTGGACGTTTGGCCACCCGTTATCGTACTGATAATCAAACTGGAAAAAACTGGCAATGGGCATTTGGCGCACAGTTTTTTACGGCTTAGATTAACACATGAAGTGCAATACCAAATGCAAGGTGAAAAAAAGACCTAGATGCGCTAGCATCAAAGTTTTTATCCACCGACCAAAGTGAGATTGCAACCATGAGCTATACACATCTAAGCCTA
>NZ_RRYV01000065.1 GCF_014861395.1 Psychrobacter sp. FME13 | reverse complement strand
CATTGTCCCCTTTGGAATTATTATTTAGGGGTGACAACTATCCTGCCATAGGGGGATTTCATAATGATAATTTTGAAGGTGAAGAATGCCTTTTAGAGTTAATCACTCATGATAGCGCAAATGGTGCATACGCTCGCGAGTTTGCCGTTTGTTTTATAGAGCTGCGACCTTATCACTTTCGCTCCGGCTATTTATACAAAAGATTGTTACGCAAACTCAAACATGCACCATTAACTCAAGACCAATTATCCCGTTACGATAAAATTAAACAGGCCTATCAGCAGTATCGTCACAACAGAATAAATAATAGTTAAAAACAAATTAAGGAAAATCAAAATGGAACTCGCAGAAGCCCTACTTATCCGTCGCGATATGCAAAAGAAGCTTGAGCGGACTGACGTAGTTCGTGAATTTACAGTATTCCAAACCAGTCAAAGTAATTAAGGCGTTTCAGGACAATATTTATGCAAGTATTGATGATATTGATACCCTATCAAAAGTAGAATTATTTGATTATGAATTTTTACTGAATTATGCGTAGATTTGGTTAGCCTCCACTACACACTGATTCGTAAATTATAATTGAGGAAATACCATGTGTTATGAGTTAATAATAAGCACCGACCATCCTATTGATTTAGCAAAATTTAATCAGATGAACGTCTACTTTGAGCCAACTGTTGATAAAGAAAATCAAGTTAATCTTCAATATGACATGGTTTATCGTCTCGCCACTTATAGTCCTAGCTGCTGTAGCAGTGGATTTAGAATATATGACCCCAAAGCGTTTGACTATGAGTTTGTGGGTCTACAAGACTGGCTAGAAGAAGACATCAATGATGGCCATATTATAAATACTAAATTTTTATTCCAAATCATCAAAAACCTTGTCAATAATAACTATAGATTTGACAGCTATGTGGCTTGGAGTGGTGAAGAAAAATTACCGCCTATAAGATCTATGATTATCAATGTTAACAAAACTTTAAAGACAGAATTTATGTTATTTGAAAATGTGTATTTTGACTATATTCAATAAAAGAGAACTAAAATGGAACTCGCAGAAGCCCTACTGATTCGTAGCGATATGCAAAAGAAGCTGGCTCAGCTTAAGGGTCGTATCAACGCCAACATTAAAGTCCAAGAAGGCGATACGCCATCTGAGGATCCAAACACACTGATGATTGATGCCAGCCAAATCATTGCTGAGCTGTCCAACCTGATTGAACGCATTCACCGTACCAATGCAATTGCCAAGACGGATAAAGGTCAATCGATGCTAACGCTGTTGATAGAGCGCGATACTTTAGAGATGCGCCATAAGCTATTGGTCGATGCCATAGCCGCCACGCATACCGAAACGGATCGTTATAGCCATCGTGAGATTAAATACAACGTCATGGTATCGGTGGCTGGTTTACAGAAGCAAGCAGACGATATTGCCATGAAGCTGCGTCAAATCAATATTGTGATTCAAGCCAATAACTGGCAAATTGATTTAGCAGAATGATTTTTTGAATCACTAATTTTATAATTCTCTATGTGCTTGATTTAAGCGCATAGACCACCCTTTTGGAACCGACTGGGCGAGTGTTAAGACCCCGCACTCCACAACAGGGGGTTGAACAAATACTGCAGTGGCTACTTGGCGTTGCGGGCAAACGTCTTTTTTACCACTCATGCCCCGTACCTGTCACTTATCACACAGCACTATTTAGACCTTATCACCAGACACTGACAGTCGGTTTCAATCTTATTTTTAAAACCATTTGTCATAAGCAATACGGCAATGTGAATCAAAACTGGTTTGCCCTACACATAATCGTTATCTAAAAAGGGCAACTTTAATGCCCCTAAACGAATATAGATGCGGTAAACTAAAGTGTGAGTGATACATCACTTTCACATTGAACCATTTAATAATTATTTTTGTATGAGGAAATACCAATGATAAACATGAATGATATGTTAGGCGCTGTAACTGGCGGTGATGATGCTGACAACAATGGCTTATCAGCATTGATTAATAGCGCAAAAGATATCAGTAGCGAAGACATCCAAAGATACCAAAGCATGTCAAAATCTGAGCTATTAGATGAGATCAAAAACTCTGAGCACAGCGCTGCTGTTGTGGCGTTTATCAAAGATCTAATAGCGAAGAAATTCAATGGCTAAGCCTTGATTATCTAAAGCCAAACTTTGATAGATCAATAGGGCCCGAAAAATATGCGTCATGGCGTATTTTTTAGGCTCTTTTATTTTATATAGTCAATCCGAAACATAAGAGATAAAGATGAGCTTTACACCTAACCACAGCGCTCAAACCACAAGCAGCACTGTTGTAAATACCAACACAGCAACCCTAAAAATCGACGGCAGCACTGGCGAAGGTGGTGGGCAAATCATCCGTACGGCGCTATCTTTATCAATGCTCACAGGCATACCCATCGAAATCACCAATATTCGCGCTAGGCGAGCCAAACCAGGATTGATGCGTCAACACCTGATGTGCGTACAGGCCTCCCAATCTATATCAAATGCTACCGTGACAGGCGCAGCGTTAGGCAGTGCAGCGTTTCGATTTGCACCGAACGCTATCAAACCTGGTGAGTATCATTTTGATATTGGTTCGGCTGGCAGTACCAGCCTTGTGCTACAAACGCTACTCCCTGCCCTACTGTTTGCCAATACCAACATCCAAGCAGCCTCAACCGTCACGATAAAAGGCGGCACGCACAACCCTCTGGCGCCAACGACTGACTTTTTGCAGCACGCATTTGTCCCTGCACTGGCAAAATTAGGTATGCAAGTACATATCGAATGCTTGCAAGCAGGCTTTGCGCCCATCGGTGGTGGTGTGATTAAGGCCACTATTACGCCGTTTATGCGCCGTGCTGACTCACAGCCGTTAACGCTAACCGAACGCGGAGCGCTGACAAAAATTGCATTGGTCGCCAGCGTTTTAAATTTAGAATATGACATTGGTAAACGCGAGCTTGCCAGCGCTACAGCGACGTTGATAGATGGCGGAGTGGATGACACGCTTATGACTAGCAATACTAGTCAGCTAGACGGTATTGGTGAAGGCAATAGTTGCTCCGCATTGGTTACTCATAAGCATGGCGACCAGATTCACCAAGAAATGTTTACGCTACTGGGTGAAAAACGCACGTCAGCAGAGAAAATGGGCAACCGCTTGGCGGGTTTGGTTAAACGTTATCTACTCAAAACTGATGCCTTGGTCGACGAGTACTTAACCGACCAGTTGCTATTGCCATTGGCATTGTCTGGTGGCGGCGAATTTACCGCACGAGTCATAAGCCAACATACCGAAACCCAAGCATGGCTGATTGAGCAGTTTTTGCCCGTTGACATTAGCTTTGAAGCGATCAATGAGCAGAAAACTTTGGTGCGGGTGATTGTTTAAATATAATCTATTCAAGATATGTCCTCATTTTGAAAACGAGAATAAAACAAGATATAGTCAAATCCATATACATCCACTACATCGTCATCCTCGCTGACCATATTAATGTATAGCTTGCACTCGGTTTCCTTGTATCGAAATTACTTGAACTCAACTATAGTTGATGCCAAACGTATAGAATGTCGGCATTGAATCAAGCGATAGCAAATAGAAATAGCCCTGAATATATGACTTATCGTAGTAATAAACTGACTGACTCTAGCGTTTTTAATCCTTCTAGCATGACACCGATAGAGACTATCAGTGATATATTTCACACGCCCTAACTTCAATAAAAAACTCTTGCAATAAAAAAGCCTTGCTTAGTACTGCAAAAAACAGACTCAGCAAGGCTAAAAATTTAGTCGATTTATAGAAAACTGGCTTGTACTCACATCTCAATTTCGTATTGCATGACAGCGCATATCTTAATTGGTACAGCAAATTTCCATGGTGTGCCAGCACTACAATAAAAAAGTCCATCACTATATGATACGATATATGCTGTAAAATCATTACCACAATGATCCATCATTGCTTGTTCATCACTTTCATCGCACACTGCACACCATATGTTGCTATCACCTCGTGCAAGCATGGCTCGTGTCAACTCACTTCCTTTTAGTCCATTATGCATCGTCAGCTCCTTAGTCATTATAAATCCTCTAAACAACAACGTATTTGTAAAGTATTAATTTCAACAGTAGCGAATCTGTTATTTTGATATGAGCTGTAAGCAACGGCTTTTTTAGTGATAAAAAGATGTGTAAGACATCACTTACTGTATGTATCGATTACCACAAACACTATAGTCTAAAACAGCAGTATAAAAACTGTAATATTTAAGTGCCATTTTTATGACAAACGGCAAAATTGTTATGACAAACGGTCAATCAAGATGAGCAAATCAATAACCCTTATACTAAAAATAATAGAAAAAATACGCTTACTATTTTTTAACACATACAATCTACCTATTTGTAGTGTCTAAACTTTATGATTATTTATATATTATTACGATCTAATGGGCATTATCTTTCAAATCAAAGTGGTCAAATCAGGTAAAATAATGATATGACAACCTCTATGAACCCTCACTCTCGAAAGATCATTCATATAGATATGGACGCTTTTTATGCCAGTGTCGAACAGCGTGACTTCCCTGAATTACGCGGTAAACCATTGGTGGTTGGCGGTGATCCAAATGGACGCGGTGTCGTAGCAGCCGCCAGCTATGAAGTACGTAAATTTGGCGTACGCTCTGCCATGTCCTGCTATGAGGCGCGCAAACGCTGTCCAGAAGTGGTATTTGTAAGGCCGCGTTTTGAAGTGTATCGATCAGTTAGCAATGATATCCGCTGTATTATGCATCGCTTAACACCCCATGTTGAACCCTTATCGCTAGATGAAGCCTATCTAGATGTCACGGGTTTAAGCGTTCATAAAGGCTCAGCAACATTAATGGCTAATTGGCTAAGAGCTCAAATTTTAGAACATACCGGACTGACGGCTTCTGCCGGAGTCTCATTTAACAAAATGCTGGCCAAAATTGCTTCTGATATCAATAAACCTAACGGTATAGCTATTATTACGCCTACAGAATCCGATGCCTTTATTAGCGCCTTACCTATTGAGCGCTTTCATGGTATTGGCAAGGCAACAGCTAAGCGCTTACATGAGATGGGCGTCCATTATGGTGCCGACCTGCGGCGAACACCGGCAGCTCTATTAATACAAGAGTTTGGTAAACGTGGCCAGTTTTATCACGATATAGCACATGGACGTGATGATCGGGTGGTCAAATCTGAGAGAACGCATAAATCCGTTGGCTCAGAGACCACATTTAGAGACAATCTCAGTAATGATAATGCATTAAAAATACAAATTTACGAGCAAAATCAGGATGCATTTGATCAAATGCAAAAAAAACAAGTGATTGCTCACACAATCACCCTCAAAGTGAAATACGCAGATTTTACTCAAATAACACGCTCTCATACATTATCAACAGCTTTTAATAGTGCTGAATCTGCGCACTATTGGCTAGATAAGCTATTTTCAGACATTCCTCGTGAGCAACCTATTCGTCTAGTTGGTGTTACCTTTTCTTCCCTCACTCCTGCTACGCAAGTACCGCCTCAGTTAAATTTGTTTGAATAATTGCATACTAAACAACGCCTGTTTAGTTATTGCTCGACTTGTATGCGCATGAGTCTCTATTAAACTGTCCTTTAATAAGCTCATTTCTGCTACAATTATACAAAAATCTATATTCATTTAAAGACCGACTATGACCGACACACACGCCGCTAACTCTAATAGTAATTCCACGCTTGATACCAATAAAAATAATGACGTTTTAGACTACTTAAGCGTAGACGATTATGATTATGTCTTACCAGACAACCTGATTGCACGTTATCCATTGACAGAACGTTCTGCTTCAAAGCTCCTATATTTGCCTGCTAATAAGACAGAAAATAGTGCTATGGTAGAAGATCACCTATTTACTGAGTTGCCTAACTTATTAAGTGCAGGAGATCTGATTGTATTCAACGATACAAAAGTGATGAAGGCACGGTTATTTGGTCAAAAAGATACGGGTGGCAAAGTTGAGCTACTGATTGAACGTCTAGTAGACATTGCTGAACTAGACGTAGCAACCTTGCATTTGGAAGCTACAGATAGCACACCCGTCAACACAAAATATATTGCACTTGCTCATGTCAAAGCCAGTAAGGCCCCTAAGCTTGGGCAACGTTTGCAACTTGCCGATAGTCATATGGCTGCAGTAATGATTAGCCGTCAAGACAATTTATTTATTTTAGCCTTTGACGCTCCTATCCTGCCCGACTTAGAACTATATGGGGAGTTACCGATTCCGCCTTACTTTGAACGCCATGCTGATGAAACTGATAATACTCGCTATCAGACTGTCTTTCATGACCCAACCAAGCTAGCGAGTGTGGCAGCCCCTACTGCAAGTTTACATTTTGACGAATCAATACTAAAAAAACTGGCAGAAAAAGGTATTAAAACAGCGTTTGTTACTTTGCATGTTGGTGCAGGCACATTTGCTCCTGTAAAAACAGACAACTTACTCAATCACACCATGCATAGTGAGTATGCACATCTGCCACAAACCACGGCCGAGCTGATCAACCAAACACATGCTAATGGTAAACAAGTCATCGCTATTGGTACAACGGTAACACGTGTGCTCGAAACCGCTTATCAAAAAACGGCTAATGACGGACACAGCTTATCTAGTTGGTCAGGCGATACTGATATA
Organism: Psychrobacter sp. FME13; assembly: GCF_014861395.1. GTDB lineage: Bacteria > Pseudomonadota > Gammaproteobacteria > Pseudomonadales > Moraxellaceae > Psychrobacter. The sequence goes on along the minus strand of NZ_RRYV01000065.1, from coordinate 9,472 downwards.
TTTATTTATCCAGGCTTTAAATTTGGTGTGATAGACCGACTACTCACAAATTTTCATTTACCGAAATCTACCCTACTAATGCTAGTATCAGCATTTTCGGGCAAAGCAGCTATCGAACAGGCTTATCAGCATGCTATTAAAGAGCAATATCGCTTCTTTAGTTATGGCGATGCGATGCTGCTTGATAAAAAATTAGATTGAACATGATTTAAACATTTTTTATATTGTTCACAACAGTTGTGAAATAAACTGGTAAACTAAACAGTATTTTGTTATAACAGCAAAGATAACTTTTATTAGAAAGGGCTGCACATGTCTCGTCATTTATCTCATCGCTTTACTACCATACATCGCGCGGTATCGACGGCATTACTTTATTCCGTGGGCTATGCAGCCTTGATATCGGGCGCACAAGCAGCAACTATCGGAAAAACGGTTGTTACTTCTGCACAGCATGAGCCGCTAGCGGCAAGTATTACGGTTACTAATATTCGAGCGTCTGACTTTTCAGCAAGCTTAGCAAACTCTGCCATCTATCAACGAATGGGGCTGACCAAAACTGACTCTATGAACGTACGCTTTCAGCCTACCTCAGCGACCAGTGGTCAAGTCTTTATCACGACCTCACAACCTGTATCCAAACCTTTTACTGATGTGGTTTTATCTATAAACGATCAGGGTAAGAGCAATGTTGTGCCTAAGACATTGTTGATGCCACTCAATGATAGCGTGCCTATCGAGACACCCAAAAACACTGTCACTGCTGCAAAAAAGCCTAATTTACCAAGTGTTTCTGCAAGCACTGCCGAACCACTAACCCTCAAAAAAGGCATGCCGCCACCATTAATATCAGCGCCTAGTTCATCAACGACTGAACTAATAGCCTCTAAACTACCAGCGCCTAATATGCAGTTGCCTGCAGTGGCCTCTACATCGCAAGGAAGTGATCTTACTAATGCTCCTAGTCGCTTAGATAATGGTCGCTTGGGTGCTGCTAATACAAGTGAAACAGCCACTAATAGTAATAGCAATGATATAGACTCTAGTGATGTAGCTAACAATACCCCGGCTACTAAAGCCGCTGCGCCTGCTTTAGACTTTGACATCTTAAACATACAAGTCACCCGCCAAATACAACCACGTGGTAAATCAGATGCTGGAATGATGATCACTGATTCGAAAATACCAGCGATCGATAATGATGAAACAAACGCATCAAAGCCTAGCCTTGACACGAACAACACAACAGCACCAAGCAGTAATATACCTGCTGACACTGCTATGCCTGCTGCACCTAATGGCGCTAGCAGTGCTACTAGCAACACGGCTACAGCTGCTACTGCCCAATATCAAGTACAGCGTAACGATAGCCTATGGATTATCGCTCAGCAAATAGCAGAAGAAAACAACCTAGATGTTTCAACTGTAATGAAACAAATTCAAGCACAAAATCCTAACGCTTTTATCAATAAAGATGCTGACCAACTAAAAGCAGATGCTAAACTTAGCTTACCAAGATATGATGTCATACCATCACAACAAAAGTTAGAAGCAGCCATTAAAGCACAAAGACAACATAGCCGCAGAGCCAATACTCCTGTGGTAAAAAAGAAAACTAAACCAACTGCTAATAAATCACCTAAAAAATCACAAGCAACGACACAAAACAAAAAACCAATGATTACTAAGACACAAACCTTACCAAAAGCACAGTTTTCTGTGCTAGCCCCTGGTCATAATGGCAGTGCAGATGGTACTCAAACGAAATCTACTGCGGCAACAGGTAATGGTCTAAGCACAGATATATTAGCAACACTGAAAGCATCTAGACAAAGCGTAGCATCACAAGCACAGCGCTTGTCAAAAACCAGTAGTGCACTGGAAAGCTATACTCAAAAGATACAACTACAAAACCAAAAGCTGGCTGAGCTGCAAGCTCGTCTCAAAAAATTACGCAATCAATAATTGCCTGAATAATCAATGCAATACGCCGTGATCATAGGCGTGGGAGTAACTATGGACAATATGCTATATATCATCGTCGGATTGGTACTTATTTTATTAGGGGCTGGTTTAGTATTGCGCAAACAGAAAGCGCAAAAACCATCAGAACTACAACAAGACAAATCAGGAAAAACCACGGCCACACCCGCGCCAATACCTGCAACAAATGTTGAAGGTACTACCGAAAGCCGTGAAGATGATCATAAATTCGACCATATTGAGGCCGCTCAGCGCTTTATAGACCAACAGCGTTATGACAAAGCAATTGAAGCATTGGATCGAGGCCTAAGCGAAGAGCCAGACAATAGTCAGCTAACCCTTAAGCTACTCAGCATATATGCGACCATCAATCAGCCAGAAAACTTTGATAAAGTTTACAATATTATCAAAACACAGAACGACCCAAATAGCATTGAGATAGCCGATGAGCTAAAAATGTTATTTTTAGAAGAGCGAAGTCAAGTCGCAGCACAAGAAGCGCCAGTAGAAGACAATACTGATTTTGACAGTATTGATTTTGACTTATCACCGAGCCAAGATGATAGTTTGAGTGACGAGTCTATTGTTAATCCAGTACCATCAACAGACTCTCCTAAAACCACTACTAGCGACCATACAAATGACAGTTTTGATCTGACGCTTAGTGACTTAGAAAGTGATTTCGAAGAAACTGCTGCGACCCGTACGACACCTGTCACACCAGAAACGATAGAAGACGAAAGCAACCCTACCGATACTTCAAACGAAGATAGTGACCTTGCAGATTTCAACTTTAACTTTGACTCAACTGAAGAAACCAGCGCACAGGCAGAAACACCCAATAGTGCTACTGAAGAGATGGCATCAGACAATGAAGATTTTGTTTTAGATTTTGATGATTTAGTAAGTGATACTGACCAAGACACTGATGAAACCATTGTTGAAGAACTGATTGTCGATAACGAAGATGACTTGACTGACTCTTCAAACGATATCGAAACGGTATTAGAAAGCGAAGAGCTTACATTTGAAGAAAATAGCGATAACTTTGTTATTCAAGACAGTATTTTAGAAGAAGTCAGTACTGGCGAAACTTCTAATGAAGTAGACAATCTTGAAGATATTAGCTTTGACGAAGCTCTTACTGAAGAAGCTCTTGCTGAAGAAGCTCTTGCTGAAGAAGCTCCTACTGAAGAGTCTGGCCTCGCACCAGCAGCACCATTATTGTTCAACGATAATATCTTAGAGAACAATGATTTAGCAGATGATAACGCTATTATAGATTCTGTAACAGCTGAAACTCCAGTCGAAGCTGAGGCTAAAGATGCTGTTGAAGCAGAAGACGGTTTCTCATTACGTTTTGCAGAAAATTTTGACTTTGTAAAATCGTTAGATAGCAATCAAGTTACTTTGGACTTAGCTAACCAATACCTACAGCTTGGAGAGTACGATAGTGCTAAACGCTTGCTCAATGAAGTCATAGCTCAAGGCAATAGCGAACAACAAAGCCAAGCGCAGCTATTACTTGAACGCACAGCATAATCAATAATTTGTTCTATCATCAGCAAGTATTCTACTTATCATAGAGTACTTGCTGATTTTTTTTGCATTAAACCTTAATATTTAATTATTATAGTCAAAGAACTTTGAAGTCGATACAAGGCAACCGACTGCAGATTGTACAAGTAGTACATCTAACAAGGCTAACACTGTAGCGATTTAGTAATTCGCTGACTATATACTAATACAATGCTATCTTCTACTATGACAATGACTATATCTAGCCCTATTCAACTGATTTATGCTGGCGGTACTTTTGGTTGCTACGGCCGACCTTTAACACCTTTAGCAGCAGATGTTTTTTTGCCAACATTGCAGAAGTTAATGCTTAATCAAGATAGTGCAACCAAGCTCCTGAGTATCTCTTGGCTAGATAATGCATTGATCAAAGACAGTAGCCAACTCACCCCAAGCGATTTTGTCCATTTTTATCATCTATTACTGACTGCTTATACACAAGGTAGTAGACGCTTTGTGTTGATCACTGGTACAGATACTCTGAGTTATTTGGGAGCGTTTTTGGCAGAAGCATTTGCAGGTAGTGATATTTGTGTAGTCCTGACTGCTAGTATGCGCCCCCTATTGGACAGTGATGTTTTACATTCTTATACTATAGATACTCAGAGTGATGCACGGGACAACCTTCATAATTCACTAAAACTGGCAGCAGCAGGTGAATCAGGTGTCAAAGTTTGTTTTGGCGGTGAATCCTGGCCTGCACAAACCGTACAAAAAATTCATAGTCATGACCTGATGGCATTTACGGGTCATTCTCGAGCCGCATATCCTGCTAATAGCTATATAAAAACCCTATCAGATACACGGCGAAATCACTGGCTTGATGACCAGAATGCATTATTTACTAGTATTCAAACTCGTGCTGAGCACACTCGCATCCATGCACTTTATTGTCTACCTAATGACACCGATGTCATCAATAATCAGCTACAAGCACTCTTATCACAGCCACCAGCTGGTATTATTCTATTAGGATTTGGCGCTGGTAATGTTCCTTATTCTGTAGCATTAGCAGAAACATTAGAGCAGATTCATAAAATAGGACATATGGTGATATCTGCCAGTCAATGCCCATTTGGTGGGGTAAGTGACAGCTATGCAGCAGGTAGTTGGCAGTATGAGCATCATGTCATTGCAGGTGGGCGTTTGACCATTCCAGCGATATATGCTCGATTACTATGGCTATTATTGCGCTATGATACACCTGCAAGACGCAAGCAGCGTTGGTTGAATAATATCAGCCAGACTGGCACAAGTATTAAAAAACGATAATTAACTCTCAATTACCTTTAACTTTATAAGTTTAAAAATCATAATGTCTGAAACCAAGAACTCCGAATCTGAACGTTTGCCAATATATACTCTAGCAATTGCTATTGAATTCTTAGGCACACATTATCATGGCTGGCAGCGGCAACGAGAAGTGATGGGTGTACAAGAAGCACTCGAAACCGCGATTGGTAAAGTTGCTAACGAATCAGTAGAAGTCATCGCCGCTGGGCGTACGGATGCAAGCGTCCATGCCAGTAATATGATTGCTCATTTTACCACTCATGCCTACCGACCAACACATAACTGGCTACGCGGTGTGAATAGTTTACTACCTGACGATATTGCATTACGTTGGGTTCAACCAATGCCTGCTGATTTTCACGCCCGATTCGGTGCTATTGCCCGTCGCTATCGTTATATCACGCTCAACCAACCACAGCGCCCTGCGATACTCAATCATCAGGTCACGCATATCTATGAGACACTTGACTTAGCAGCCATGCAACTGGCGGCGGCCGATATCGTTGGCACCCATGATTTTAGTAGCTACCGTGCTGCTGCTTGTCAATCCAATCAGCCCGTACGCACTATCAGTCATGCCAAGCTCTTTAAACACGGTCAGTTTATCGTTTTTGATATTCAAGCGGATGGATTTTTGCATCATATGGTTCGAAACTTAATGGGCACCTTATATGCCATAGGCAGACATGAGTTGGCACCCACAGATTTTCTGAACATCTTGCACAAGAAAGACCGTACGATTGCACCACCTACCGCCTCTGGTGATGGCTTATATTTTATCAATGCTTATTACCCTGAACACTTTCAACAGCTGCTACCCAATGCACCTCTAACGCCTGTTTGGCTAAACTTACCTGACTAGAGCGTGTCTATAATCTAAATAACCAGTGTTAAATAGACTAAACTCATAGAAATTAGCATACATATCACTTACAGACTGTCAAGTCAAAACCAGGTTCCGTATTGCTTTAATCAGTCAACTTGCGTATAATACGGGCTTATTTTTAATTGATTGATACAAATTATGGCAAAAGACGATATTATCGAATTTGAAGGCGAAGTTATTGACACCCTTCCTAACACCTTGTTTAAAGTTCGTTTAGAAAACGGACACGAAATTATTGCGCACATCTCTGGTAAAATGCGTAAACATTATATTCGCATCTTGACTGGTGATAAAGTTAAGGTCGAAATGACGCCTTATGACTTATCTAAAGGTCGCATTACTTATCGTGGCAAAAACTAATTTCTTATCAACTAAAGTGGTTATAAAAGCATTTATATAAATACAGCCAGTTGTCTAATGACACTTTTTTTATCACTGGCATAAATGTTTGAGTGGTTTGACTGATAATAATAATGAAAATGCTAAGCTACTCATTATTGCCTATCAATATTTTAGTTGTTTGATGTTTGTTTTCACCATAAAAATACCGCTAAAACAGCGGTATTTTTTTTGGTTTTTATCATATTAAGCTTAAACATCAAAGTAGCAAAGAAAATGAGCTTAAGTGCTGTATATTCTTAAGTGCTATATATCCTCAAATACTGCATATTGTAGACCTATCAGATTTAATACTGCTCATTATGCTTTTTTGGGATTGGTATAAACTTTCATAGCTAAGCTTTAGGTTACAGTTAATGATCTACTTAAATTCGACTGTAGCATCATCCTTAATAACACCCAGCAGTGCCAATGCATCCCAGTTAGTTAGACGTATACAACCCGCTGATGCTTGACGACTAATACGATCAGGGTCTGGTGAACCATGTATTCCATAAGAAGGTTTACTCAACCCAATCCATACTGAACCAACTGGGTTATTGGGACCAGGTGGCAAAATGAAACTGCTATCATTAGCAGTATAAGTATAATTAGGCTCATGAACTTTTACTGCTACCGTATGTGTGCCAGTTGGTGACGGCGTTGCTGTACTACCTACCGTCGTCGGATAACTCGCAATTAAAGTGTCTGCATCATCATAAACATATAGCGTTTCAGTATCTTTATCAGCGACCACTCGACTAACAGTTTTGGTATTGGGGTTACCAGGATTATAGACAGTTAATGGTCTCTCCAGCAACGAAACTAGCTTTAGGGTTGAGCTCCTTTAAATACCTCTCACTCATATGAAACTTTTCTGCAAAAGCTTCGGTCATGCTTTCATAGTACAGACCTTCTAGCTTAGCTTTAGCCTCTGTACTGACTGGTATATTCGTCGTTTTGATATCGGAATCTGCATCACTGAGCTGATAATTGACCAGTACTGGTTGTTTCATCAGCTGATCATTTCTAGTCAATGCTTGCCAAGTTTCGCTATTCAGCGTTCCCGTAACGGTCAATCCTCTAGCTTTCTGAAATGCTTGCATGGCTTTGCGAGTGTTTTTCCCCCAGTATCCATCGACATGACCCACACCATGATGATGCCAGTTCAGTAGCGCTTGCAACTTGGTGGCTATATGACGGTCTATTTTGCTCCCTTCTTTCCAAGTTGCATTATTAACTTTCTGCGCAACGTCTGATAGGTTATCTGTCGTATATTTTATCGTAGGCAAGAGCTTATTCAGTGACGTTGCGGTCTGACTATCGCTTGTTAATTTTTGACTAACACCATTTGTTACAGGGCTGATATCTTTATAAGTTTTACTGCTTTGCTCCGCATTGCCTTGCACCGCATTATTGATATCGGTATTGTTCATTGGCGCTGCAATGCTTTGTCCCATCAACGCGACTGTAGAAAAACCAATGATTGCTATCGCCATGCTCACACTTTTTAATTGATACATCATACGCTCCTAATTTTTCAGAAAATATTTTGCTCAAATTTTTATTATGAATAAATAATTATTGTTAGGGCGTGTCCTCATTTTAAAAATGGTGATAAAAATGAGATAAATTGCCGTCAAACAAGGAAAATAGAGCAGATAATATCGAGATATTAGTCAGCTATTTGACGCCGTTTGGCAAGATTTAGCTATTTTTAACCCATTTAGATAACTATCGATTGAATTGAGGACATGCCCTAGTTCATATATTTTTCTTCAGTGTTTAATGGTTTCATATTTCTTTATAGGCATATAACAACTTTATGTTAATGTGAGCCTTACCCGATAGCACCTGTGTTAAAACAAGTACTTTTTTACAACTAAGTGGGTGAGTATGTTAAAGCTAATAACTCATTTTATAGACACAAAAAACCCATAATTTGCTTAGAAAATTATGGGTTTATGACAATAAGAGTTGGTAAGTTCAGATAAGATAAAGATAAAGATAAAAAGAAATTTCGAGAGATATTACAAAGGCACTAATTAGATCAGCTTAGCCAATACCGCTTGCCCCATCTCTTGACAGCCTACCTGTGTCAGTCCTGCTTCACTCTTGTCTAAGATATCAACAGTACGTAGACCATCATCAAGCACGTCACTAACCGCTTGTTCAATAGCCTGCGCAGCCTCTTCTTGCTTAAAGGTATAACGTAGCATCATCGCAACAGACAAAATCGTCGCCAATGGGTTGGCTTTATCTTGTCCTGCGATATCTGGCGCTGAACCATGGCATGGCTCATACATACCCTTGCCTGCTTCGTCGAGGCTAGCAGATGGCAACATACCGATAGATCCTGTCAACATCGCTGCTTCATCGGATAGAATATCACCAAACATATTGCCCGTTACCATAACATCGAACTGCTTAGGGTCTTTTATCAGCTGCATACAAGCATTGTCAGCGTACATGTGTGACAGCGCCACGTCGCTATAATCCGATTGTTGCATTTCAATCATAGTCTGCTTCCACAGCTCAGTGACTTCTAATACATTGGCCTTATCTACTGAACAAACCTTTGCCGCTGTACCTGCTGCCTGCGCGCGTGTCTTGGCCAATTCAAAAGCTACCTTACCGATACGCTGAATTTCACTTGTACTATACACCATGGTGTTATAGCCTTGCTGCTCGCCATTATCTAATGTACGAATACCACGTGGCTCACCAAAATAGATGCCGCCAGTCAGCTCACGAACAATCAGAAGATCCAAGCCTGAAATAATTTCGGGCTTAATACTAGACGCATTGGCAAGCTGCGGATAAAGCTTTGCTACACGTAAATTAGCAAACAAACCAAGCTCACCACGGATTTTCAGTAAACCACGCTCCGGACGTTTACTACGCTCAATACCGTCCCACTTAGGTCCACCAACAGCGCCTAGCAGTACAGCATCTGCTGCACGTGCACTCGCCAAAGTTTCATCTGGTAAAGGTTCGCCAGTTGCATCAATAGCTACGCCACCAATCAATCCAGACTCAAGTGTCAAATCTAACGAAAACTTCTTATTGACAGCATCAAGCACATCAATGGCTTGAGTCATAATTTCAGGGCCAATACCATCGCCCGCTAATGTTAAAATCGTTGCCATACTGATCCTTTAGAATAGGTTTTATTCGTTACTACGGTAAGTTAACGCTTAATACATATTAAGACGCTATTTTATTGCTTAGATTAACACATGAAGTGCAATACCAAATGCAAGGTGAAAAAAAGACCTAGATGCGCTAGCATCAAAGTTTTTATCCACCGACCAAAGTGAGATTGCAACCATGAGCTATACACATCTAAGCCTA
>NZ_RRYV01000064.1 GCF_014861395.1 Psychrobacter sp. FME13 | reverse complement strand
GCATTGCCACGCGATATGATAAGCTCAAAGATAGCTATGCAGCAGCGGTAATGCTCGCTTGTGTCTTTATCTGGTTGCCCCTGATTTGAATTCTATACACACCCTAATATTCATATAATCATTTACAGCGATACTGATACAAAATGTAACTATTTATTGCAATTTGTATCGGTATTATTACTAAATTCTCAATATCGACTATATACTAGGGTGTGTTGACATATATAGAATAATCGATAATCATAGTGTTATGACTAGATTAACACTAAGTGATGCCCAGTGGGCAAAGATAGCACCGTATTGTTCAGGTAAAGAGACCGATGTTGGTAGAACAGCGGTAAATAATCGACTATTTATCGAAGCTGTTCTATGGATTGTCCGAACAGGTAGTCCGTGGCGAGACTTACCCCCTGAATTTGGTAACTGGAACAGTGTTTATAAGCGCTACCGTCGATGGGTAAAAAGCGATAGATTCAGCAAGCTATTTAATGCTCTGAATGACTCAGATTTAGAGTATGCCATGATTGATGGCACTATTGTTAAGGTACATCGTCATGGACAAGTCGCAAAAGGGGGGCTTGTCATCAGGCAATTGGCAAATCAAGAGGCGGTATGACCACTAAAATCATGGCAATGGTTGATGCGTTAGGCAACCTTGTTGATTTTACTTTATTGAAAGGACAACAGCATGACATGGCTGGCGTTAAACCTTTAATTAAAGACAAAGAGTTTGGTGCATTGCTTGCTGATAGAGCCTTTGACACGGATTGGCTACTGCTAGACTTAGAAGAGCGTGGTAGCAAAGCGGTCATACCCCCTAAACGCTCTCGTTTAAAGCAACGAGATTTCGATAAAGAAATGTACAAGTGGCGTCACTTAATCGAGAACTTCTTCTGTAAGCTGAAAGATTTCAAGAAAATTGCCATGCGTGCTGAAAAAACGGATGAGTCGTTTGCTGCTAATATCTATTTAGCAGCGACGATTATCCATTTACGGTAATTGTCAACACACCCTAATACTTTTACATAAACAAAAATATTTTTATGTTTTTCTAAATTAAACATCAACTTAGCGCTTTGGAATTGACAGTCAAACTCACTATATATATCAAAAATGTCGGTCGTTTCTCTTAGTGTAAACAATAGATTTGAACATAATTAAAAGTGCTAAATAACAATACCAACACAAGTTTGCGCTTACTGCCCTAATATTTAGAGAGAGTAATAACAAAAAAACCGCCTAGCAAACGCTAAGCGGTTTTTCTTTTAACCAACGCTTAATAAGCGCTGTTTAAATCAGTACAGAGTTCAGCTTACTGGTTTTTTTCGTAAACTGGCAACTCTTTGCAGATTGCTTCTACTTTACCACGTACTTCAGTAGCAACCGCTTCGTCACCACGGCTGTCTAGCACGTCACAGATCCAACCTGCCAAGTCGCCCGCTTGCGCTTCGTTGAAGCCGCGAGTAGTAATGGCTGGTGTACCGATACGAATACCAGAAGTTACAAATGGTGATTTTGGATCGTTTGGTACAGCATTTTTGTTCACAGTGATGTGAGCTTCGCCAAGCCATTTGTCCGCTTCTTTACCCGTCATTTCTTGCTTAACGAGGCTGATCAGCATGAGATGGTTTTCAGTACCGCCAGAGATGACTTCATAGCCACGCTCTTGAACCACTTTTGCCATCGCTTGTGCGTTTTTCACTACTTGCTGCTGATAAGTAGAAAAGCTGTCTTCTAACGCTTCTTTGAAGCAAACCGCTTTAGCAGCGATAACATGCATCAATGGGCCACCTTGGTTGCCTGGGAATACAGCAGAGTTTAGCTTCTTAGCAAGCACTTCATCACGAGACAAAATCATACCTGAGCGTGGGCCACGTAGAGTTTTGTGCGTGGTAGTCGTAACCACATCAGCGAATGGTACTGGGCTTGGATAAACACCGCCAGCAACCAGACCAGCAACGTGAGCCATATCGACCAATAGATACGCGCCTACTTCATCCGCGATGTCACGGAAACGCTGCCAATCGACCACCTGTGAGTATGCCGAAAAACCAGCAATAATCATTTTAGGCTTGTGCTCACGTGCTAGCGCATCTACTTGGTCATAGTCAATCAGACCAGTGCCATCTACCAAACCGTACTGTACGGCATTGTAGTTCAAGCCTGAAAAGTTGATGTGCGCACCATGCGTCAAGTGACCACCAGCGTCTAGGCTCATGCCCAATACCGTGTCATTTGCTTCTAGCAATGCTAAAAACACCGCTGAGTTTGCTTGGCTACCAGAGTGTGGCTGAACGTTCACATACTCTGCACCGAACAATTCTTTAGCACGGTCAATCGCTAACTGTTCTATAACATCTACATGCTCACAACCACCGTAATAACGCTTGCCAGGATAACCTTCAGCGTATTTGTTGGTTAGATCAGTCCCTTGCGCTTCCATCACTGCTTGTGAGCAGTAGTTCTCTGAAGCAATAAGCTCGATGTGGTTTTCTTGACGAACGCTTTCTGCAGCCATCGCTTCAGCCAGTACTGGATCAAAACTTTGAAGAGAGATATTTTTAAACATATTGATGTCCTATTTAGTGTCTGTAATTAAAAGTGTCTGTAATTAAAAAGGCGCGATTACAAAGGCAGTATTAAAAGGGCGCGATTAAAAGGCAGCCAATATTAAAGCGGCTAATGACGGTCAGCCATGCCCAATATTCGGCGTGCGGTATCTTCGTCATTGCTAGCGCAAGTGTATCATGAAACGGGATATTACAAACGCAAAAAAGCTCAGTTTACCCTGAGTAAATCACATCAAGCAGCTATTTTTTGAACGGTTATCAGTCATAGCTGTTTCTATAAACATTGATAATATTTTACTTCATATAATGACTAAAACATCTCATATTTATGAGTCATTTATTGACCGTGCGTCCGTATTATTTATGGCTATACACCTTAGTAAAAACTGGACAGAAAAGTCTCACTAATCATAAACTGGCGCCCATACCAATCATAACGCGTATGTCGTTGCCAACCCTCTGCCATGTGACAAATAGAGCGCTGGTTGGGCAGAGTGCGACGCCGTTTGAATAGCACGTACCCGATGGGCGTGCCTTTTAGCTGCTGCAATCGCCGTGCGCGACCTTTTATACTAGATAACGGAAAGATGCTTTGAGCTGCGACCCATGGCAACTCATCATCGCCGTATAAATTCACCTCACGCACCCATGCCAGCATGGGCCTATTAAGCGCAGGCCCCCGTAGCCCTAGTTGCTGCTTTTGTATCAGAGACAGCTGACGATAACCCTCAAAGCTGCGGGTAACGCGCAAAGGCTGCCCCGCTTTAACTTCTAGCAAGGCTGTTAACGAGCCTTTGGCATGCAGCCATGGCAATAATTCAGGTGGCGGTACATTTTGGGAAGATGGTACAGAATAACGATTGGTCATAATTCACAGCTAATATTAATGATGGGATGCTACCAATAAGCATACAAATACCTATTCCAAAAAATCAGGCATGTTGTCAGCGTTAAAAGGCAACGCTTCATGGGCTTGCTGTCGATATTGCGCCATATGATGACGATCTTGGGTACAAAAATTGGCGATAGCTGGCACAAAACGTGGATCGTAAATACGATGTAACGAATGCGTTTTGGTCGGCACAAAACCTCTTATCAGCTTATACTCCCCTTGCGTACCTGGGTCAAAGTAGCTCAAACCTTGCTCAACGGCAAACTCAATGCCTTGGTAATAGCACAGCTCAAAATGCAAACTGTCGTACTCACCCAGCGCACCCCAATAACGCCCATAAAGAGTCGCATTTTTGCTATCAGGCTTATCGTATAAGAACAAACTACTGGCAATAATTACGCCTTCATTATTGACAGCCTGAGCCAAAAATAAATGCTCAGGCATATTCTTTGCTAAGCTCATAAAAAACTCTGCACTCAAATACGGATTCTGGCCACGTACTGCATATGTCATGACATAGCAGTGATAAAAAGCCTTCCAGTCTGCATCGGTAATATCTGCACCGCACTTTCGGTGGCAGATGATGCCTTGCTCAGCAACTTTACGACGCTCTGCCCGAATGGTTTTACGCTTTTTGGCTTTTAACGTCATCAAAAATGCATCAAAATCCGCAAAAGGTTGACTGTCATTGAGCAAGTCTTTATTTTGCCACAAAAACTGACAGCCTTGACGTTCAAGTATAGGCATTTCAATAGCAGTTGGCTCAAAACTATTTTGGGTCGCTTGGTCCGCGAGCGCGCGTTCTACATCGACACCTGTCGGCATAGCATCGTTAGCGACATTGACCATCTCAGCTGTGACAAATAAACCATGCCAACTTGAGGCACCGACTTGCTGAGCAATGTCGTCTACGCCAGCCATAGCGGTCTTTATAACGTCTGCACTTAGGCTCTCACCTTCAGCTAGCCACAAACGCTGACCTGTAATTGGGGTATATGGCGCACTGGTGACCAATCTTGGATAGTAATCAATCCCATAACGCGCATACGCCTCTGCCCATGAGTGATCAAAAACAAACTCACCTTGATGATGAGCTTTTACAAACACAGGCATGACTGCCACTGAATGCGTGATGTCTACTTCAGTCGTATTTTCTGCTGGCATAGTTTCAGTGATTGCTGCGTCTGGCAAATCATCGACTTGATAGACAACGATAAAAATAGGTAGCCATCCTGCTGCTTCACCGATAGCACCTGTGTCCGTAAGTGCTTGCCAAAAAGCAAATGACATAAAAGGCGTGTCAGGCGTTTGCCAATTTGTTAAGCCCTGCCAGCTCGTATCACTGAGTAATGCATACTGTAAACTCATAAGATTCACTATCTTTTGCTTTCTATTAGCTGTTAGCCTAGCAAATTTTTGTGAGCATGCTGTCACAATTTGCAAAAACTTATCTATATCCGATAAAAAACCACCGACTATAATGTAGGTGGTTTTTATAACAATGCAAATATACTATACCTTACATACGCAATAAAAGCCAATGAAAAAGCAGTAGTTGCATGGAAAAGATGATATCAAAGCTGATGACTGATAGAATAAGGTCGTTATTAGCTTATAATAATTTGAACACATAGGGTATGTATGAACATAGTATAATTAGTTCATTATACAAGATTGACATCATAGCTCGTTTGTAGTCAATCAACTATAATATAAACTTGGTGATTTATGACTCTCAGGCAGTCACGTGTAGACAGTCAAAAAATCACATTACCCTAATGACTATTAACAAACGTAGGTAAAAGAAAAACTTAAGTGATTTCTAATCATTTATTAGAGATGACACATGATGTACTTGATCCAATCATATAATTTGTTTGTACGTAGTATTTCCAAACTGTATTCGACATTATATGTATGCATTATTATTAACGACAACTAAAGGGATACCCGATTACAATGTCAAAAATCATTTATACAAAAACTGATGAAGCCCCAGCGCTAGCGACCCTGTCATTTTTACCCATTGTTGAAGCTTTTGCCCAAACAGCAGGCGTTTCTGTTGAAACCACTGATATCTCAGTTGCCGCTCGAGTGTTGGCTGAATTCCCTGAGTACCTAACTGAAGAGCAGCGTGTACCTGACAACTTAGCGGAGCTAGGTCGTCTGACACAAGATCCTGATACCAACATCATCAAACTGCCAAACATCAGTGCTTCTGTACAGCAGCTCAAAGCCTGTATCAAAGAATTGCAAAGCAAAGGGTTTGCCATTCCTGATTTTCCAGAAGACCCACAAACTGACGAAGAAAAAGCATTACGTAAGCGTTATGGTAAAAGCTTAGGCAGTTCAGTTAACCCTGTCCTACGTGAAGGTAACTCAGATCGCCGCGCACCAAAAGCCGTTAAAAACTATGCACGTAAGCATCCACACTCTATGGGTGAATGGAAGCAGTGGTCAAGCACGCACGTATCACACATGCACGGTGGCGATTTTTATGATGGCGAGCAATCTATCACTTTAGATAAAGCTCGTACTGTACGTATGGATCTACTACTTGATGATGGCACCAAAAAAGTCTTAAAGCCTGAAATTGCCTTGCTTGATAAAGAAGTCATCGACCTGATGGTCATGAGCAAAAAATCACTGCTAGAGTTTTATGAGCGTGAAATGGAAGACTGCCGCGAAGCTGGTATTCTGTTTTCACTACACGTAAAAGCGACCATGATGAAGGTATCTCACCCTATCGTGTTTGGACATGCGGTCAGAATCTACTACAAAGAAGCCTTTGAAAAGCATGGTGCTTTCTTTGATGAGCTAGGCATCAACGTCAACAACGGCATGGCCGATCTGTATGACAAAATCTCAAAACTACCAGCCTCAAAGCGTGAAGAGATCGAACAAGACTTGCATGCGTGCCAAGAGCATCGTCCACGTCTAGCGATGGTTGACTCTTCAAAAGGTATTACTAACTTCCACTCACCAAGTGATGTGATCGTTGATGCCTCTATGCCAGCGATGATCCGTTCAGGCGGTAAAATGTGGGGCGCTGATGGCAAAATGTATGATTGTAAAGCCGTCATGCCTGAGTCTACCTTTGCACGTATTTACCAAGAGATGATTAATTTCTGCAAATGGCATGGTAACTTTGATCCAAAAACCATGGGCACGGTTCCTAACGTTGGCTTGATGGCACAAAAAGCCGAAGAGTATGGTTCACACGATAAAACGTTTGAGTCTAGCGATGCAGGTATTGCGCGTATTGTTGATATTGATACCGATGAAGTCTTGCTAGAAAAACGTGTGGAAAAAGGTGATATCTGGCGCATGTGTCAGGTCAAAGATGCGCCTATCCAAGATTGGGTCAAACTTGCCGTACGCCGCGCGCGCGAATCAGATACCCCAGTTATCTTCTGGCTTGACCCATACCGTCCGCACGAAAATGAGCTGATCAAAAAAGTTGAAACGTACTTAAAAGAGTATGACACTGAAGGCCTACACATCGAAATCATGTCACAAGTACGTGCCATGCGCTATACCTTAGAGCGTGTCGCTCGTGGTCTTGATACCATCTCTGCTACTGGTAACATTCTACGTGACTATCTCACTGATCTGTTCCCAATTTTAGAACTAGGCACCAGTGCTAAAATGCTGTCTGTTGTTCCATTAATGAAGGGTGGCGGTTTGTTTGAAACCGGTGCAGGCGGTTCAGCACCTAAGCACGTTGAACAGCTAACAGAAGAAAACCACTTACGTTGGGATTCATTGGGCGAGTTCTTAGCCTTAACAGTATCTTTGGAGCATTTGGCAGAACATGACAAAAATGCTAAAGCCAAAGTATTAGCAGACACACTAGATACAGCGACAGAAAAGCTACTATTAAATGACAAGTCACCATCACGTAAGACTGGTGAGTTAGATAACCGTGGCAGCCACTTCTATCTAGCTATGTACTGGGCTGAAGAGCTAGCAGCACAAGATCAAGATAGCGAGCTAAAAGCGAAGTTCGCACCATTGGCGCAAAAGCTCAAAGAAAATGAAGCTGCCATTGTTAAAGAGCTTAACTCAGTTCAAGGCAAACCTGTAGACATCAAAGGCTACTACTATGCCGATGAAGCATTGGCCAAACAAGCAATGCGCCCAAGCGCTTTGTTTAATGAAGCATTAGCATCGCTGTAATAGCTAATCGATTATACTTAGGCGATTAAGTCTTAGTAAACAAAACACCTCAACCGTCTTATGGCGTTGAGGTGTTTTTTTATGCGACCTCTACAAGCTTTGTATAGAGTCAAATAAAAAACACCTACATAAAGTAGCTGGGGTGGATACACATCCATAGACCATACTACTCAAAGCTTAAATACTCTTAGGAAATACCCATTGTGGACTGTCGCTTTACCAAAAACAAAACTCCTTAGTTGTCTGTTAGATATCGCAAGCGCTACTGGCATTCTGTTATGCTAGCTATTTTATTATAATAGTGTTTTGAACACTTATTAACTACACAAACTTGAAGACAGCAACAGCTCTTACCTACAACACATTTATGTATCAAAAATATGAATACTATTTTTACAAAATGATTTTAAGCCTTCTAAAATATTATTTTGGTATTGATCTAGTTTTATAAACAAACATGTAAACTATATAGTTACGTTCAAATAATTTCGATACAAGCAAACCAAGTGCAAGCTATACATTATTATGCTTGGCGAGGATGACGATGTAGCGGATTTACATGAGATTGACTATAGTAATTAGCCTATAGCTACTTTTAGCTTATTTTTAGTATCGAATATCTGCTGTAATGACTCACTAACGATTTAAATTCAGGAAATATCACTCCATGTCGACTTCTAGTCTCATTATATTTAATAAGCCTTATGGGGTACAAAGCCAGTTCAGAGATGACAGTAACAATAACCATACTACCCTATCCCAGTATTTTACTGATAAATCCTTACGAGTAGCTGGTCGGCTTGATGCTGCTTCAGAAGGTCTGCTGATTTTGACCAATGATGGACGCGTCAATAAAGCGATTACCCATCCACCCAAAGCCAATGCAGGGCGCAAACAAAGCAAGACTTACTTGGTGCAAGTCGAAGGAATCCCAACTCCTGAACAACTAAAAGCGCTGCAAAACGGCGTGGTGCTAAAAGATGGCAAAACTCTCCCTGCTGAGGTAAAACACATAAGTGCAGATGAGCTACCGATGCCGCTATGGCAACGTGATCCACCAATACGTGAGCGTAAAAGTGTGCCAGACTCATGGTTAATGATAACTATTTATGAAGGTAAAAACCGTCAAGTAAGACGCATGACTGCACATGTGGGACTGCCTTGCTTGCGTTTGATACGTTGGTCAGTTGCAGGGTTTAAATTGAATGATTTAGCAGTTGGTGAGTCTATACAAATTCATTTAGATAGTGCGCACTTCCAGCAGCTAGGTATTTAAGACGAACCTACCGTCAATCCCATACACATCGAATACGGGCTCAAGAAAATAGCTTACGACCTATTAAACAGAGTGTCTCGAACGAGTAAGGTTTGTCTGTTAAGCTTAAAAACATCATTGGTTATGTATAATAGGCCACATTTATTTATTATTGATTTTTTATTTTAGGGATATCTCATGATTGCTTCTCATCGTTTTGTGTTATTGGTCACCAGTATTTCTACTGCACTTATACTGAGTGCCTGTCAGCCGAAAACAGAAAATAGCGAAGCAAGTCTTGACGAAGAGACCATCTCACCCGTAACAGACATGGCTGAAACCCCTGAAGAAAACGATGCTAATGACTTGTCAGAAGATGAAGACATCATAGATGAAGGCCAAATGACGGATGAGCTCAGAGATTACACAAGAGCGATGACAAGAATGCATGATGAAATGATGATTGGCATGAGTTATAACGATCCTGATACCGCCTTTGCTAAAGCGATGCTTGGTCATCATCGCGGTGCGATAGAAATGGCAAAAATCCAACTAAAATATGGTAGCGATGAAGAGATACGTCAACTGGCTCAAGATATTATTGATAATCAGCAAGTAGAGATCGATATTTTAAATAAATGGCTTGCTAGCCACCCTGATACCGTCAAACCTAAACCCAATACTGAAGCTATGCAAGAAGCTTATGCGAGAAGTATGGATGTCTTGAATGGTGACATGGTATTAGGGATTGCAGATCCTGTACCTGATATGGCATTTGCACGCGGCATGCTACCGCATCATATTAGCGCGGTAGAAATGGCAAAAATTCAACTGAAATACGGTACTAACGAAGAGATGCGCCAGCTCGCTACAGATATCATTGACGCACAGCAAGCTGAAATTCAGTTAATGCAAAACTGGATTGCTGCTTTAGAAGTTATTAATAATGAACCTCAAGCCAATAATAACGCAATTGATGATGATACCAACAGCACTGATAGTGATGAAGTACAAATTGAGCAGCCAGTGAATTAGACCTTAAAGTCTATAAAATATAGCGAATTGCTGATAACGCTTCGCCATAAACATAGCCATCCTGAACCAAAACTGTTTTTGGTACAGGATGGTGCTTGATCGCTGATTGTCAGGAGCAACTATAACGCTTACGGATAGAAAAACGCTCGATACTCAATAGCGGCTCATAACATTGAGCCATGCTTGCCAATCTTCCTCTATTAAATCCTGTTTATCGTTAGCATCAGACGGTTTCGTGCCTTTGATTAAATGCAGACTGACTTTATATGGGACAGTCGTGTCATGACTGGTATCGATACCTTCATCAACGTCAAGCTCAATAGCCGCTTTAGGTAGCACATTCACACACATCAATTCATCGCGGCGAAATAAGTGACATTCCACGTCATGCGTGGCAGTACTAAGTGATGCTAACTGTTTTGCATCAGCTTTGATACCGTCAATCGCCACCATAATGTCATTCGCTGATATACCAGCTCTAGCAGCGGCACTATCACGCTGTACGCGATTGACCTTCAGGCCCGCTGGTGTTTCCGTACAGCGCATGCCCCACGGTACATGCTTATCGGCGGTTTCTTTGGTATTGGTACGTATTTTAGTGCCATTGGCCGCCAACAGTGCTTCGATAGGGAGCTCTTCAACACCATTGACATATCGACGCTCAAAATCTTCCCAAACTGCTAGTGGTATAAACTGCCCTATCACCGCACCCATATCAGCACTATTGATACCCACTCGTTTGTTGTCGTTTTGCTTAGCCTGTGTATAAAAAGCCTTGACCACATCAAATAGACGGTAACGACCATCTGTGTGTTGCAGCAGTGTTAAATCCAAACACAAGGCTACCAATGCACCTTTATTGTAGTAGCTGATACCTGCATTATTTGTGTTTTCATCATTGCGATACAGCTTAATCCAAGCATCAAAGCTCGACTCTGCAACACTTTGATACGCACGACCAGCCGTTTGATAATAACGATTGATTTGTTCGGCTAATAATTTAAGATAGCTTTCTTTATCAATCACACCTGATGCTTGCAACATAAAATCATCGATATAAGAGGTAAAACCCTCAAACACCCATAGCAATGGCGTAAAAGCTTCACGACGCAAATCGACATCCAACATTACATCTGGACGTACTGTTTTAACCCACCATGCGTGAAAATACTCATGGCTACACAAACCTAAAAAGCGCTGATACTCGGCACTTGGGATTTTTGGCTCATCGACACTTGGCAAGTCACGGCGCGGAATGATCAAACTGGTCGAATTGATATGTTCCAGACCACCATAATCGTGACCGCTGGCAAACGTCATAAAAGTATAATCATCAAACGGTGCATCGCCCAACCAGTCTAAGTACGTCTGACAAATCTGAGTGACATCTTGCTGTACTCTGCCCATATCAGCATTGTGTTTACCAGCCAGATAGAAGCTGTGAGGTAACGTTTGATGCGTATCATCTTGAACAATAAAATCAAACTTATCTTGTTCTGCGATTTCAAAAGGGTAATCAATCAGCTCGTGATAGCTTTTTGCTTGTAATCCATAGCTGTATTGACCGTCGATTTTTAAGTGCACAGATTCTAAGCCTGAGGCCAAACGTACACGCTCTTCCTCTTTATCTGCAAAAAATGCAGCTGGTACGATTAAGCTCACAGTGACAGGTTTATGTTCTTGCTCATCGATCGCCAATGCTAAAGACGTAAAATTACCATATAAACGCTGCTGGTCGACATAGGCAGTACGTACTGATAAATCATAACAGTACACCTCATAATAAACCGCGACTGCCTGTCCTACTTTAACTTCTGGTAACTGCCAAGTATGTTTGTCTATTTTTTGGCCACGATACCTCTCGGACTTTTTGTTATCGCCTACTATTTGGCTATCTAACACTTCATAATGCACAGCGGTAATGTTTCGCGCAAACTCACGCATTAGATAACTGCCCGGTATCCATGCTGGTAACCAAAGCTGGGGAGCGTCAATCGTTGCGGTAAAGCTAAGCGATACATCAACCAAATGTTCAAAGAAACGCTCAAAATCGAATCGATAGCTAACATTAGGCATCGTATTCGAATCATTATTATTAAAACTATTCTCGATGTTATTGGTTACTACTGACTGATTGCTAGTAACTGAAGTCATGGTCATTTCATCCTTATTTTTATAGTTATGTTAGAGAGCCTTACCCAAAAACGCAAATGCCAAACTAGCAACACCTTATAACCGTCTTCAAACGATGAAAAACAAAAATTTTTCTATAAAATATGGCATTTATTAGGATTAAATAGCATTTTTTCGTACTTTTACCTTGAAAGTTATATGTAGCATCTCAATTAAAGATGCTAACTGTTAAAGTTACTTTAATAAACTGATGATAATTGACTCATGACGTGGCTATTTGGCTTGCTAATTGAATTTTTTAGGTTTATTGCAACCGTATTTAATTTTTTACATAGATATAATATTTAGGATAATTTATGACTACTATCGCAAAAGATACAGCCGTCAAATTCAATTACACACTAAAAGACGACGAAGGCAACATCCTTGACCAATCACCAGAAGGTCAACCACTTGCCTATTTGCATGGCCATAGCAACATTATTCCAGGTCTTGAAAAACAGCTAGAAGGTAAATCTGCTGGCGAACAAGTAAATGCTGTTGTTGAGCCTGCTGATGGCTACGGCGAATACCAAGAGCAAGCGGTACAACACGTACCACGTGAAAACTTCCAAGGCGTTGATGACATCCAACCTGGTATGCAGTTTCAGTCAGAAGCTGGCGGCCAAGTAATGCTAGTGACCGTTACTGACGTAAACGACAAAGAAGTAACTGTTGATGCAAACCATCCATTGGCTGGTAAGCGTCTAACGTTTGACGTTGAAGTTCAAGAAGTACGTGCAGCAACTGAAGACGAACTAAACCATGGCCATGTGCATGGTGCTGGTGGCGTTGAGCACTAATCTATTCTAAAGAATAGTAAGAAAAGATGAGGTGATAAGCTATTATCATTTTATCTAAAAAGTCAGTAGTTATCGCTACTGGCTTTTTTTGTGCCTGTTTTTAGGCCTATAACTTATAGAAAATACTACTAAGGCTTTATGTCGTCAAACTGTATGCCGTCAGATACGGTTGATTCAGTTAAAGATAAATATCAAGCAATCGGGTATAAGCGTATATGTGATACCTCAAGCGAGGTCAACGCTGTAGCTCCGCTCCTTTATAGACGATAGATAATAAAGAATAAGTATGTCGTCATAAACCTGTTGACTACTACCCTTCAAACATAACAAAGCCGCATAACGACAAGCGTTATGCGGCTTTTATCATTAACCATCCATGTCATCGTTAAAAGATACCTAATCCCGGGGTATTTTCTAACTATTTCGGGCATCCAGCCCTATCATCCTTAATCAGCAAACCATCTATCCTTGATGCGACTTTTAAGATACCAATCCCTAGTACCAATGAACCTATTCGTTCAGTCGTGCCGTACAGTTATAATCGCAGATTGACCCATAGTTAGTAAGAGGTATAAACGTCTATTAATGTAAGCATATGCTTACATGAACCTGTTACAACTTATCTTCTGGACTTAGCAGCATTTCAGGTTTAGCACTGAGCATGATGTAAGCCGCTTCGTTGATGAAGACTTCATCTTCAGGTAACTCTGGACGCTCACTGGCTTTCATACGGCTACGTTCTTCAAACTTTGCATCCATGGCTGCTTGATAAGTGTTCCAATTTGCATAAGGACGCTCTCCAGTAGCAATGAGGCGTTTGTTTTCAGCTTCTAATGAACGCTTTTCAATCAACTTCATCTTAGCTCGGCGACTATTAATATCAAGTTTGATAGGTTTCTTTTCATCTTCCATATCACGAATATCATTCAACGCTGATAAATACACAAACTGTGGATTTTGCTCTTGACGAATTTTAGACTGTTGATTAAGAGTCGCTAATGTATCACTAGTAAACTTCCCTTCAGGCTTGTAAGGAGCTGTTTTGATAGTATCCCAAGGAAGTGCTTTTTTCTGTGCTCGCTCACCAAAGGTTGCATCATCATAGATATTGACCAATTCAACATCAGGCACAACGCCTTTATTTTGCGTACTACCACCAGTCACTCGATAAAACTTGCGCTGCGTTAAAGTAGCAGAACCCAACGCCAAACTATCTAGCTGAATTTGAGCAGAACCTTTACCTGTCGTGGTACTACCAACGACCAGGCCACGACCATAATCTTGAATAGCCGCTGCAAATATCTCGCTGGCTGATGCAGAGGCTAAGTTGGTAATGACCGTCATATCACCATCATAAAGCTGCTCACCACCATCGTCATCACGGTAGACTTGAACATTGCCACGATTGTCACGGATTTGTACCATAGGTCCGCTTTTAATAAAGAAGCCAAGCATTTTAGCCACTTCATCTAACGAACCGCCTGGGTTATTACGTAAATCAACAACTAGCCCATCGATGTTTTCTTTGTTCAAGGCTTTCAGCGCATTTTCGGTATCGATACTGACACTGCGATAGTCTTCACCATTACGGCGTGCTTGATAATTGAGATAAAAACTTGGAATTTCTAGGACACCAATACGCTTCGGCGTTTTATCAATATTAGGGCGCTGCACTTCTACAACGCGATGGGTCACGCCCGATTCTTCTTGCTGAATGATATCGCGTACCACAGTTACCGTACGAGCACTGGCATCAGGTGTATTAGGCTGGCGTAGTTTAAGCGTTACTGAGGTACCGCGCTTACCACGAATCAAACCGACAATTTCGCGGGTTGACCAACCCACTACATCTGTCATGGTCTCACCATCTTTTGCAATACCAACAATCAAATCATTGGGTTTGATTTGACCAGACTTAGCCGCTGGGCCTCCATCTACCAAGGTCACAATACGAGTATAATCTGGGTTTTTACGATCTGGACGAATAGATACACCGATTCCTTCTAACTGTAAACTGGATTGAATTTGCAACTCAGTTGCCTGAATTGGTGCATAATAATTACTGTGTGGATCGTATGTCAGCATCGCTGTATTGAGAACCGTTTCCATGATTTCATCATTGGTAAGGCGTTTCGACTGCTCTTGCTGGCGTGACAAACGATTTAATAAAATTTCACTTGGTGTTCGCTGGTCATTGCGCACCAAGTCTTGTCCACGCGTAATGTCTGGATTATCTAAGAAAACTTGTTCTTTGGCTTTTTCGTCTTCTTGACCAAGCGTAATACTTATCAAACTAAATTTTAACTGGCGTGCCCAATAGTCACGCTGCTCTTTTTTGGTTTTGAAATGATTGAGCTTTTCGCGATCAAGCACGATTGTGTCGTCACCAGTCAAGTCGATATCAGTTTTTAGCATCTTACTTGCCATCTCAAAATACTCTTTTGAGCGCTTACGATAGCGCTCAAAAACATCGACTCCCGCAGACAAATCGCCACGCTTGAGCCTAGCACCGAAATCATCGCCATATTTTTTCTTAAACTCATCGACATCAGACTGCAAAAATAATGTATGGTTTGGATCAAGGCTGTCAATATACATAGACAGAATCTCAGCACCAGTTTTACTATCCAGAGGCTGATTGAGATAATGACTACGATCCAACAATGCAGCGACTTGGCGAGTGGTGACTTTTTGTTCAGGAGTTTGTACGAAACTTTCAGTATTGGTGTCGGCTACGGCGGTTCCATAGCTTTGAGCAAGAATGATACCGGCGATGCCCACTGACGCTGCACTGAGTAGCCACTGTGCTGGTTGTTTTTTCATTATATATACCTAGTTATTTTGCGTTAGTAATATTATTAATATTATAAAAACCGAAAGTGATTGAGTTAATTACAACCCATACACTCTACCCTCTCTATGCTTTACTTTAAAGCATTGGTTACCGATATTAAATGTCGCCACTAACTGCCAATATGTACTGTTAAAAATCAATCAATATTATCATAAGCATAAATGCTGGACTGTCTCAAACTGTATAAGCAATATTACACGCTACGCGTGCACATACCAAATTTTCTATTATATTTATCCTACATAATTATTTACACCTATGATTAATGACTTAGCACCTACGGTAATCCCCCCAATAAATAAGAACACTTACAAATAGAGATTAACTGCTAAAATACACCAGCAGGAGAATCCTATGAAAAAGACACGCTTTAGCGACAACCAAATCGTCAACATCCTAAAACAAGCCGAACAAGGCGTTCCTATCACTGAGCTGTGCCGCGAGCATAACATCAGCCAAAGTACCTTTTACAACTGGCGCTCAAAGTATGGCGGCATGGATGCCTCTTTAATTGCGCGCTTAAAAGAACTTGAAGTTGAAAATGCACGTCTTAAGAAGATGTATGCTGACGAATGTCTTAAGTCCGATATTCTACAGGATGCCATGACAAAAAAGTGGTAGCGCCCCAAAGGCGCCGGCAGATGGCTTGTCACTATATTGAA
>NZ_RRYV01000063.1 GCF_014861395.1 Psychrobacter sp. FME13 | reverse complement strand
ACGTTACTTTAATCAAAATCTCTTATCAGCTGTCCTAAATTAGTTGACCACTACAACCGCTATAAGTGACCATCTCGTGAGGTATCTTAGCTGCTTCTAGCGTCTTACCCAAAGTCGCAAAGCTTTCTAGCGAGACAGATTGGTCAGCTGAGCCATGGAATACTAAGATTTCTCCTGTGGTATTGTCATAGCTTTGACCGGTTGGAATATCGAAAGCTCCATGAAAAGGTACAAAGGCTTTTTGCGGGAATCCTGAACGTGCTAGCTCTAACGCGACTGTACCACCAAAACAATAACCCATGGTTATGCCTTTGCGCACGTCATTGCCTTGTAGTCGTCCTGCATTTAACGCGCCTTGTAGTAAACGGCGCATCTTGCTGCGATCATCATATAGCTCGCCTGTTAGGCGTTTGTTTTCTTCAATAGATGTCGGGCGTACGCCTTGTCCAAACATATCTGCTGCCAAGACATTGTAGCCTTCAGTTGCCAACATGTCCGCGCGTTTACGCTCATAATCGGTTAGACCGTCCCAATCATGAATCAATAAAATAAAAGGCGCATTAGGCTCATCCGCTTTAGCATAATAGCCTTCGTAGGCCTCATCATCGACCGTATAGGTAACGTTTTTGGTAGTAATCGCGGCGGACGTTTGGCTAAAAGTCAGCGCCATTAGACCGACTGATGCACCTATTAGTAATGAGTGGTATTGTTTTTTGGATGGAGTGTTCGAAGTTGGTAACATGATAGATATCCTTATAGTTATATAAAAAGTAGTTGTAAAGTAGTTATAAAGTCAACGTATACAGTCAACCTATATAAACTCACTACATTGTCATCCTCGCTATAGTCATGCCACTATAAAATTATGACAGCGTCCGCTTGAAGTATGAGATATACGTCTACACTCGGCTGCCTTGTACTATGTTAAATGAAATCGACTATAATCAGACCAATATATTTACCAGAAATATTGGCTGCTTGATAAAAGAATACCTTAAAGAATAACTACATTACAAGGCTCTATTATTAATACCAACCTCTCTTTTAGACAGTCTAAAATTACTGATTTCGACTGCAAACTTTAACTAAATATCAACAAGGAGTGCAATGAGTCCATCATAGCTATTAGCTAGTATTAGAGACAGCTCTGTATAGAGCCTACTTTTAATGACTAGCTAGGAAGCATAATGAATAATAATATTGATCATACCGACCCCGCTAAAGACATGAATACCGAACGTGGCAATGGGGGTGAAACCCATCAGCGTGCTGGTGATGACGTCAAAGCTTTGACGACGCAACAAGGCGTTGTCATCTCCGACAATCAAAACTCTCTAAAAGCAGGCTCACGTGGGCCTACGCTGTTAGAAGATTTTGTATTACGTGAAAAAATCCATCATTTTGACCATGAGCGTATTCCTGAGCGTATCGTCCATGCGCGTGGTAGTGCTGCACACGGTTATTTTGAGCTGACAGAATCTCTAGAAGAGTACAC
This sequence comes from Psychrobacter sp. FME13, assembly GCF_014861395.1. GTDB lineage: Bacteria > Pseudomonadota > Gammaproteobacteria > Pseudomonadales > Moraxellaceae > Psychrobacter. The sequence goes on along the minus strand of NZ_RRYV01000063.1, from coordinate 15,420 downwards.
CACGGCGAAGATTTTGACCGAGACAGATGAGCAGACGCCTTTGTTTACGCGTTTTTCAACTGTGGCTGGCAACAAAGGCTCAAAAGATACGCCACGTGATGTGCGCGGTTTTGCCGTAAAAATCTATACCGAAGAAGGCAATTGGGATATCGTTGGTAACAACATGCCGATTTTCTTTATTCAAGATGCGATGAAGTTCCCAGACTTGATTCATGCGGTAAAACCAGAGCCTGATCGCGGCTTTCCGCAAGCGGCATCTGCGCATGATACTTTTTGGGACTTTGTGTCACTAACGCCTGAAACGATGCACAATCTGATTTGGCTGATGAGTGACCGTGGTCTACCGCGTAGTCTACGGATGATGGAAGGCTTTGGTATCCATAGTTATCGTTTAATTAATAAAGAAGGCAAGAGTACCTTTGTACGTTTTCACTGGAAGCCAGTATTGGGTGTACAGTCAACCACTTGGGATGAAGCAGTGAAAATCTCAGGTGCAGATCCCGATTATCATCGTCGTGATTTGTTCGAATCAATCAACAATGGCGACTATCCTGAATGGGAGTTTGGCGTTCAATTATTTACCGAAGAAGAGGCCAATGAGTTTCCATTTGACCACCTCGATGCGACCAAACTGATTCCAGAAGAGTTGGTACCAGTTAAGACGGTTGGTAAAATGGTACTCAATCGTTATCCGGATAATTTCTTTGCAGAAACGGAGCAAGTCGCGTTTTGCCCATCACATCTACCACCAGGTATCGACTTCAGTAACGATCCATTATTACAAGGTCGACTGTTCAGCTATTTAGACACCCAGCTATCACGTTTAGGCTCACCAAACTTTGCACAACTGCCAATTAATGCACCAAAATGTCCGTTTGCTAATAATCAGCAAGATGGTCATATGCAAATGCAAATACCCAAAACCCGCACATTGTATGAGCCACAGAGTTTGGATACAACGAGACCACGTGAAAGCGTTAAAGAGGGTTTTGAATCATTTCATGAGCAGCTAGATGATGGAGTAAAAGGTCGCGTACGTGCAGAGAGTTTCGCAGATCATTACAGTCAGCCACGGATGTTTTATCGTAGCCAAACACCCACGGAGCAAGCACATATCGCAACAGCCTATGCCTTTGAGCTCGGTAAAGTAGATACAGCACATGTACGTGCTCGTATGCTTGGTCATCTGATTCATATCGATGAAGACTTGGCCAATCGTGTGGCGACCGCACTTGGTATGGAATTGCCAGAACCTGCGGATGCCGCTGCACCTGTACTAGATATAGCAACCTCTAAAGCGGTACAAACCATCGGTCTGACGCCTGACAGTCTAAAAGGTCGTCTGATAGGTATATTGGTCGCGGAAGGCTCTAAGAGTAGCGAGATTAAGAAGTTTGAAGACGCCGCTAAAGAGCAGGGCGCTAGTGTCAAAATAGTGGCACCTAATAAAGAGGTGGTGTTGGATGATGGCACACGCATACAAGCTGATGAGCGCCTCGCTGGTGGTCCGTCAGTGATGTTCGATGCTGTGGTGAGTATTATCATGCCTGATCAAGCTAAAAAGCTAGCCAAAGACAGCTCAGCCTTAGATTGGTTCAACGATGCGTATGGTCATTGTAAAGCGATTGCGTATTGCGGAGCAACGGATGAGTTTATATTGAGTAAACTGCCAATTGAAAAAGACAGTTTTGTTACGCCACTCGCTGAATTAGATAGCTTTATTGCAAATGCGAAGTCTCGTCTATGGAAGCGTGAGCCAAAGGTACGTGATTTGGCATAATTAATGTCATACGGTTTCTAGATACGTTAAGTTTTATATATTAAATGTTATACGTTAAGTTTTATCAAAAACCCAGCCTAAGCGCTGGGTTTTTTAGTGGGGGTAAAAAAGTGTGAGCGCTAATCACACTTTGTTAAAAGCGTGTCATTTTATAAGAAGATGCTATATTTCAATTACTTCATCCTTTATCGTAAAAATACGACATAACCCTTAAAGTGTGGACTGTTTTCCAAAAACCCTGCGCCGTGCCACTGACCACCTTCAATGATACCCACTTTAAAATCAAAGGGCACATTTTCTAGTTTTTTTAGATATCGAGAGTAATTGGTTAAAGTAGTTGTTCCTTGATAAGTTTGGATAACCAACTCATCGATGGCATCACCGAGCTGCATAAACTGAGGCTCCTCAGCTTGGTTTGACCAATCAAGCAATCCAGTTACGCTCAACTGATAATGCGCTGGTAGTTGCTTACGCACATTCCTCAGCAGTTGTGCGTACTTATCCAGTTGATAGGTGGGAGCATCATAGTCTATTTGAATCCCCATCACTTGATTGCCTGCTCGCTGCCACTTCTCTAAGCGCTCGATAAGCTGAGCCATCACTTCGTCTGACCATTCTTGACTGGTTGCACGATAGACGAGCCAGATTTTTTTATCATCTAAAGAGCGAACGCCTAGACCTTGCGGTGTCAGCGTTGCAAGTGCAGCATGATCTGCATTCTCATTAGTATTGGGACGATAGTACGGAATATTAGGCGGACGAATTTCACCTTGTAAGATATATAAGGTATGAGCTTGGCTCAGCTGGGTATCATCCTTGGGCGGTGTCCATATCCAAAACTGCTCATAATCTTTCGCATTAACAATTGCATCGCTAGTAGCAGCAGTATTAGTGGTGTGCCCAGCATTGAGGGCGATCTCTACTGATTGGGGTTGCTGCTCAGTTTTAGATTGATGCGTTGAAGCAAGGCTATAGACTGAGTTATAAATAATAGACGTAAGAACCAGTATGATTAAGCAAATAACCCCTAATACTAGCCCTCTATGTTTTTGCCAGTTTTTTATCAATTCAAAAAGCCTTTCAATTTACCAATAATATTTCTGGTTTTTCGCCCAGTTTGTATTTTTAAAGTCTGATTTTAAGCGTTTAAACCAAGCTTTACGAACTGACATGTCCACATTTTCATCGCTACAATGGTTCCTACCTGAACTTGCAAAGCAGCCAATCGCACGATGTAGCGCATAGGCTGATAACTCGTCATCTTGATTGCTGTTAAATGTAGATTGATAGATGTTCAATCGGTTTAGCGCTTGACCGTCAAAACGACTGGGTATATCACCTAAGTAAGGATAGCGATAGCCTGAATCGTTTTGATCAGAAGAATGATAGGAATTGTCATAATCTTCGAGATAGTAAGTTAAGTTTGAGTCATTCATAAACTCGGCTAGACATAGGGTTTGTAGTCTGTCTTTTGGGTTTTGGCTCAGGCGCGTCACTGTTTTCGTCAAGTCTTGGCAGTTTATGTTAGGACTAATTTGTTTACCCTGCCAATTAAACTCACTGAATGTAGGCAAGTATTTCAGTTTTTCGTCCTCACTATCAAAGCCTAAATACTTTTGGGCGTCTTTGGGGAGATAGTTCTGTCTGTATGTTAAATAATCAGCATAGCGCCCCTGTAGTAGTGATTTAGTCAGTAGCGCGTAACGGGCTTCTGCGCCAATCGTATCAGTAACCGAATGACGATCAGCAATTTGTCTCAATAGCACGGGATCGGCAGAATACTTGATTACTCGCATTTTTAAAGTTTGAGATTGTACCGTAGCGTTATTACCAAAAAATTTGCTGTAATCATTGGTTTGATCTGCTTGAAGCGCTAACGCCAGCTCGGTTATTCTGTTTTGAAACGGTTGTTTTGGCAATTGATGTAGGCGATCCCATATTGCGTTTGCCTCATTGATATCACCCGTTTGCTGCAATGCTTTGGCTTTTAGGACGTATTGGCTAAACCTTGAATATGACATCTCACTTGTCGGTACAGTAGTTGGTAAGTACTTTATAGCAAGTTTTGGATTGTTTTCCTGCACAAAATAATAGGTCGCTATGAGATACTGATATAGATCTGTGCGCTCTTTAAACTTGGGTTTTAGCTGCTTTAGCTCTGCTAATGTTAGCGGTTTAATAGAACTAAAAGAGTCAGCAGGTCTTAAGCGGTATAACGCAAAACTGGTGAGTAAAATGGGGTTATTTAGATCATTAATATTGAGTGGTTCATCAAAGTTTGCAAAAAATACTCTTTGTTCTATTTCTGCTGGCAATACGCGACTATCCAGATTAAACGCTAGTGAGTTGGTATGATCGATTTGCCACTCGATCTCATCAATCAGCTTATCTTGTCGATCTGCTAGCCAATAGAGCCGACGTTGTAAGCCGCGCGCTGAGGCAGTATAGTGGCCATCTTTAAAGCGGCTAAGGTAAGTATTGATGACCTTTTGAGTATTGGAAAACAGTCTTGGATCAACGGTCTCGCTCTTATAGCGGTAGTCTCCCATGCCGTGCTGATAAATACGATTAATACCAGTACGAATCAGCATATAATTGGCGGTATCGACCAGCCAAGCAAGTCCGGCATTGTTGTCTGTTTTAATATTGATTAACGCACTATAGAGATTATGAGCACTGTCAAAGTCTGATTTTTCACCCAAATAAAACAGCTGAGTGGCCATAATATAGTCTGCGTATGGCTGAGCATTGGTAGACCATTTCAACGGAAAAGTAGATGTACTCTCGGCTGATGAGGTGTCATGACCGAACGAGTTCGCACATTCGCTGCGGATGGCTTGGCGAAACTGCATCAGTTGTAAGCGTTCTTTAGAGGTCAATTTCGTATCAATCTTTAGCGCGTCTTTTAGCGCCTCTTCACCTGTATAAAAACTATTACAATATTCGGCGTAATTGCTTTTTTTAGATTGCTCTAAAAAATTCTGATTGGGGTTTTTTACTTCATTCACTGCCGTTTGTCTTAAAGTAGGTAAGTTTAACGGAAAGTCATGAGCATAATAGGAGTCTGATTCATGCGTATTAGGAATATCAAAGTCAATTAAGCCTTTATCAGCGAGCAATAAATACAGGTTGGTTTGGGTATCGTTGCCAGTATCTAGCGTTGGGAAATTAATCTGACATTCATTATAGGTGCGATTGTCCAATGAGAAATTAGAGCTACAATAAAGCCAACCTCCGGCTTTTGCAGAGATGGAGAACCCCATTAGTGCTGTGGTAAATATGGTTAAAACACAAGGTTTGGTTATAAGGTTTAAGAAAGGTGGTGTAGGCTGTTTGGTAGTTTCTGCAAGGTGATTCATGAATGGCTCGTTTATTATACTTTTGTTGATTGCCACAATCATAGCAGAATTTTATTTTAACTGTTCTTTGTTTTTGCTTTTCGCATATGGGGTTATGACAGATAAGAGCGTTCGCGTTGGATTGTCTATGAGTAATTCTATAGTCACAAGCGTTCACTCAAAGCCATTACAATTTATATGAGGAGCGTTATACTGAATGTATTGATGGATATCTAAAGATATCCATAGTAAGGACTATCTATATGGCAGGGAATGCAAATGAGTTTATGCGAGATTGTACGTCTGAATGGGTACATCCAAAGTACGTATATGGCGGTCTACCCAGATAAAATTATGCTGCTAGATGGCGCTTGTCGGCCTGATGTGGAAATGGTGCTGGATTATATTAAGACGACCTTAAAACGACCCGTTACTGATCTAAAAGTCGTCGTCGTCACTCATATGCACCCAGACCATGCGGGCGGAGCCCATAAGTTCCGAGATGAGACAGGCTGTATGATAGTGTCGGCAGATAAAAGCGATCAGTGGTATAGCGGTATTGCTGGTCGTACGATGCATTTAGTGGATATAAATCTTGCGTATTATGTGGCGAGACGCCAAGGCTGCTCCCTAAAGAATCTGTATTATCCAGCGTATCTTAAGGCTGATATCACTGTCAGTGAAGGAGACTGCGTGCCAGGGTTTGATGAATGGCAGGTGCTTGAAACTCCTGGGCATACAGACCGCGATTTATCTTTGTTTCATCTGCCTAGTCGACAGGTATATACCGCTGATTTGATTATCAAGCTACGCCATAAGTTTGTGGCGCCTTTTCCTGTCTATGATCCCAAGGTTTATATTCAATCGCTCCAAAAAATCAAAGCATTAAAACCTTCTGTGGTCATGATGGCACATGGTCGTGAGTTGGCGATAGATCAAGCCATGTTTGATACTTTGATTACGCAGGCACCCAAGCAGCCACGAACCATTAAAGACACTATCAAGCATAAATTACTACGGCGAAAAAATGCTGACTTTTCGATGTTCAAGCAGAAAAAATAAAGTAGGGCATAAAAAAAGCCCAGTTACTATATTTTCTCATAACTGAGAGAGATAGTAACTGGGCTTTTGGAATATGGTGGGCCGACCGCGACTCGAACGCGGGACCAATTGATTAAAAGTCAACTGCTCTACCAACTGAGCTATCGGCCCTGAGCGAGGATAAAACGAAGCATTGCTTCGTCTGAGCGCAAGAGAATTTACATTGTCGTAAATTCTAGAAACTACGCATCCAAACTAGGTTCAAAACCCTTTAAATGGGATTTTGTTAAAACTTAACATCTTAAAGATGCTTTTAACTTTTATCAACCAACTACCGGATAGGGTAAAACGATCGATAAGCGTATTACTAAATATGGTGGGCCGACCGCGACTCGAACGCGGGACCAATTGATTAAAAGTCAACTGCTCTACCAACTGAGCTATCGGCCCTGAAGAACATCTATAAGAGCAATGCTCTTTTGTTCTGCAAGTTAAGCTTAAATAACATACATTAAGCTTGTTTCAACGTTTAAAGAGTTTGTATCCCTAAACGTGAGAGCACATTATATATATAATTATGACAATTACAACCCCTGATGAGGAAAAAACTATAAATATGCAGAAAAAATAACTATTTTTTTAGGATTTTATCATTATGATTCAGTTGAGCACTGAACATGCTAACTCAGTGCCCCTGTCATTCACGATTAATCCCTAGAAAGTGCATCTACAGGATCTAGTTTTGCAGCATTACGGGCGGGCAAGAAGCCAAAAACAACCCCAATAAGCGTGGAGCACACAAAGGCTGCAATGATAGAGGTAGCGGAATAGATAACTTTAAAGCTATCACCACCAAATTGATTGATCAGTTCGCCGATAGCAAAGGCCATACCAATACCTAGCAAACCACCCAAAATACAAACCAGCACGGCCTCTATCAAGAACTGCTGCATGATGTCGTTTTGGCGAGCTCCAACAGCCATTCGCACTCCAATCTCGTTGGTACGCTCGGTCACGGACACCAGCATGATATTCATAACACCAATACCACCAACGATCAGTGAGATAACAGCAACAGATGAGATAAGTAGGGTCATGGTGCCTGTGGTCGACTCAATGGTCTGACGAATAGAGTCTGAGTTACGAAGTTCAAAATCATCTTTACCATGGCGACCTTCTATCAATTCCGATATGGCAGTCTCAGCCACGCTTGATGAAATACTGTCATCTAATAACGCTACAAAACGATCAATATTGGCGCTGCCAGTAATGCGTGACATGACGGTAGTGTAGGGCATGTATATGATGGGTGTGGTGCTATCTGCGCCAAAACCACTGTCGCTCTCTTCAAGGACGCCAATGACTCGCCCAGGTACGCTACCGACCAGTAGTACTTCACCAATAGGGTCGTCAATATCTGCAAAGAATGCTTGTTTGGCATTATCATCGATAATAACGTCTTGGCTACGTAGGCTGATACTGTCTTCGTCAAACCCTTGTCCCGATGCCAACGTTTCACCAGTGACTTCTAGGTAATACTCACCAACACCATTAACTGTTGAGTCTTCTTGAACACTGCTATAACGCACACTGGCTGTACTATTTACCTGAGGACTCACATTGATGACATAGGGTTGATTACCGACAGCTTGAGCATCTTCTGGTGTGAGGTTGTCATCATTGTAACGGCGTCTTGGGTCGCCTCTAGGGTAACCATCATTCACCGTTATAGTATTGGTGCCCAGTGAGCTAATATTTGCGAGTATTTGTTGTTGAGAGCCTTGACCTAGACCGACGATAGAGACGACGGCAGCGATACCGATGATGATACCTAGCATGGTCAATAAAGTACGCATTTTGTGTGCTCGCATGGCGAGTAGGGACATCTTAAATGCTTCAAAAAATCGGTCAAGGAAGCTGCTAAATGCACTTTTGCGGTGACCGCTGAGAATAGATGCTGGTTGTTGTGTTGTTGGTTTATAATGCTCTGTTTTATAATCAGCAATGACATAGCCATCTTTTAGCTCAATCACTCGTTCGGCTTGAGCAGCAAGCTTGGGATCGTGAGTGACCATAATTATAGTATGACCTTGAGCATTTAGGTCATGCAAAATCTCCATGACATCTTCACCAGATTTACTATCTAGTGCACCAGTCGGCTCATCAGCCAAAATAACATCACCACCATTCATTAGTGCGCGAGCAACAGAAACACGCTGCTGCTGACCACCTGAGAGCTGGCTAGGTCGATTATTTACCTTTTCACCAAGACCCAAATCGGTCAATAGCTTTTCGGCACGTTGAGTCCGAGCGTTGGTATCCATACCTGCATAAACAGCAGGAACAGCGACGTTGTCTTTGGCGCTGATGTCACCAAGCAAATGGTAACGCTGAAAAATAAATCCAAAGTGCTCACGGCGCAATTCAGCTAACTCATCTGCTTCTAGCTTGTTTACTGATTGACCATATATTTTATAGTCACCAGCCGTTGCTTGATCCAAGCAGCCCAAGATATTCATTAAGGTGGACTTGCCAGAACCCGATTGTCCGATGATAGCGACCATCTCACCTTGATTGATCGTCAAGTCAACATCATGCAATACTCGAATGGTTTGCTCACCTGCCGGAAACTCTCGAATAACACCAGAGAGCTGCATAATGGGCTTTTCAGCTACGTTAGGTGTCTGTTGAGACGATTGAGATATAGTCATAGCAAGGTCTTTGTGTTTAATCTAAAGTAATAAAAATCGGTGTGGTAGGGCAGCTTTGTACCAAGCTTCTTCATAATCAACATATATCAGTGGTACGTTACATTCCTGGAGGACCACCGCCGCCTGGCATACGAGCACCACCGCCACCTGACGATTTAGCACCACCTTCACTGATAATGACTTTTTCACCTTCTTGTAAGCCACTCAAAATCTGCGCATTCACTCGATTGTCGATGCCTACTTCGACTGTGCGATCTTCGACTGTGTTATCGTCTTTTAAGACACGTATGAATGTATTGGTTTGAGACTCTCCATTTGCTTGATTTTTGGCAGGTCTTTCTTTTACGGCGGCTGATGGCACAAGCACGGCATCTGTCGCTTGGTCGATAACGATATAAAGTTGAGCCGTCATATCAATACGGAATAATCGATCAGTATTGGGTACTTCAATATAGCCAACATAGTAGATAGCAGAATCTGTTGAGCTGGTTTCACTGATCTCTTCAGGTGCAGGCTCGATAGCTGTTAAGGTAGCATCATATTTTTGGTCTGGATTACCGATAATATTGAAGTAGGAGGGCATGCCAGCACTAACGTTAATCACATCAGCTTCTGATATTTGGGCATTGATACGAACCGTTGATAAATCGGCTAGCGTAACCAGAGTCGGCGCTGTTTGATTGGCGTTGACGGTTGTGCCTTGTTCGGTGGTGATAGAAACGACCGTACCAGAAATGGGCGCACGAATCGTGGTATAGCTAAGATCTTCTGCAGCTGTACTAACATTGGTTTCGGCTATACGTATTGCTGCTTGCTGACTCTCGATATCTGCTTGCGTAGTAACAATAGCAGCCTTAGCAGTATCAATTGCCGCAAGCGCATTGTCTACCGCAGCTTGTGCTGTTTCGACAGTGGTTTCTTGTGTGTCATACTCCTGCTGAGAAATTGCATCGATAGAGACCAAAGACTCTAATCGAGCAAAGTCTGATTTTGCTTGTTTTAGTTCAGACTGACGGCTAGCAAGATCAGCATAGGCACTTTTTAGATTGGCTTGCTTGCTTAGTGTTTCTGCACGAGCACTTTGGAGTGCGGCTTCACTTTGCTGAAGGCTGGCTTGTTGATTGCTTAAGTTGTTCTTTTGCGTCACTTGATCAATCTGGGCAATCAAATCACCTTTTTCTACCTCATCGCCTACTTCTACATAGAGACGAGTCACTTCACCAGAAACCTGAGCACCAACATCAACGGTGTTGAGTGCTTTTACTTTACCTGATGCCATGACATTGTTTTCTATGTCGCCAATTTCAGCCGTGGCGGTTAAGTAGGTTGGACCTTCTTCTTTAGGTTTCAAAAAGTGATAGGCTAAGGCTGCTACTGCTACCACAATCAAAGCGATAACACCCCATTTAATAGCAGATTTTTTACTCATTTTACGCATGACGATTATCCAACCACAAAAGTATCAATTGTAGGTATAGTAAATGTTTGATACAAAAAAGGAAATGGCAATTAGTTTAAGAAAGGTTAAGGTTTTTTTTGAGCATGGTGGGAATAGAGAAGGAATAGGTGATAAGTGATAAGTGATAAGTGATGGTGCTATGACCATGGCTTTGACTAATGGTTTTTTATTTAACTGAGGCTATATTTAATGTGACTGAGAAGAAAATGAATGCGCCATTCAAAATTACTTTGGACTTTCAAATAACCTTTGACCTGATAACTCAAGCGCTGCTTGCAATAGTAGCTCCCACGCTGGCTGCTGGACCAACCCTTTGATTGCTTGATCACAGCGATATAAGAATGCAGGCCATTCGGCTGTGTGTACATTTGAGTGGCGGCGGCAGGCTTGTTGATACAGTCCTTGCTTACTACGCCAAATACCAAGTGATTGTGGATCTTGCCCATCCATTAATTGCATGATTTGACGCATATCTTTACTAATCGCCCACAGCACTAGAGTCGTTGGCTCATCAGTCGCTCTGAGCTGAAAGATGATTTTTGCCACTTGTGCGCTATTGCCTGCCAGCATGGCATCTGATAAGTCGAACACGCTAAATTGCGCGTCACTGACCAGTGCTGCTTGTAGGTCTTTAACATCAAGTGCCACGTTTGCTGTCGGTGGTATCTGACTGTCTGCGATTGAATTGGTGTTATCGTTATCACCGACCAGCTGCGGTGCAAACAGGTAAGACAGCCGCCACAAGGTTTGATAAGCACTGAGTAAATGATGCTCCGTATGTGAAATAAGTAACTGCCAAGCTTCTTGAGACAGTGTTAAACCAAACTGCTGGGCTTGTATTTGCAACAGTTGTTGTCGTTGCTGTTCATTGTATAGATTGCAGTCAATGATGTGACCGTACTGCGCAAATGGCGCAAACCATTTGCTACTTTGGGCGCGTTTGTCTTGTTTGGGTGTTAGCCATAGAAGGCTGTGACTGTGTGCACCTGATTGTGCATCGATGGCGAAGCGTTCTAACTCAGCAATAACGGCTTTGTCAGGTTTATGATTGCCGGTCACGATTAATGCGCTCGCATCATCGAATAAAGATTGGCTACCTAACTCTGACAGCACTTCCTGCCAGCTCTTGACTGATACCAGCTCTATGCGTTTAATGGCGTAATTTTGCGCGTGCCAATGAGGACGCAGCGCATCGATGAGCCATTGACTGAGCAAGGGCTCATCACCATGCGCCAGCCACAAGCCCGCTACTGTAACGGATGGTTGCAGTAGCTTTGGATAGGCTCTTATAAAGGTATCTTGCATAGACTGGTAGTACACAGGTTGATGGCAGTGAGTATCAAATGTTCAGTTGGCAATACGCTTATGTTAAGGGTTTGGTGTCACAACGGCGGTTGATGATGAGCCATTACCAGGTTGTACGGGTATGGTGGCACCTGCTGATGGCACTTTAGGGAGAGAAAGTGCCGCATACTGATCCGTGATACGGCGTGCCAAGCTATCATATAGCCACTCAGTAATTTGATTGCCTTGCTGATCATCAGTGCTAACCGATGCATCATTGTATTGATAGCTGCGCTCAATTTGTATGGGGTTGCTTAACGTGATTGGCTGACCATTTTCCATGGTTTGGTAGCTGACATCTGCTGATATAACTAAGCGAATTTCTGTTAAAACACCGACTAACTCATACTGTTTAAAACGGAGATTGCTAATATTAATCGCAGCAATAGGTTCAGCGCTGGTCTGATTATTATTAGCGACATCTTTTGCTGTCATATTACTAATAACGTTGACGCCTAAAGCCTCTAGGTTTTTTGTTAACGGTAGCTTGAGTGGGAAGGACGTGCGATCATCTTCGATGATGACTGCTGTTTTGGCAACATTTAAGAGCATTGGGGTATCATAGCCACGCAGTTGAAAACCGCAACCGCTGAGCGCTGCTGTGGCGCCTAATACTGTAAACATCGGTAGGGCAGCAAGCAATGCTGTTGCTAGTTTCTGTCTACCAAGGCTTACAGTAGTATAGCGTTGTTCGCGCTGTTTACTTTGATGTAACTGACCAGTTCGATGTTTATACGACATAATCGCTATCCTCAAATTATAAAAAGGCTTAGATTAGATAGAGCATCCACTAAGCCTAAAATATCTAACCCACAACCACGATATTAACCAACTTATTAGGAACGACGATTTCTTTTTTGATTTCACCAGTAATGAACTTTGCCACACCTTCAATCGCCCGAGCTTGTGCTTTTAGCTGCTCTGGATCGCTGTTTGGGGCGACATCCATCTTACCGCGCATCTTACCATTAACTTGTACGACCATCGTGATGGTATCCTGCACCAGCGCACTTTCATCAACAGTTGGATAGTTTAGAGTAACAGTATCTAGTCCCAACTGTTCAAGTAAGTGCTCACCGACGTGCGGTGCATACACCGATAACATAATCAGTAAATCTACCAATGCTTCATGCTGCACTCGTAGGTCTTGCTCATTAGTGACCTTAAAACCAGTTAACTCGTTGGCAAGCTCCATGAGGCTAGATACGGGCGTGTTTAGTGCCAAGCGATCACCCAAATCACTGTCAATCTTAGCAATCGTTTCGTGCGTTTTACGACGTAAGTTTTTGGCTTCTTTGCTTAGCCCTTCAGTATTAAGTACTTCGCTATTTAGCGTCGTCAGATCTAAGTTTGCAGCAGTCAGTGCTTGCATGTGCTCAGCGGCAATACGCCACACTTTCTTCACGAAGTTATAAGGGCCTTTTAACGCATCATCCGACCACTCTAGCGTTTGGTCAGCAGGCGCGGTAAATAGCGTGTATAGACGAACGGTATCAGCACCATACTTATCGATGGTAATCTGTGGATCGACGCCGTTATTCTTTGACTTAGACATTTTTTCGATTTTGCCAATAGTCACTGGCTGTCCATCAGCTTTTAAGATGGCTTTAATCGGTTGACCGCGATCATCATAGTCAATATCGATGTCTTCGGCGAAGTAATAGGTGGTACTACCATCTGCATTGACGCGATAGAAAGTACCAGCGAGTACCATGCCTTGAGTCATCAAGTTGGCAAACGGCTCGTTGCCAGATACCAAGTTTTCATCACGCATGAGCTTGTGAAAGAAACGCGCATAAAGTAGATGCATCACAGCATGCTCAACACCGCCGACATATTGATCAACAGGTAGCCATTTATTGGCAGCAGATTTATTGACCATGCTTTGCGCATCATTTGGACTAGCAAAGCGTGCGTAATACCAGCTCGACTCGACGAAGGTGTCAAAGGTATCGGTTTCACGTTCAGCAGGGTTGCCACATTTAGGGCAAGTGGTGTTTACAAACTCTGGAATGTTTTTGAGTGGGTTGCCGCGACCATCAGGGACGACATCAGTCGGTAGGACGACGGGCAAGTCTTTTTCTTCGACAGGCACAGTACCACAATGCTCGCAATTGATCATTGGGATAGGGCAACCCCAATAACGTTGGCGCGAGACACCCCAATCACGTAAGCGATATTGGATTTTTTTCTTGGCTAATTGTTTTGGCTCAAGCTTGGCTAGCATCGCTTCAAACGCTTGCTCAAAGTCTAGACCGTCAAACTCGCCTGAATTCACCAAGGTGCCGCGTTCAGTATAGGCAAGGTTTGGCTCAGAACCGTCTGCTTTGGCATCAGCAAGCACAGACTCTTTATAACCTTCAGGTGACTGGATGACTTGTTTAATAGGCAGGCTATATTTGTTCGCAAATTCATAATCACGCTCATCATGAGCGGGAACCGCCATCACAGCACCTGAGCCATAGCTCATTAGCACATAGTTCGCAACCCAAACTGGTACTTCTTCGCCAGTTAGTGGGTGAGTGACAGTCAGACCTGTGTCCATACCGACTTTTTCGGCTTTGGCCAAATCGGCTTCAGCGACTGAGCCTTTTTTACACAAGGCACAAAAATCTGCGATTGCTTTATCATTCTCAGATGCATACTGTGCAAGCGGATGCTCTGCGGCAACTGCCACATAGGTGACGCCCATCAAGGTATCAGGACGGGTAGTGAACACATCTAAGGTATTGCTTTCACCTGCCAACTCGTATGGAAAGTGTACTTCCATACCCGCACTACGACCGATCCAGTTACGCTGCATGGTCAGTACTTCTGATGGCCAATGACCTTCTAATTGATCCAAATCATCCAGCAGCTCATCAGCATAGTCAGTGATGTTGAAGTAATACATAGGAATGTCGCGCTTCTCAACTGCAGCACCACTACGCCAGCCTTTGCCATCGATGACCTGCTCATTAGCCAATACCGTATTGTCAATCGGGTCCCAGTTGACCGTCGATAGCTTTTTATAGACCAAGCCTTTTTTGTACAGCTGTAAGAATAACCACTGCTCCCACTGATAGTATTCAGGGCTACAGGTAGCGAACTCGCGTGACCAGTCAATAGATAGGCCTAGTAACTTAAGCTGTGCGCGCATGTTGTCAATATTGGCAAACGTCCACTTGGCAGGTGGGGTTTGATTGGCGATCGCGGCGTTTTCTGCTGGCAAGCCAAAACCATCCCAGCCCATTGGCTGCATGACTTCATGACCTTTTAGGCGATAGTAACGGCTCAGTACGTCCGAAATTGTATAGTTACGCACGTGCCCCATATGTAGCTTGCCGCTTGGATAAGGAAACATAGACAGCATATAACGGCTTGGCTTATCGCTTGGCTCATTACTAACTTCGAAGCGCTTGTCAGTTGCCCATTTGGCTTGTTGCGCCGCTTCGATAGCTTGTGGGTTATAATAATTGTTTTCTGCTTGGTCAGATGTCACAGTATTACTCATAGTGGGCTCTAGATTGAATATTTTGATAAGAAAATTAGATACGCTAGAATAGCGCAAATCGGCAAAAAATGCGATGGGGCAACGTAATAATAGAGCAGTATTAAGAAGTTTATAAGCACTTAAGATATTATATAACCCCAGTTCGGGATAAGCCACATTGTAACTCATTGATACTATTTACAATGTAGCCACCTGCCCTTGCTGAGGCATATTTTTGATGGTGGGTTTATAGGGAAACCAGCAATAAGCAATTA
>NZ_RRYV01000062.1 GCF_014861395.1 Psychrobacter sp. FME13 | reverse complement strand
CGGCCTTATCAGAGAGTACTTGCCTAAGGGTTGTGACTTTAGACAAGTCTCTGATGATGAGATGCAGGACATTGAGAACAAATTAAACAACAGACCAAGAAAACGATTAGGGTTTAAGACGCCTATGCAGGCGTTCTATAATATTAATTAGCGTTGCACTTGGTGTGTTAATCTAAGTAGTGAATCAACTATAGATTAGCCAAAAAACATCACCTTCAGCCCGATTAAGACAAGTACCATACCGCCCAACGCTTCTGCTTTATCTTCTAACCACGTCCCTGAGCGCCAACCTAGATAAACACCAAATAAGCCAAATACAGCGGTAACGATGGCAATAATCAGACAAGCTAACCAAGCATTGATTGCCAATAAATTGAGCGTAAATCCCGCTGCCATCGCATCGATACTGGTCGCAATGGCGAGGGTAAACAAAGTGCGCTGACTGATCTGTTTTTGCACGGTACTGTTGACTAAAACAGTATCAGCATTCACCTCAACCTCTTTATTTTCAGCACTTTCATCAACTTCATTAGCCTCATCAGTCCCATTAACTCCAAAGAACACTTCGTAAAGCATCTTTCCGCCGAGAGCGATAAGAATAAAACCACCAATCCAAGGCGCAGCCGCTGCCAACCAACCCAACAGTGCCGCACCTAATAAGTAGCCTATGAGCGGCATCACACCTTGTGCAATGCCAAAATATAAAGCAGCATAAACAGCCAAACGCAGCACATAATAATGACTTTGCTTTTGTGATTTAGCACCTAGCCCGATCGCGACTGCAAACGCATCCATCGCTAAAGCGATAGCAAGTAGTATCACCTCAATCATTTTGTTTTTCTCGTAAAATAGTCAGATTTTTGTTCCACGTGAAACAAAAATACCGCTTTGGATGCCAAAGCGGTATTTTTACATGCTATTAGAACAAGTCCCAAACTCAGATATCAAACTTAAGGTCCAAGATTAGATATCAAGATTAGAAACCGTCAATGCATTCTCTTCAATGAAGATACGGCGTGGTTCGACATGATCGCCCATCAAGCAGGTAAACATATGATCCGCAGCGATGGCGTCTTCGATGGTGACGCGTAGCATGCGACGATTTTCAGGATCCATTGTTGTGTCCCAAAGCTGGTCGGCGTTCATCTCCCCTAGCCCTTTGTAGCGTTGAATCGCTAGACCGCGACGCGCATCAGCCATCATTTGCTGCCACAGGTAATCGAAGTCACGTATTGGAATATCTTTAGTCGTACCAGCACTGGCTTCACGGCGGATAAAAGCATCATCCTCAAGCAAAGTATTCCATTCAGCAGACAGACGAAGCAGCTTACTATACTCACCAGAGTTAACAAAACTGGCATCAAGTAGATAATGATGTGCTAACTGATGCACATAGACCGTTATGCGTGGTAACCACTGTGCTTTGGTAGATACCTCTTCACTATCAACCGCCTCGCCCTCTTCAGCCGATGTAACTGGCGTCATACCTAACAGATCTACAGCGGCTGCATCCATATTTTTTGGTTGTGGTGCATGAATATTAACCAGTTCAATCTCAGGACTCAGATCGCTACCGAAGTGATCAAGCTTAGTCTGCATCGCTGCTTTCCACGATTTCATGGCAGACTCATCATAAGTCATGTCAGTACTAAGTTTTGGTGTATGCGTCAATGCGTCCAAAATTACCGCTGGGAAGCGAATCTGCAGACGTGCTTTGATCAACTGAGTTTGGTTATAATCATTGAGCAGTGTTTCAAGCGCTTGCCCAGTAATCGCAGGCGCATCGGCACTAATATGCAACTTAGTATTATCGATTGTTGAAGACAATAAGTATGCTTTGAGCGCTTCATCATCTTTTAGATATAGCTCTTGACGACCTTTTTTCACTTTATATAGCGGTGGCTGAGCGATATAAATATAGCCACGTTCGATTAGCTCTGGCGTTTGGCGGAAGAAGAAAGTCAATAGCAACGTACGAATGTGTGATCCATCAACATCGGCATCGGTCATGATGATGATTTTATGATAGCGTACTTTGTCAGGATTATATTCGTCAGGACCGATGCCGCAGCCAAGCGCAGTAATCAAGTTGCCCACTTCAGCAGAAGACAGCATTTTGTCAAAACGCGCACGCTCAACGTTTAGAATTTTACCTTTTAGTGGCAAAATTGCTTGCGTCTTACGGCTACGACCTTGCTTAGCCGAACCACCTGCAGAGTCACCCTCCACAATATAGAGTTCTGACAATACTGGGTCTTTTTCTTGGCAATCAGCCAACTTACCGGGTAGGCCCGCAATATCTAACGTTGTCTTACGACGCGTCATCTCGCGCGCTTTACGGGCCGCATCACGGGCACGTGCTGCATCGATAATCTTGCTTGCGATTGCTTTACCTGCACTCGGATTTTCTAACAAATAATCGTTAAATTTGTCATGCATCGCAGATTCGACAGCAGATTTGACTTCGCTTGATACCAACTTATCTTTGGTCTGACTCGAAAATTTTGGATCAGGTACTTTTACAGAAACGATAGCAGTTAAACCTTCACGAGCATCATCACCCGTCGCAGCGACTCGCTCTTTTTTGAATAAGTTTTCGCGATCCATGTAGCTATTTAAACCACGTGTGAGTGCTGAACGGAAACCAGATAAATGCGTACCACCATCACCCTGTGGAATATTATTGGTAAAACACAGTACTTTTTCGTTATATGTATCTGTCCACTGTAGCGCCACTTCGACACTAATACCGTCATCCTGGTCACTGGTAAAATGAAATACTTCATTGATGCCATCTTTGCCGGCATTGATATAGCTGACAAACTCTGACAAGCCACCTTTGTGCTCGAACTCATGGTGCTTATCGATACGCTCATCAGTCAATACGATACGCACACCTGAGTTAAGAAACGATAACTCACGTAAACGTTTGGCTAAAATATCATATTCAAAAACAGTTCCAGTAAAGATATTGGCACTTGGATAAAAACGGATTTGCGTACCCGTCTTATCAGTGGCTTCCATCCGCTGAATATCAGCATCAGGTACGCCATCAGTATAAGTTTGATGATAATGATAGCCTTCGCGCCAGATATTCATCTCAAGCTTTTCAGATAACGCATTTACTACCGAAACACCTACACCATGTAGACCACCTGAGACTTTATAACTGTTGTCATCAAATTTACCACCGGCATGTAGCACGGTCATAATAACCTGTGCCGCAGACACGCCTTCTTCTGGGTGAATATCAACAGGCACACCGCGACCATTATCCATAACGCTAACAGATTCATCTTCGTGGATAATAATATCAATCTGATCACAATGACCAGCAAGCGCCTCATCAATAGAGTTATCTACTACCTCAAAGACCATATGATGTAAGCCTGTGCCATCATCGGTGTCACCAATATACATACCTGGACGTACGCGTACTGCCTCTAATCCGCGCAAGACACGAATATCTTTAGAGCTATAATCAGAAGGTGATGCTTCAGAAACCGCAGCAGATACTGTAGTTTCTTCCATAGCGTCAGATATCAGTTGCTCGTGGTCGGTAGGTAATGAATCACTCATGTGTCTTCCTTAATCTAGCCATAATCAGCCGTTTGTCATGGACCCACCACTACGATGATGCCTCATAACGTCATTTTGGACGTAACTTTTATTGTCGAAAATTTTGATGTACAAGTTTGGCTAAAGCGAAATCAGCCAAAAATTTATAGGATATGACAGCGACTCAAAAAACATAAAGTCGGTATTTAAATCACGCTAACGCTCGTTTCTTTTTTTTAAACATTATCAAAACTAGCCTTGTGGATTAAACACAATATTATCAATATCTTATAAAGAAACAGACAGTAAAGACGATCTATTCAACATCATCAAACAACTTGCTGAAAACAGGATAAAAATAAAGCTTAATTTTAGCATTTTTTTGCTTCTAAGTCACTGTTTACTGGTAGCTTTATCGGCATCTAAAGCCGCCTCAAGATAACCTTGATTATAGGAAAACAATAGCAAATCTAAAAAATTTACGAGGTGATAAATCAGGGTAAAATAGACAGTACAAAAAAGCGCTTATAAAGACAAAATCTGACCATGTTTCACATGAAACATATTATGGTGTGACCAAAACCTTTCGATGAATGGTACGATATCATCCGTCAAGCTGGTCATAAATACCTGACATGGCAACTGTGATAAAGTCGATAATAAGATCTCTATCGCCCTATTATCAAGCTCTGCCGTAATATCATCCAATAATACTACTGGCGTAATACGCGGTTGCGATGCTGAAACAGACAAATCAGTGTCCTCTGTCGCATTAAGAAGCAGTGGCAGCTGTGACAACCTTAATGCTGTTATGAGAAGTTTTTTTTCACCACGAGACAGTACATTCGCTGCTTGTTCTTTTAAAACAGGCAGTTTTTCGTTTATTTCAGCCTCTATCATCACGCTTGAAGATTCTTTATTATACTCTGCTACCTCATTAGAGCGCCAATGCACATGAATGTCAGCGCGATGATTGCCAATGCGGGTATAGCCCAACTGCAAATCCTGCTCTAAACGCTCATTCAGCTGTACATCCAACGCTACAGTGGTATCGTAGCCAGCATTATAGCTTAAGCTCAATTGTTCCGAATAAGACGGCAACAACTGTGAAACGCTCTCAGCAAAATAAGGCTTCCATTCGGTAAATATCCGCTCACGATAATGATGGATAAGAGCAGCATGATTACTAAGACCTTTATCCCATGATTTTAGTTCAGAGAGCTGTACTTGGGTTAATTGCCTCGTCTTTTTTAGTAGACTATTGCGCTGTTTTAGTAGACGTTGGTAAGCTACCCATTGCGGATGAAAACCTTGTTTCATGTGAAACACTAACCAGTCCAGTAACTGTCGTCGACTGGCACTGCCCTGCTCTAACATATCCATCGTTGACGGATCTATCAGTAATGTTGGTAACTGTTCGGTTAAGACACTTTGATTGTATACAGTGGTTTGATTAAGCCGCAGAACGGTAGTTGCGTCTGTTTGTTTCTGAATGGCTAAGGTACTGCTATCGTTGAGACAAGCGTGTACAGTCACTGCATTCTGATGATGTTGAATATAGCGTTTGGGCTGATGATGACGGAAGCTTTTGCCTCTTGATAACAAAAATATTGCTTCAAGTAACGAGGTTTTACCGCTCCCGTTTTCACCAACAATGACGTTGCAAGCAGCTGAATTTAGATTAACTTGCGTCAAATTGCGTAAGCATGAAACTTGTAGACGTTCAATCATAATAACGAGAGCCGCCTATTTTATTGCCTACCTACTGAACAGCAAGTAGGTATATTTGGCAAGCAAAAGTCGAATAACACAATAGATAAATTACGCTAGATTAGTATTCTAAAATGAATAACAACTAGATACGCATTGGCATAATGACATACTGATGGAACTCGTCATTTAGCTGGTTAACCAACACTGAAGCGTTTGATTGGCTCATATGCATTTGCAAATCTCCTTGAATCACACTGAGAACATCTTGCAGGTAAGCTGCGTTGAATGACAACTCCATCGGCTCACCTTGATACTTAGCTTGTATCATCTCAACTGCTTCATCTTGCTCAGCGTTGTTTGCACGCACCTCTACCATGCCATCACTGGCAAAGTTGAATACCACACCGCGAGATTTTTCATTACTCAAAATCGCTACACGGCGTAGTACGTCAGTCATTTTTTCTTGGTTGAATAACGCCAATTTGTCAGTATTGCTTGGCATGACACGGCGATAGTCTGGGAATTTTCCATCAATCAAACGCGCTGTGAAAGTCACCATCAAGTTATCACTCACCTGCCCTGCACTATCGACATCACCAAACGGTAAGCTAACTTGCAAAAACTCACGACCAAAGCTCAATATTACTGCATTATCCTTATCACCCAACATTTTACCAAGCTCAGCAGCCAAGCGCTCAAGCTCAATGACAGCCTTGCGTGGCAAGATAGCCTGCATATTCAGATCAGCACTGACATCGATCACACTACGCGCCAAAGCCAGTCTATGTCCATCAGTCGCAACAGTCGTTAATTGCTGCTGTGATACATCAAACAGCATACCTGTTAAATAGTAACGCACATCCTGAATCGCCATCGCAAACTGGGTTTTATGAATCAAATCTGTCAAGCGATTGCGACTAATAGTCAATGGTGTGATATTTTCAGGATTACCTAAGCTAGGGTAATCCTCACTCGGTAATGTCCCTAAGGTAAAACGGCTTTTACCACTGGTTAACAGGCAGCGCTCATTTTCTTGAGTGGCAAGATTAACTTGAGCTTGTGCAGGCAAAGACTTACAGATGTCTTTTAGTTTTGTTGCAGGTAGTGTTGTTGTACCTGCTTGAACACAAGCACCTGCAGGCAATTTTAATGTCGATGTTAGTTCTACTTCTAAGTCAGAAGCCGTCAAAACCAGCTCTGATTCAGATAGCTGCAACTTGATATTGCCCAAAATGACCATGTTATGACGCTTATCAGCAGCTTTGGCGATTAGGTTAATGGCTTTTAGTAACGACTCTCGATTAATCGATAATTGCATGCTTAGTTACTCTTATTTAAATGGCTTTATTTTTATAAATTTAAAATAATGACTCAATAATACCCTGTCTACTGACGATAATCTATTGACTAGCTATGCGCTTAGATTTTCAATATTATAAATCATATCATACGACTAAAACATAGTGATATAGCAGGTAACTAACCAGCTTGTAACATTAAAGCCAGCGTCTTGTAATCTTTATCAAACGCTGGATCTGCTGCACGTAATTCATTCACTTTATCACAAGCATGCATCACTGTCGTATGATCGCGCCCACCAAATGATTGACCAATCTCAGGAAAACTATCTCCCGTCAACTCACGTGATAGCGCCATCGCTATTTGACGTGGTCTAGCAATACTGCGTGTGCGTTTACGACCCATAATATCTTTAATGGTCACATCATAATACTCAGCAACCACTTTGCGAATATTATCCATATTAACGGCTTGTACGCGCATGGCTACAATATCTTTTAACGCATATTGCACCATTTCAAGGGTTATCTGTGCGCCTGTCAGATTGGCATTGGCAAAGACTTGATTTAAAGCACCTTCTAATCGCCTGACGTTTGATACCACGTTTTGAGCGATAAATAGCGCACATTCTTTAGGCAACGTCATACCGTACGAAGCTGCCTTCTTTTGCAAGATTTGTACACGAGTATCAATTTCAGGTGGATCAACTGCGACCGTTAGCCCCCAAGAAAATCGAGATCTAAAGCGTTCATCAAACTCCGTCATCTGCGATGGATGTCTATCAGAAGCCAAAATCAGTTGCTTATCACCGCTGGTGAAATCAGCAAACAAAGTCAAAAATTCATTACTGCTTTTTGTTTTCCCTGCCAATACATGAATATCATCTACAATTAATAAATCCACTTTTTTAATTTTCTTTTTGAAATCTTCTATTTTATTATTTCTTAATGAATAAACTAATTGATTAATAAATTTTTCGGAAGTGAAATAATAAAAACTTTGATTATTTTTCAAATAGCGATGTGCTACAGAATGCATTAAATGCGTTTTCCCCAAACCAGAAGGTCCGTATATAAATAAAGGATTGTGACGGTTTTTCGACTGGCGTTTTCCGAGCTCATAACAAGCTTTGTAAGCAAGGTTATTGGACTTACCAGTAACGAATGTCTCGAATGTAAAATCTGGATTTAGATAGCTCAACGATTTTGCATCAGTAGAGTCTACTAAAGCAGCACGACGCGTATTGGCATCAATATCTGCTTTCGCATTGTTATGATGAATCGTTTCAAAATTAGATTCTGCAAGGGTAGGGGAGTGCTTATCTTCTACAAATAAAGAGCCTGATGACAACTGGGTACTATCATCTGTGTCATGCCCCACATTATCAACACGGACAATAACCTCTTCGATACTACCTTGGCTATGCTTAGTAACCAGCTGCTGAATATCTTGTAAATGGTTTTTTTTGATGTAAGTAACAAAATAATCATTAGGGGCAAGTATGATAAGGGTTTGTTCTTCCTGATGGGCTGATAAAGGTCTCAACCACATAGTGAATACGTTGTCTTTGACGTTATAGCGCAAGTCGTTTAAACACTTATCCCAAATATTTACTGTGTCTATCATGAATAATACTAACCCTATGATCTGAAATAATAGATATGTCTCAATGATATAAACCGCTATTTAAGCACTAGCATAGCTTCTGAGGACTCAACTCAAAACTATATTGGCAAGCTGAGCAGAAACACATATCGGACAGGAGGTTAATTTACCACAGTTACCCTGTGGATAACACCTTGTTTTTTGTGGATAATATTGTGGATAGTTTTGTGGATAAGTAGAATAATCAACTTATCCATATTTAACCCACAGGTTATCCACAGCATTATCCATACCTTAAAAATATGATTTTAAAGGATAAATATAACTTAACCACAGAAAAAACATCTACCAATAACAACAATACTTATATATATTAATAGTTTATTATTATAGAGTTCGAGACAAACTGTGGATAACTTTTAAAATTCAGCTCAAATAAATACGTGTTCTAAGTTGGTTTAACTGGACGTGTAAAATATATTTCTATTAAAACCAACAAGCAGATAAGTTACTTTAATGACCAAATTTTTAGGGATATGAATATCAACTAAATTAGTTCATTGACCAAGATAGTATGCGGTGGTATAATCCTCCGTTATTACGAATTTAGTCCATTATTTTGATAGGTGAGTTATGAAACGTACATTCCAACCAAGCGTGATCAAGCGTAAACGTACTCACGGTTTCCGTGCTCGTATGGCAACTAAAAAAGGCCGTCAGGTCTTAGCTCGTCGCCGTGCTAAAGGCCGTCATCGTCTTACTGTATAATTAGTAGACGATGATAAGCATGGCTAATAGTGCTTGTTAGATCTCTATTATTTATAGATTATGATAGTCAACTATTACAACTGACATTTAGCCATATATCAAAAGCGCCCGAATCGGCGCTTTTTTTGTCTTTATATTTTGCTATTATTTCTAATCTCACCATGAGCGCTTTTACTGGGTTTTAATATGTCAAATACTGTTTCAGCTATACCTACTGCTCGTTTCACTAAAGAGCAACGACTGCTAACACCAGCGGATTTTCGCGTGGTGTTCGATGCACCTGAACGGAAGCTTCATCAGAGTCATCTGATGGCCTTTGTACGTTCTAATACGCGTAACAAGCCACGAGTTGGCATGGCTATTACAAAGCGTAAAGTACCTACTGCAGTTGCTCGAAATCTTATTAAACGTCAAATACGAGAACAATTTCGTTTAAAAAATATTAAAATGGAAGATAAAGATATTGTTTTTATTGTGAAAAAATCTATAGAAGGATTAAATAAAAAAGAATTAAAAAATGAAATAAATAATATCTTTAAAAAAATAGAAAAAAAATAAAATGAATATTTTTTTAAAAAAAATAAACAAAATATTTTTAATAATTTTATTTGGTTTAATTTTCTTTTATCAAAAAATAATTAGTCCTGTCATTCCTGCCCGTTGTAGATACTATCCAACATGTTCAAATTATGGCAAACAAGCGTTGCGTTGGCATGGGGCCCGAACTGGTAGTTGGTTGTTGTTGAAACGTATTGGTAGATGTCATCCTTTAGGCGGACATGGTATAGATTTTGTGCCTGTACCTTTAGCTTCTTATAAATATCATTATCTACCCTCTACTTGCTCTTCAAATATAAATAGCCAAGGAATAGGTGTTTATCGAGATAATAAAAGCTATGTTTCACGTCTTAATCATTTGATGACGTTCGAATCAAAGTGAGTGTGGATAACTTGTGGGTATCTCTGCTATTGAGTTACCCACAAGTTATCCACACTCTTGGTATCATTTAAGGCTGATTTTTAGTAAAATGATGCACATTTTATGTAAATGACTACCAATACTGTTGTTAGATGCGAGGACAACTGTGCTGTACAGTCATGACACATGCCCTAATTTTTCATTCCCTAATTTTTAATCTAGGAAAGGTTTATGCAAAAGATATTTAGGGTGATGATCATCATTGCGATGTTAATCACCGCTTATCTGCTGATTTTGGCATGGCGAGATGATTATGCCGATGCACCAGCGGTGGATGTACAGCCAGAAACCACATCTTCAGTAGGTGCTGATATTCCATCTTCGACCAGTGCAGCAGGTGATATTCCGGCTCAAACACAACCTGTTGATAATGCAACTGTGGCTACGGTCAATACGCCTACTAAAGACACAGGTCTAATTACGGTCACCACCGATCGCTATGATATAAAAATTAATCCAGAAGGTGGTGATATTGTTTATGCTGCGCTTAAACAATACGACGCAACGCTAAACAGCGATGAGCAGTTTGTACTGTTAGAGAATGACAGCAATCGTGTCTATGTGGCTCAGTCTGGCCTGATTGGTCAAAATGGCATTGATACGGCAGAAGGTCGTGCTAATTACAGTCATACTGCTAATAATTATGTAATGGAAGAAGGACAGCAAACACTGTCTGTACCGCTAACTTACAAAAAAGATGGCGTGACAATTACTAAGACATTTACCTTTACTGAAAGCAAATATCCGATTGATGTTAGCTACAAAATTCAAAATGCATCTACGGCTGCTTGGCAAGGTCAAATGTTTGCGCAGTTAAAGCGTGATGATAGTAAAGATCCAGGTACTTCTAACAAAGGCGTGCTAAGCATGGCGACTTATTTAGGCGGTGCGTGGGGTACACCTGACGATCCTTACAATAAACTGAAGTTTGATGAGTTTAATGATGGAGAGTTGGTTACTAGCAGCGATAAAGGTTGGGTTGGTATAGTGCAGCATTATTTTGTATCTGCATGGACGCCTAATAACTTTACTGGTACTTTCTTTAGTCGTGAGACAGGTGACGATTACTTTATTGGTTTTAATAGTAAGCCAGTCAATGTAGCGCCAAACAAGCAATTAACATTAGATGCCACACTATATGCCGGTCCAAAAGTTCAGTCAGAGCTAAAAGATGTCTCTGTAGGTCTGAATAAAACGGTTGATTATGGCTTGCTATGGCCAATATCTAAGGTCTTATTTGCTATTTTGGATGGTATTCATAAAGTCATTGGCAACTGGGGGTGGTCTATCATCCTGTTGACAGTGTTGGTTAAAATTGCACTGATGTGGTTCTCTAATAAGAGCTACTACTCGATGGCGAAGATGCGTGCTATCGGACCAAGATTGAAAGCGCTAAAAGAAGAGCATGGCGATGATCGCATGAAGATGTCGCAAGAAATGATGGCTATCTACAAAGAAGAGAAAGTCAACCCAATGGCGGGTTGTCTACCTATCTTGATGCAAATGCCTATCTTCTTAGCATTGTATTGGGTATTGGTTGAAAGTGTTGAGCTGCGTCATGCACCGTGGATCTTGTGGATACAAGATTTATCAGCAATGGACCCGTGGTTTATTTTACCACTATTGATGGGTGCATCGATGTTTATACAGCAGCAGCTAAACCCGCAGCCAGCTGATCCAATGCAAGCAAAAGTTATGAAGTTTTTACCGATTATCTTTACTGCATTCATGCTGTTCTTCCCGGCAGGTTTGGTTTTATATTGGACAGTGAATAACTTGTTTAGTATGACTCAGCAATATATTGTGAATAAAAAAGTTGAGGAAGAGCAAAAGCGTCGTACTGTTAAGGAACTTGATTAATCATTCGTAAGTTAGCACAACCAAAGACCATCGCTTAGGCGGTGGTTTTTTTATGCATGGAATATTAAAGTGAGATAAAACTAAGCTCAAACCGACTGCTATTTGAAGTTTGCTTTGTCAGTCTGCATTGAGCCGTCTATAATGGGGTTTTTAGTTATTGAGAGTCACTGTGGATTCTTTAGAAAATGCGTCAACAGCGCACCCTGTATCTGAACCGACTAAGTCATCAGGGTTGACGACAATTGCTGCCATTGCAACACCACTTGGTCGTGGCGGTGTCGGTGTCATACGTTTATCTGGTGCACGTGCCCATGAGATTGCCTGTACATTAACTGGCAAGGCTGCCTTTACGCCGCGTATGGCCAGCTTTTGTCGTTTTTATCAGGCAGATGGTACTGTTGTGGATGAAGGACTGGTATTGTACTTCAAAGGCCCACATTCATTTACAGGTGAGGATGTGATTGAGCTGCAAGGTCATGGCGGCATGATCTTACAGAATCAGCTATTAGCACGCGTCTTTGAGTTGGGTGCCAAACAGGCAAGTGCAGGAGAATTCTCTTACCGCGCTTTTGATAATGATAAGTTAGATTTGGTGCAGGCTGAGGCCATTGCAGATGCGATTGATGCGACCAGTGCGGCAGCAGCTAGTAGTGCCATTCGCTCATTGAGCGGTGAGTTTTCACAAAAAATCAACCAACTATTAGAGCAGCTAATTCATGTGCGTCTGCATGTTGAAGCTGCCATAGACTTCCCAGATGAGGAAGATGTGGACTTCTTATCTGACGGGGTGATACAAGCCAAACTAGAGCAAACACAGGCTAAGATACAGCAAGTACTGGCAACGGCTAAGCAAGGTCAGCTATTACGTGACGGTATACACGTGGTGTTAGCGGGTAGACCCAATGCTGGTAAGTCAAGCCTACTTAACCGCTTAGCAGGACAAGAGCGCGCTATCGTAACTGACGTAGCAGGCACCACGCGCGACACCCTACAAGAGACGGTGGTGCTAAACGGCCTAACCTTACATCTCACCGATACAGCAGGATTGCGCGAGACAGAGGACACAGTGGAGCGTATCGGTATTGAGCGTGCCCGTACTGCCATCACGCAAGCTGATATGCTGCTGATGGTTTATGACGTGACTCGCGATGTTGAAGAACAAAGCACACCGTTACAGCTCGCTGAGCAGCTGTTTGGTGAGTTGCCAGAAGCGAAGCGCTTACTGATTATTGCCAATAAAAGTGACCTATTAAGTGATGTCGCAGATAGTAATCTGATAACAGCCTCACAAGCTGAGATAAGCGATCGCGGCTATGATCAAGTTAATGTTTCATGTGAAACAGGCATTGGCATCGATGAGTTAGTTGAAGTCTTGTGTTCTAAGGTAGGTTTTCATCCACCAGAAAACAGTCTCATTGCTCGCACAAGGCATTTAGATGCATTAAGGCGGACTATGGGCCATTTGACAGAGGCGCATGAGCAATTAACAGTATTTCAAGCGGGTGAGCTGGTAGCAGAGAGCTTGCGTCAAGCCCAAAATAGTTTGGGTGAAATAACAGGTGAGTTCAGCGCTGATGATTTATTAGGTAAGATATTTGGTAGCTTTTGCATTGGTAAATAGCTAAGCAGTTTTATAATTTGTAACGCTACTATTTACTTGTTGACGGTGTGTCCTCATTTTTATCCATCTAGATAACTATTGATTGACTTGAGGATGCTTCCTAGCATTTGTTCCATACATAACGACTCTCGCTGTTCAGTATTAAGATAAGGAAAATGCTATGCACTGCCCGTATTGTAATGCATCAGATACTAAGGTTATTGATTCGCGTCTTGCTGCGGAAGGAGCGCATGTGCGTCGTCGACGGTCTTGTAATAGCTGTCAAGAGCGTTTTACGACCTTTGAGATGGTAGAGGTGGTGATGCCTCGAATTATTAAGTCAAGCGGCAAAATTGAGCCTTATGATAATGAAAAACTGCGCCGCTCTATCTTATTACCTTTGCAAAAGCGTCCCATTACTATCGATGAGCAAGAGGCGATGATTAGCCGTATAGAAAAGCGAGTTCGGCAGATGGGTGAGCGTGAGATTAGTAGTAAGGTCTTGGGTGAAATTATCATGAGTGAGCTTAAAACGTTAGATGACGTGGCTTATGTACGTTTTGCGAGCGTTTATCGTGACTTTCAAGATATTGATGCATTTCATCAAGAGATTGCTAATATTCGTCCAAATGAAAAATAGGCGAATTAACCCTGATGTAGTGTTTGAACACCCACCGCTTTTTATTCTTTTATAGACCACTCTCAATCATTGATTAAGTCCATCCTTATGTCTACCAAAAACCACGCGCAAGATGCAAAAGACCGTTACTTTATGATGCTTGCTATCGAGCAAGCAAAACAAGGACTATATACCACTAGGCCAAATCCAGCAGTAGGTTGTGTCATTGTTCAAGCGGACGAGATAATCGGTCAGGGGTTTCATCCAAAAGCAGGTGAGCCCCATGCAGAGGTATTTGCGCTCAAAGATGCTGGTAGACAAGCAGAAGGAGCAACTGCTTACGTAACTCTAGAGCCTTGTAGTCATACCGGTCGTACACCGCCTTGTGCAGTCGCGCTTACTAATGCGGGTGTGACACGTGTCGTGATTGCAGGGCTGGATCCTAACCCACAGGTCTCAGGGCGTGGTGTGAAGATGTTGCAGGACGTCGGGATAACAGTTACGGTTGGTGTACTAACGGCGCAAGCAGAGCTATTAAATCGTGGCTTTTTGAAGGCAATGCGAACCCAGATGCCTTATGTACGTCTCAAAATTGCCACGAGTCTCGATGGCCGTACAGCGATGGCAAGTGGCGAATCAAAATGGATTACTTCAGCGGCTGCTCGTGAGGATGTTCAAAAGCTGCGGGCACAAAGTGGCGCTATTATTACAGGTAGTGAGACAGTGATAGCTGATGATCCACAGCTTAACGTTCGATCCGAACAGTTAGGCGTTTCACCTAAACAAATACCAAAGCCTATGGTGGTCGTGTTGGATAGACGTCAGCGTTTAACACACAATCTACAGTCTAATTATCAGCTATGTCGTCGAACAGATACTGTTTATTGGCGTAATGATGATTTAACTGCCTTATTAAAAAATTTAGTAAAAGAGCATCAATGCTATGACGTATTGATTGAGGCTGGTGCGAGTGTTGCAGGTAGCTTTTTGAGTCAACAGTTAGTAGATGAAATGATTGTTTATCAAGCACCTTGTTTACTCGGAGCACAAGCACGAGCCATGGTTGATCTCAATCCTATATCTTTAGCCCAGCAGCTGCGGTTTGATATCGATAGCCACGAACAACTTAGCTCAGATCTTAAATTAACCCTGCTACCTTTATGATTCTATGGTGTTACACAAGATATCCCCAGGCTGTAATAAGGTTTCTTTTTAATCTGGTTGGGTATTAGGAATATCATCTATTCAGTCGGTAGTTATTTGAATAGACTAACAGTGGTTCAGTCAGTGGTTAAGGTTTGCCAAATAATATTAAATAGCTGGCTAGTATTTTGATTTTAGCTACGTTATTTTTCTTGTTTGATTATAATATGTCGCATTTTTAGCGCTATTTCTAAAATAATGACAGACTCTAAATGTATGTTAAGTATGAATGAGCTAGTACGTGAGATTATGTTTCACATGAAACTGTGTATAACTTTGTTTCACATGAAACTCATAAGCTGAGTCTTTGTTGTTGATTTAAAATAATTAATTTAAAATCAATGACATAATCTTTATTTTATCGGGTTTTTTAAATACAGTTAGTTTTTAGATTTCTGTGGATAACTCTACAAAAACAAAGACTTTAAAGGTAAGTTAGATTGATTTACTGTTACTTATCCACAACTTATCCCATAATAAGTTTGAAATAACCCCATGTTTCACTAAAAACTTAGTTCAGACAAACATGTTCAATAAATTAATAAGTAGAGATACGTTGTCGATAACGGCAATATAACAATGAGATGAGGCATATATGTTTACTGGAATTATAGAAAGTGTTGGAAAGGTTAAGTCTATGCAGTCCACAGGTGGCGATATACGACTGACGATAGAGTCCAATGATTTGGATTTCAGCGATGTAAAATTAGGAGACTCTATTGCTTCAAATGGTATTTGTTTGACGGTTGTAGATTTCGGTAGTAATCACTATTCAGTTGATGTCTCACGTGAAACCATTGCTCGTACAGCATTAGAAACCTTAAAGCTAGGTCATATTGTTAATTTAGAAAAAGCTATGCTACCCACCACTCGTTTTGGTGGTCATATCGTTGCAGGTCATGTAGACGGTGTAGGGGTGGTCAGTAAGCTGCAACAGGATGCGCGTTCTATCTACATTGAAATCGAAATACCACAAGAACTGGCACATTATACAGCGACTAAAGGTTCTATCACTGTGGATGGAATCAGTCTGACAACCAATCTTGTACGTGACAATATTGTCTGTCTCAATATTATTCCTCATACCGCACAAGTAACCAATATTGCCAAGCATTGGTTGGTTGGTAATAAAGTCAATATTGAAATGGATATTGTGGCGCGTTATTTGGAACGGTTATTGAACAAATCTCAATCTGGCAGTATGAATGCACCAAGTCCTCAAAGCCAGATTACAGAAGCATTCTTAGCAGACAATGGCTTTATGAAATAACGGATAACGATATAATTACAAACAGTCCCATTAGAGCCACGCCACGGTTAGAGAGATAAACAGGCTCTAGTTATGTTGGTTTTTGAGTAGCTGTTTAACAGAGAGCTACTCTATGATAATTAGCCAGTGCTTTATGCCGGTATCAAACGTTGTAATATAGACCTCTTGCAAAAGTAGTTGTAAGACACAACGTACATTATTGAACTCTACTTACTTAATAGATATGCCAAACATAGATAAGCTACTCAAACAAAGTGACGCTGGTTTTAAACGCTATACTGGCATTCATAAAGCCACCTTTTATGACATGCTTGATGCCATGCAAGAGCATGAAGCATCTAAGACCAAATCAGGCAGACCAAGTGTGCTCAGTCTTAAGGAGCAGATACTACTAGCCCTGACTTATTGGCGTGAATACCGCACGCTTTATCATATCAGTATGGACTTTG
>NZ_RRYV01000061.1 GCF_014861395.1 Psychrobacter sp. FME13 | reverse complement strand
TCATTGTCGTATTCTCTCAGAAAGTTGAGTCTCCGACAATCTCGGGGCGGTTCAGGTGGGCTAGGTTTTTCAGGCTTATATCAACATGTCGATGCTACTCAGCTACGCCTAAGCACTATTCCTCTAGGAATGACACCTATCGCTTATCTATCATTTAATGAACAAGGCTATAGTAAGTATTGTCGCGATTATAAGGAATACTGGCAGTGGGTTGCTAATCGTAATGAATCACGCTATCAAGCTACTATGACTCATGCTAAAGAATACGATGCCAAAAATATGATGCATACGATTCGTCTGCTTGAGGTGGCGTACGATATTGCAATGACTGGAAAAGTAATCGTCAAACGCCCTAATCGTGACGAACTACTCAATATTAAATCAGGTGCACGAGAGTATAATTCGATTTTGACTCAAGCAGATCAATTGAGTGCTAAGATTTTAGAGGCATTTGAAAAAAGCCCTTTACCAGAACAACCCAATGAACAAGCCGCTCTGTCGGCACTGGTTGTAGTAAGAGATCAGTTATATTCAAACGTCAATTAGACTCATTTGTATAGATCGGCTATATCGTCATATCCGCTGGCCATACTAATATATAGCCTGCACCCAGTTTCCTTGTGTCGAAGTTATCTGAACGCAACTATACCGATATAACACCCGGTTACTTAATAAAAAAGCCCAATCCCCTACTTTATAGGGATTGGGCTTTTTACCATGCTAAGTCTATTACCTCACTAGCCTGCGTCTTTACTCTCAGCAGCCAGTTGACGTAGTACATAGTGCAATACACCGCCATGGCGCACGTATTCACGCTCTTTTGGCGTTTGTAATATAACATTGACCTCAAAGTTCTCGGTAGAACCATCGGCACGAGTGGCCGTAACGTTGGCCGTTTTGCTCTCGCCATTGTCTAAACCTGTGATGCTCAATACTTCCGAACCATCCAACTTATAAGTAGCTGCATTTTCACCGTCTTTAAAGGTCAACGGCAATACGCCCATACCCACTAGGTTTGAGCGGTGAATACGCTCGAATGAGCTGGTTAATACGGCTTTTACGCCGAGTAAAATCGTACCTTTGGCTGCCCAGTCGCGGCTGGAACCAGAGCCGTACTCTGCTCCGCCGAGCACGACTAACGGACGCTTGTCTTCTTTGTACTTCATCGCTGCGTCATAAATGGGCATTTCTTCGCCGTCTTGGAGCGTTGCACTATCACCATTGAAATAATAGGTGTAACCGCCCTCTTTACCGCCCATCATAGTGTTTTTGATACGGATGTTGGCAAAAGTACCACGAGTCATAACGGCATCGTTACCGCGACGTGAGCCATAGCTGTTAAAGTCTGCTTCCATCACACCACGCTCCTGCAAGTATTTACCTGCTGGTGAGTCCGGGTCGATATTACCCGCTGGTGAGATATGATCGGTGGTGATCGAGTCACCGAACAGACCTAGGATACGTGCACCTTGGATATCAGGAATACCTTCTGGCTCCATGGTCATACCATCAAAAAACGGTGGGTTCTTGATGTAAGTTGACTCCTCGCTCCACGGATACAACTGGCTATCTGCTGAGCTAATCGCATTCCACGCGGCACTGCCGTCAAACACTTCGCCGTAGTTTTTGCGGAACATATCAGCATCGATGTTATTGGCAATCAACTCATTGATCTCATCAGAGGTCGGCCAAATGTCTTTTAAGTAGACATCATTGCCGTCTTGGTCTTGTGCTAGTGGATGGGTCGTTAGATCAATATCGACCGTACCTGCCAATGCATAAGCTACCACTAGCGGTGGTGATGCCAAATAACTGGCCTTCACATGTGAGTGAATACGACCTTCAAAGTTACGGTTACCTGATAGCACCGCAGCAGCGACCAAGTCGTTTTCTTCAATGCCTTTCTCAATAGCCTCAGGCAGTGGTCCTGAATTACCGATACAAGTTGTACAA
This sequence comes from Psychrobacter sp. FME13, assembly GCF_014861395.1. Classification (GTDB taxonomy): domain Bacteria; phylum Pseudomonadota; class Gammaproteobacteria; order Pseudomonadales; family Moraxellaceae; genus Psychrobacter. Next base: position 15,395 of record NZ_RRYV01000061.1, on the reverse strand, counting down.
CCATAACCTACTAGGTAGAAGCCTGTTTTTTCTAACTCATCCATCAAATGGGTTTTTTCTAGATAATCTGTCACCACTTTTGAGCCTGGAGCCAGTGAAGTCTTGACCCATGGTTTGGCTTTTAGACCTTTGGCCGCTGCTTTTTTGGCGACCAAACCCGCACCAATCATTACTGCTGGGTTTGAGGTATTGGTACAAGAAGTAATGGCGGCAATAACTACCGACCCATCTCTCAATTTGTGCTGCTTATCATCGATACTGACAGTCGAAAAGACGTTATTTGCCGGAGCATGCTGAAGATTGTCATCACTTGTATCGACTTCTATCTGTGGTTCAGCAGCCAAATCATCTGCTTGCTCTTGCTCGCCGCCTTCTTGATCAAAGCGTATTTTACCATCCGCTTCTATTTTACGGTCTTTGTTCATCTTCTCTAGCGTTTCGCCAAACTTCTCATGCATATCAGACAGGTTAATACGCTGCTGTGGCAGATTGGGGCCAGCCAATGCTGGTTGTACAGAAGATAAATCCAGCTCTAACTTACTCGAATAAGTCGCCGCTGGTGTATCGGCATCGTGCCATAGGCCTTGCGCCTTGGCATACTGTTCGACCAACTCAATCTGTGCTTCATCACGACCTGATAGACGCAGGTAATCAATCGCCATTTGATCAATTGGGAAAATACCACATGTCGCACCGTACTCTGGTGACATATTGGCAATGGTCGCGCGATCCGCAAGCGGCATACTGTGTAAGCCCTCACCATAAAACTCAACGAACTTACCGACCACGCCATGTGCGCGCAGCATCTCAACCACACGCAGTACCAAATCAGTTGCCGTGACGCCTTCGGTCAGCTTACCTGTCAGCTCAAATCCGACCACTTGTGGAATCAGCATCGATGAAGGTTGACCGAGCATCGCCGCTTCCGCTTCGATACCGCCCACGCCCCAACCAAGCACCCCGATACCATTAATCATAGTGGTGTGACTGTCTGTACCGAAGACGGTGTCAGGATAGGCTGTCAGCTCGCCATCGACATCTGCGGCCATAACCACACGTGCTAAATACTCAAGGTTGACCTGATGCACGATACCCGTTGCTGGCGGTACGACAACGAAGTTTTCAAAGGCGTTACGCCCCCAATGTAGGAACTCATAACGCTCGTTGTTGCGTTTGAATTCAATCTTTTCGTTGAGATCAAGCGCGTCCTCGCGGCCATAAGCATCGACCTGTACAGAGTGGTCAACGACCAGCTCACTAGGAATAAATGGATTGATCTGCTCAGCATTACCGCCAAGCTCGACCACGGCATCACGCATCGCAGCCAAATCAACCACTGAAGGCACACCAGTGAAATCCTGCAAGACCACACGCGCTGGCATAAAGGCAATCTCTTTTGACGCCTCAGCACCTGCATCCCAGTTAGCAACCGCTTCGATATGGTTTTTGCCTACAGACTGACCGCCATCTTCGTTACGTAGTAGGTTTTCTAATACGATTTTCATGCAGAATGGCAGCGTTTTGATATGCTCATAGGTTTCGGTCAGCTTTGGTAGGCTGTAGTAGGCATGTTCCTTGCCATCGACCGTAATCGTGTCTTTTACATCAAAAATATCGCTCATAGTAGCTTCCTTATCATTGTTATATATCCTGAACATAAACGGTTTAACGCTTATGCTGATAATTGGTGGCTAGATAAATCCTTCATCATTGTTTGTTAGAGATAATTGTTTGTTGGAGACAATCGTTACTTGGAATCTGATGCATAAATTCAAACCTTAGATTCAACAATAACGTTCTTTTACCATAACAAAGATGTCGGCCTTTGTTAACGCCTAGACGTAGTCAAATCGTGGCACAATCGTAAACGTAATAAAGGCTTAGATACTCACTGCTGTCTATCGCCCTTATTACTTTGCATTCATTATTTTTTTGCGACGACCACTGCGAAACACATAGTTATCATCGTAAAAGCGCGGATCAATATTGTCTGACCAAAAGTGTGGCACACCTAAAATAGGCAGTGGTGCAAGCTGTTGCGGTTTGACGTCATCGTTTGATAATAATGTATTCATATATTCGGCAACCTTATTATCCAAGCGGCTCATACGCTCAGCTAATGATAAGGCAAAGAACGCTTGTGAAACATGAATGACAATGCTGTGAGCGCATAGAGGTTTGCGTGGATGTATCAGTTGCTCAAGTAAGGCATGACCAAAGATATAGACTGCGGCTTGAGCACTCGAACTTGGTTGTTTTGGATTGTCCCATTGAGCGCGTGGCACCACCAAACTTGCCTGCCAATTAAAGTCAATCAGCGCTTCGCCGATATTTGGATCTACCGTGACGAGCACGGCGCCATTTTCATCAAATACAGTGATAGTATCTCGCACACGCCCTCGACGCTCACTGACTCCTTGTGCTGCTATCTCTAACATATGATAATAATTGAGCAATGCCTTAGTCTTCGGAAACGTCAGCCAAATACTGCCGTTAAATAAATCATGTAAATTATCACGCGTCGGAATATTACCAGTCGTTGCAATAAAACTTTCATACGCCTCACCTTCAGGTAGCGCATCCTGCGAGACAAACTTTAAAGCTTGCACTTGATTGTCTTCAGTCGGCTTGGTAGTAGGTAGAAAGCCCTGCGTCTCTTTCCTCTGCCGATTAATCGCAGTATTTAATATATCAGCGATGACATCTATTAGCGGCTCCTCAATCACCGCACCTGCTATTTCATTTTTTGGTGCTGCTATTGTGCTTAGATTTTGAATGGTTTCACTGATACTACTCAGTTGGTTAAGGTGACACATCCATGGTGATTGCCAATCAATCTCGGCAAAGTCTTTATCAAGCACGGTAGCGCTCTCAACACGGACATCAGAGTCAAGAATGACAGGTAAATCATTAGTGGGCATAAACGCTTTCTCTTAAGGGTTGTCTATATTAAACGTATGAGCGGGCTATGGTATCATGGTGCCCTTTTTTACGACTAGATGAGCCGCTCAAAAGGTCTTTTTGAGCGCGATGGATAAATGAGTTTTTATGGCAAATTTCAACACCCACTTGAACGTTGCATTTATGGTCAGTGGCACGGCGAGTCTAACGGTTTATAAAGCTGGATTGATCAATGACTCGGGGTTTTTAGTGTGCGTGGCACTTGGCACCATCGGTGGGTTGTTACCAGACTTGGATTCGGATAATTCAACACCGATTAAGCTTGGGTTCAACATTACTTCGTTTATTTTCGCCTTTGGTTTAGTCATGCATTGGCGCAGTGAACTGAGTTTATTATCATTGATGGCGTTATGGCTGGTAGGCTATGGCTTTATGCGCTATGTGGTATTTTATGTATTCACCAATATGACGGTGCATCGCGGTGTGATTCACTCCGTTCCTTATATGGCAATACTCGGACTGGGATTAACTTATCTCAATTATTTTGTACTACAGTTGCCACTAACGACCAGCTGGTTTTATGGTTTGTTTTTATTTGGTGGGGCTATGGTACATTTAACCCTAGATGAGCTTTATAGCGTTAACTTATCCAATATGAAAATGAAGCGCTCATCAGGTACTGCGATGAAGTTTTATCAGCATGATGATAAATGGTGGTACTGTCTACTGTACATTATCCTTTTGTTGCTGCTGTATGTTGCCCCGCCTTTTGAGCCTTTTTGGCAACAGCTACGTGATCCAGCACCTTGGGCACAGCTCAAAGTCGGTATGCTGCCTGATATGATAGAGAGTATGCGGCGTTAAAATCTGACAATGTTATAGTCAATCCACTATAAAATAAATGCAGCTATACGGATTAGATTTGCGCAGCCTCTGTCTGCGTAGGCACAGCAAGCAAGACAAATTTAACCCGTATCGTATGGTTATATCTCTTTTATTTAGGACTAACTATATAAACTACAGAACCAAATCCCGAAAAAACCTTGAGTAAAATATGCAACCTTCCCTACAGACTTGCCCTTGCCAAATCAATCCAGCATCAACATCGGTAGGCTCAACGCCACTATCCTATCAAGACTGCTGTCAGCCTTATCATGATGCTTTTTATAATGACAAAATTGATCAGGTAGATGGTATGAGCGCAGAGACAGCCGAGCGGCTCATGCGGTCGCGCTATAGTGCATTTGTGTTGGTAAAACCAGATTACATTGTAAAAACCACCGTACCTGCACAGCAAGCATTACTTGACGTACAGTCGATTGAGAGTTGGGCAAAAGAAACGGACTGGGCAGGACTAGAGATTGTAAAACACACCCCAAAGCTTGGTAAACGGCACGCGCAAGTTGAGTTTAAAGCCTATTTTAAGACGCCAAATGAATTACAGACGCATCATGAGCTATCTGCCTTTGTAAAGGTAAAAAGCAAGGCTGATAACGATGCGCGCTGGTACTTTTTAGATCCGACGGTTGCGATGACTATCACGCAAAAGCAACCGTGTATTTGCGGGTCTGGTGAGAAGTTTAAGCGGTGTTGTGGAGGTTACATTTAAATAGTATCAGATGTTTATCACTTCCTAAACACTCGCCCCGACCGCGCGTGCAATCGCAATCCCTTCATCAATCGTCAAAAACTTGCGCTGGCTTGGACTGTCTTGATAAATGACATCACCATCTTGAAATATTAGGCACTCATTTACCGCTAACTGTTGCCACTTCTCATTTTCAGTCAATGGTACGGTGACCAAAATAGTGACTTTGTCCGTATCTGTGGTCACATCACCAAAGTTAATCGCCATATCATCATCAGCCAGTTTTGCTTCACCAAATGGCGCTTTACGCGTAAGATAAAACAATAAACTACCCGCATAAGCCAGCTGCCACTTGCCATTTGATATCAAACAATTAAATAGTCCATTAGCAGATAGATAACGGCATTGTGTGGTCAAAAAGTTAAACAATGTCTTGTCGTCAGGACGCGACTTAAAGCTGCTCTTTAGGCGATTAACCAAATAACAAAAGGCCATCTCTGAGTCAGTTGAGCCGACGGGCTGACAATGTGAGGCATTGCCATTGTCCTGCAGACGCTGACAGCGTTTAATGAACTCGCTATTCATCTGACCGTTGTGCGCAAACACCCACTGCTCACCCCATACCTCACGCACAAACGGATGGGTATTGGCCAAGCAGTTCTGTCCTTGCGTCGCTTTACGAATATGCGCAATGACGTTCATGGCTTTGATTGGGTAGTTATTGACCAAATCAGCGACTGGTGACAAATGGCTTGGGCGATTGTCATGAAACAAACGCAGCCCCGTTGAATCATTTACCGTTTCGTCATTATTCACACAGTCACTACGCTCAAAGAACGCAATACCAAAACCATCTTCATGACTGTCCGTCATGCCGCCACGCTTGCGAAACCCTGCAAAGCTAAAGCCAATATCCGTTGGAGTATTACAGTTCATTCCTAAGAGTTGACACATTTAATCGTTACCACCATTGTTATTATTGAGCGCATCAAAGTCAGCATCACTCATTTCATCAAGCAGCGCTGCACCATCAGTTGGTATGGTATCCAAAATACGCTGAGCTTCTGCTAAATCCGTATCTTGTACCCATAGCACCGCGCCTGAGTTCATGCCTGGGATACTACTTAACGCTTGCATCGATACCGTAATGTTGTTATTTCTCAGCAAATTGGCATGCAACTCGCCCTGCATATTGGTATCAAAGCGTGCCAGTTTGTGCCAGTTATCAACTTGATCAGTCATGGGTTCACCTCTGAGGTTTTGGTGCTAAATTTTAGTACTGGATGCTGGTACAAAAATAAGTGAATCAGTAATACTTACGGTAATTGATCTAGCTTATATTCTTTGATAGCAGACTCACTACTATTTAATGTGTCCTGCGCTTGCTCGGCTTGCGTGATGTTGCTAAACACACCGACAATTTGATTGTCCTGCTTATTTAATAATACAAATACCGTATTTTGCGATTTTTCGACATGCGCCCAATGGTAAGCGGCCAAACGTTTCATCAAGTCAGGGTTTTTGACCATGATATTATCGCCTGTACGCCCTTCGGTACGGTTGTAATGAATCACATTTAGACGCAATAACCAAAAAATCACTGCCGCTTTTGCTAGCATTACAGGTAGCGCACGTTTTTCATCTTCGCTCATTGCGCGCTTGGCTTCATACCCCTGTAAAAACGCTACCATTTTACTACGATCAAAATGAACTCGTTCATCTTGCTCGGCATCGCCCCAAGTCGTACAAAAGTCATTGATAGTAATGGCAATATCCATCACATAATGTTCGACACTGACTTCGGTAAAATCTAACAAGCCCGTTAATTGCTCCTCACCTTTTTGTAAGTTCCATAGCGTGTTGTCAGCAAACATATCCAAATGACATAAGCCTTTTGGCAAAGTTTCAAGCGGTAAATTGCGGTAAGACTGCCAAATATCACTCATCAACTTGGCTTCATCACCTGGCATAAACTGCATTTCACGGTCACGTACATCGCTCCATGGATATAAAGGCACGCCATATTGCTCAGCAGGCTGTAGCGCTTGCAATGTTTCATGCAGCATCGCTAGTGCTGCACCGATATCATGACACATCGCTGGCGTGGTTTGCTCAGGATGCGAGCCAGCTAGACAGGGAACCAAGGTGATTGCTTTGTTTTCGTAATGAATAACATAGCTGTTCTCACTGTTTGTATTAGCATCAGCGGTATCAGATTCAATCACAGCCAATGGCGCGGCTACCGGTAGCTTGCCATCTAATTGATTGAGGATAATCGCCATTTTTTCGATATCAGCGGGTGGACGCTCTTCAAATAACGTCAACACGTAAGAGTATGCACCATCTACATCGTCAGTTGTTTGAATAAACCAGTTTGAGTTTTTTATGCCTTGGGTAATCGGAATGGCACGCACAAATGATACGCCAAAGCTTTGGCAAAAGGCGGCAAACTGGTCATCGGTTAACTGGGTATAGACGGACATGACATCTCACTTTTGGCAATTAAATAAAAAGTTAAATAAAATAAATTTAAGCGGCAATCACAGTAATTGTAACGCGTATAAGCAAACTATGGCGAAAAGCATAATAATCTTACGAAAACCTGCCTGAAACGGCGGGGTTTTTGCTAGACTAGCGCCTATAGAATGAATTGATTATAAGGTGAAAGACCCTATGTTAGCAAAGCGTATCATCCCTTGTTTGGACGTGGACAACGGCCGTGTGGTCAAAGGCGTACAATTTGTCGATATCAAAGACGCAGGCGATCCTGTCGAAGTGGCCAAACGCTACAATGAACAAGGCGCTGATGAGATTACTTTTTTGGACATTACGGCGACCAACGATGAGCGTGACACTACTTATCATACTGTCGAGCGTATGGCCGAGACCGTATTCGTCCCGCTCACCGTCGGCGGTGGCGTGCGTAAAATCGCAGATATCCGCAACTTGCTCAATGCTGGCGCAGATAAAGTGGCGATTAACTCAGCCGCCGTGTTTACTCCGGAGTTCGTTGGCGAAGCCGCGCAGAAATTCGGTAACCAATGCATCGTCGTGGCTATCGATGCCAAACGCGTCGCTGATATCAATGTGAATGGCATTATCGTACCACGTTGGGAAATCTTCACTCACGGTGGTCGTAAGCCAACGGGGATTGATGCGGTGGCTTGGGCCAAAAAGATGACTGATCTGGGTGCAGGTGAATTATTGGTCACCTCAATGGACGGCGATGGCACCAAAAAAGGCTATGACTTAGCATTAATGAAACAAATCACCAATCAAGTGAACATACCTGTTATCGCCTCGGGCGGTGTTGGTAACTTACAACACTTGGCCGAAGGTGTACTAGAAGGCGGTGTCGATGCAGTGCTTGCCGCCAGCATATTTCACTTTGGTGAGTACACAGTGCAAGAAGCCAAAGAATATATGGCAGCGCAAGGTATACAAATGCGTCTTTAGTACGCTTGTAAAACACAAATAAAACAGAAAAAAATGTTATCATAGCGCTAACCACTTATTTTTGTTCAATTAACTGCTGGCGTCGTTGACTACAGCGATTGATTACCATGGTTAATTAACAAGCCAAATAATCAAACTTATTATTTGAACGTATCTATTATAGTTAATCGCTCATTTATACTTACTCCTATATTTATATTAAAAGCCCATTAGGCAAAGGATTTTTTATGTCAAATTTACAACAGCAGCGCAATGATGTGACCCATATCGATGGCAACCTACATCAAAACAAAGACGTCCGTATCGGTATCGTGGTCGGTCGTTTCAATGGTTTTGTCGTTGAGTCATTAGTAGATGGTGCTATCGATGCATTGCTTCGTCATGGCGTATTAGGCAGCAATATTACTGTTGTTCGTGTGCCTGGTGCCTTTGAATTACCATTGGTTGCCCAGCGCGCTGCTGAGTCTGATCGCTTTGATGCCATTGTTGCTTTGGGCGCGATTATCCGTGGTAGCACGCCGCATTTTGATTTTGTTGCAAACGAATCAGCCAAAGGTTTAAGCGCTGTCGCGATGGATTACAATATCCCAGTCGCAAACGGCGTATTAACCACTGATAGCATCGAGCAAGCGATTGAACGTGCTGGTACCAAAGCTGGTAACAAAGGCTCAGAAGCGGCGATGGTGGTAATAGAAATGCTTGCCGTGCTGTCACAGCTAGATATTGATGATGATATCGATGACGCGTAATTTTGTTGCTCTCTAAATAGAGATGCAGACTAGACAGATACAGAACCATACTGTTTATGAATTTAATTGGGGTTATTGCTATAGCCCTGATTAGTTACATTAAATATTTAACTTAAGTGTTTAACTCAAATGCTTAAATTAAATATTTAACCTCAGCACTTAATTTAAGTATTTAGCTTAAGTACTGAACTTAAGTGCTTAGCTTCAGCATTTAAACCAAGCTCCAAAACTGACTGGTAATACGTACCAGCCGACCACTATTTAACATTCTATCTCAAAACTCAGGTATTGACCCCTTATGACCGACCAACTCAAACACGCCATTAATGCTGCAAAAACCGCACAAACCAATGATCAACAAGCGGAAGCTACCCGTATAGCGAGCAGCAGTGCGGGTGATCAAACCTTCGATATGAATGAGTCTTCTTATAAGACCAGTCACACTGCTATCCGCAAAGCACGCCGTTTTGCCATGCAAGGCCTATATGAATGGTTGGTCACAGATCGCCGTTTTGATATAGATGGCAAGCTTGGTTGGAAAGCCAATGCCCCCCATGATATCGCAGCCCGTACGCGCGCGACCAATGCGATGCATACCGTACACATTGGCTATTATCACGAAATGATGCGTGATATTCCAGAGCAAATCGAAGATTTAGATGCGCTCATTACTCAGCATTTGGATCGCGACATCAATAAGTTAGACACGGTTGAACACGCTATTTTGTTGATTGGTGCTTACGAGCTTAAAAACCGTTTAGAGATTCCATATAAAGTCGTTCTAGATGAGGCGATGAAACTGAATAATCACTTCGGTGCCACTGACGCCCATAAACTGATTAATGCAGTATTAGACAAGATGGCGGTTGAACTACGTGCAACTGAAGTGGCATCAGACAGCAAAGCCAACTCACGCACTTCACAAAAAGCCTCTGCTAAACCTGTCGTAAAGACAACTACTGAAGTAGATAGTAGTGTCGATTTGGAATCAATTGAAGACAAACCAACCGCTTCAAACAAGCCACGTATCAGTGCAAATAACGCCAGTGTTAAACGCAATAGCGCGAGTAAAGCCAGTGCAAATATCAGTAACTTTAAAGCGAACAAGAAAAACGCTGACGATGCCAAAAACCAAGACTAACTATGAATGAATTTGAGCTGATTGAGCGTATATTCGTCCAAATGCAGGCCAAGCAGCCATTATCAGACTATGTCGAAAAAGGCATTGGTGATGATGCAGCGGTGACAGCACTGCCTGTGGGCGCACGCTTGGTCAGCTGTATTGACACATTGGTTCAAGGTCGGCATTTTAGCGCTGACTGGCAACAAATCAACGAATTGGCATTTGCGATTGGTTATAAAACTGTCGCTGTCAATGTCTCAGACATCGCTGCGATGGGCGCAACCCCGCATAGTATTTTATTGGCATTAGCGTTACCACATAGACTTGCCCATGAGAAATGGCTCACCGAATTTGCCAAAGGTCTGTTCCATGCCTGCCAGCTATTTGGTGTGACGTTGATTGGTGGCGACACCACACGCAGTGATAACTTAGTGCTGAGTGTCAGTGCGCAAGGACTGCTAGCCGCAGATACGCCAGCCGTGTATCGCTCAGGCGCGCAAGTGGGTGATAAGGTCTATGTATCAGGGACACTTGGTGATGCCAATTATGCGCTATTGCATCCCAACAACGCTCAAGGTATCGAGCTGGCTCATAGATTACATATGCCCACACCGCGTGTCACTTTGGGCGCTGAGTTAGCCAAAGTGGGCGCAACAGCGATGATAGATATCTCTGATGGTTTGTATCAAGATTTAGGGCATATATGTCAACAAAGCGCGGTCGGCATACGCCTAAACGTAGAGCACTTGCCAGCCAGTCACTCACTCGCTACCATTGATTTATCTGAGCGCGTGCTATGCCAATTAACAGGCGGTGATGATTACGAATTGGCATTTACCTTGCCGCCTCATATCACGCCACCTATCAATAGCAGCGACACGCTAGTGACTTGTATCGGTGAAGTGGTTGCGCTGCCTGATACTTCGCTATCCAACACGGCTCTATCCAATCAGGCAGGCAGTGCGACTCCTTTACGTCCTACGCTTTATTATCAAGGGCAGCCTATTACGCCAATAAATCCAGCACCATTTACCACATGGCCCAATCTTACTGGTTACCAACATTTTGCAGGTTGACCCATGACTGATCACGATCTCTCTAAACCCGATATTCGTAAAGCCAATGATTGCCCACCGCTACCAGAAAACGCCACCTCGATTGACCGTGTGGTCTATTGGCTTGGGCTTGGTTTGGGCAGTGGTCTACCCCGCCGTGCTCCTGGTACTTGGGGAACCGTTGGTGGCTTAATCGCCGCCATACCACTGCTAAGCCTGGGCTTCGTGCCATTCCTAATTATTACCATTCTGTCCTGTCTGGTTGGTAACGAGATATGCGGTCGCACATCGGATCTGATGGGCGGGCATGATAACCCGCATATCGTTTGGGATGAATGGGCGGGTATCTGGATTACGCTGCTACCTTTGTCTTATATGGGCGCGGCCGACACGAATTTTTGGCAACACATCTCACAACCCTCTTCTATCATTGCCATCCTGATTGCCTTTGTTCTATTCCGGTTCTTTGACATCATCAAACCGCCACCAATTGGCTGGGCGGACAAAAAAGTCGCTGGTGGTCTGGGTATCATGCTCGACGATATTATCGCTGGTATTATGGCGGCGATCGTGTGGGTGCTTGTGATGCTTATCCTACCTTTTTAATGAAAATACAGTATGTTTAGGAGATGTCCTAATAGACATAAGGTATAAATCTGACAGATTTTTTGGGTTTATATGTACTTTTACTACCTTATATGCTAATTATTGAATATAATTTACAAAGCCTGCACATTACCGTATTTTTCTGAACAAATATTTGCGTTATACTCAGGTATTATAATTTGTTACATTTATAAGGTTATTATGACTTCTCCTCTCTCTGTAATCATCCTCGCTGCCGGTAAAGGCACGCGTATGCAGTCGGCTAAGCCAAAAGTGCTTCAGACATTGGCTGGTAAATCGTTATTAGGCCATGTACTAGATACTTGTCATAAAATGACGGTTGATGAGACCATCGTCGTTCATGGTTTTGGCGGCGAGCAAGTGAAGTCAGAAATTACTGACCAATACTCACAGTCATCCATCACTTGGGTGGCCCAGACAGAACAACTGGGCACTGGACATGCGGTAAAAGTGACGCTGTCTGACTTGCCAAAAGACGGACAAAGTTTGATTCTATATGGTGATGTGCCTTTGGTAAGTGCTCAGACGTTAGCCGCCTTGAGATCGGCAAACACCAACGGTATGTCTATGCTGACGTTGACAGTGGACAATCCATTTGGTTTGGGTCGTATCAAACGAGATCACGTCGGTAACATCATGGCCATCGTTGAACAAAAAGATGCCGATACTGACGAGCAGCAGATTCGAGAAATTAATAGCGGTATTTACTGCGTCGATAATGCCCTACTTCACAAATACCTACCTAAGCTCTCTAACGACAACGCACAACAAGAATACTATCTGACCGATATTGTCAAAATGGCCGTCGCTGATGGTATTACGATTGCCGCGATTGAGCCTGAGCATACCTTTGAGATTGAAGGCGTCAATAATCGCCAACAGCTAGCCAGTCTAGAACGAACTTGGCAGGGCAAAATAGTCGCTGACTTACAAGAAGCTGGCGTACAGTTCGCCGATCCTACCCGTGTCGATATCCGTGGTACGCTAACGGCAGGTCAAGACGTGTTTATCGATGTTGGCGTCGTATTCGAGGGTGACTGCACCTTGGGAGACAATGTCTATATTGAGGCAGGCTGTGTTATTAAACACTCACAGCTGGGCAATGCCTGCTATATCAAGCCATACTGCGTTATTGATCATGCCGAGGTCGGTGCTGGTGTCGATATTGGCCCATTTGCCCACCTGCGTCCTGAGACCGTATTGTCTGATAACAGTAAAATTGGTAATTTTGTCGAAATCAAAAAATCAACCATCGGTCACGGTAGCAAGGTAAACCACTTAAGCTACGTCGGCGATGCCACCGTCGGAACGGGTGTCAATATAGGTGCTGGCGTGATTACTTGTAATTATGATGGTGCCAACAAGTCGCAAACCACCATTGAAGACAATGCCTTTATCGGCTCAAATGCCAGCTTGGTAGCGCCAGTGACGATTGGTGATACAGCGACGGTTGCAGCTGGCTCTGTCATTACTAAAAACGTGGATGCTAGCGCATTGGCTTTTGGTCGCGCTCGGCAAACGCAGAAAAATGACTTTCAACGACCTACTAAAAAATAGTCGCTTTGTTAAAAATTAGGTCAATCATCGTATTCTTGAACACACTTAAGCAGCGCGACAATTTTTGTGGTGCTGCTTAATTATATTTATAGCGCTATAAAGTGAATGGCTTACCAGTCAACCATATTATTGATGGATACAGCAGCTATATATAGAAAAGTGACAATCTAAAAACACCTAAAAACATCAAAAATCAAACTTAAGGAATAGCCATGTGCGGAATTGTAGGGGCAGTTGCTGAACGTAATATCGCCAACATCTTACTCGAAGGTCTTAAACGTCTGGAATACAGAGGCTATGATTCTGCGGGCTTGACTGTCATCCGTAATGGTGAGCTACATCGTGAACGCCAAGTCGGTAAGGTACAAGAATTGGTCAATGCAGTCGCCGTAAACCCTGAGTTTTTCGACGGTCATATCGGTATTGCTCATACTCGCTGGGCAACTCATGGCGAACCTGCGCAGCGTAATGCCCATCCACACATCTCAGGTAAAGTCGCTGTCGTACATAACGGTATCGTCGAAAACTATGCTGAACTCAAAGAAGATCTCATCGCGAAAGGCTATGAGTTTACCTCACAGACAGATACCGAGGTGGTTGCGCATCTCATTAATGACATTTATCAAGACACATCAGATCTATTAGAGGCTGTGCGCAAGGTTATTCCGTTATTACATGGTGCATTTGCCCTTGGTGTCGTACATATTGACTGTCCAGATGAGCTGATTACGGTGCGCCTGGGCTCACCGCTAGTGATCGGTGTGGGTATCGGCGAAAACTTCATCGCATCAGATCAGTTGGCACTGTTGCCAGTTACCAACCGTTTTATGTATTTAGAAGAAGGTGATATCGCCAGACTAACTCGCAAAACGATTCAAGTTTATGCTGATGGTGTCGAGGTCAAACGACAAGTTCATGAAATTGATGCGGCACAACACAATGCCGATAAAGGTGAATTTAAGCATTATATGCTCAAGGAAATCTATGAGCAGCCAGATGCCGTCGCTCGTACGATTGAGATGGCCGTCGACAAGAGTGAAACCTCTAAGTTACGCGATGATTTTTTGCAGCGTCACGAAGCGCAGCTATCGGGTGTTCGTAATGTACAAGTTATCGCTTGTGGCACCAGCTATCACTCAGGGCTGGTCGCAAAATACTGGTTTGAGAGCCTAAACCGTATTCCTTGTTCAGTTGAAGTCGCGAGTGAGTTCCGTTATCGCAACCCAGTCGTGGTTGATAACACATTAGTTATCTGTATTTCTCAATCTGGTGAAACGGCTGACACCCTGTCTGCGCTCCGTGATATTCAAAAGCATACGCCAACAGGTCTGGTCAGCTTAGCATTGTGTAACGTCCCTACCTCATCACTGGTACGCGAAACAGATATCTTTTTACCGACGCTCGCAGGACCCGAAATCGGTGTCGCTTCGACCAAAGCCTTTACTGCGCAGCTTATTGCTCTAATGCTATTAGTGCTCAAAGTTGGTGACGTACAGCAGCGCATGACTGGTGAGCGTTTGAGCACGATGCTTGCAGAGATACAACGACTACCTGGTCAGCTACATGCCAGCTTGAACCTTGATGCCTCAATCAATACCATGAGTGAGCGCTTTGAGGACAAAAAAAGCTGCCTGTTCTTAGGTCGCGGATTACAGTTCCCTATTGCACTAGAAGGCGCACTCAAGCTTAAAGAAATTTCTTACATTCATGCCGAAGGCTATGCTGCCGGTGAGCTCAAACACGGTCCATTAGCACTCGTCGATAAAGACATGCCCATCGTCGTGCTGGCACCAAAAGACAGCATGTATGACAAGCTCAAAGCCAACATGCAAGAGGTTCATGCCCGCCATGGTGAGTTGTTTGTATTCGCTGGTGAATCAAGCAAGATGGTTGCAGAAGATCGCTTACATGTCGTCTACGTGCCCGATGTCTGTGAGACGTTAGCCCCTATTGTTTATAGCATCCCTGTACAGCTGCTGTCCTACCATGTCGCCGTCATGCGTGGTACGGATGTCGATCAGCCCAGAAATCTGGCCAAGAGTGTCACGGTAGAATAATTTAGCTTAAAAAATGACAGAAATTGTACTAGAGTAATAAAGATGCATACTAAGTAATATAGTTTCATCCTGAGTAATAAAGTATCATCCTATTGGCTCATGTATTAACCCCTGCTACTATTTAGTAAAACAGTAGCAGGGGTTTTTTATGCTCCTTAGATTAACACATGAAGTGCAATACCAAATGCAAGGTGAAAAAAAGACCTAGATGCGCTAGCATCAAAGTTTTTATCCACCGACCAAAGTGAGATTGCAACCATGAGCTATACACATCTAAGCCTA
>NZ_RRYV01000060.1 GCF_014861395.1 Psychrobacter sp. FME13 | reverse complement strand
CTGATAAAGGGTATATCAGCCCGAGTCTGACATCGTACTACGACGCTCAAGGAGTAGATTTACAAACGCCACTCAGAGCTAATATGAAAGAAGATAGACCCAAACCTGTGGTAAGACGGCTAATGAAAGCCCGCCGTATCGTTGAAACAGTCATTGGTCAGTTATCAGAACGATTTAATATACAAAAGGTACGAGCAAGAGATTTATGGCATTTGTCTCATCGATTGATTCGTAAGATTCTGTCGCATAATCTGTGCTTTGTACTCAATAAAAAACTTGGTAACCCGCCTCTTCAGTTTGATTTGCTTATTTCAAGTTGAGAGTGGGGTAGATATAGTCAGCGAATTACTAAATCGCTACAGCGTTAGCCTTCTTAGATGTACTACTTGTACAATCTGCAGTTGGTTGCCTTGTATCGATTTTAAAGTTCTTTGATTATAGTAGGTCGGTTGAGATTGCTGATTGCCATTTTCAGTCTTGAAAATAGAAAAGACCGCTCGAAAGCGATCTTTTTTATTTAAGCTAAATGTTTGCTTATTAAGTTAAAGCAATTCGGCGCTAGCATTAGTTTTGTGATTTACGCTTCATTTGCTCAAAAAATTCATCATTGGTCTTCGCTTCTTTTAAGCGATCCAACAAGAACTCAGTTGCTTGTACGCCATCCATCGGCTGTAGTAATTTACGTAAAATCCAAACTTTGCGCAGTTTATCTTCATCAAGCAGGCGCTCTTCACGACGAGTACCAGATTTTTTGATATTAATCGCAGGGAAGACACGTTTTTCAGCCAAATCACGCTCAAGCGTAATCTCTTGGTTACCTGTACCTTTGAACTCTTCAAAGATAACGCTATCCATCTTACTGCCAGTATCGATAAGAGCACTGGCAATAATTGTTAAGCTGCCACCTTCTTCGACATTACGTGCAGCACCAAAGAAGCGTTTTGGACGTTCTAATGCATTGGCATCTAAACCACCAGTCAACACTTTTCCTGATGAAGGGATGACTGTGTTATAGGCACGGGCCAGACGAGTGATAGAGTCAAGTAAGATAACCACATCCTGTTTATGCTCGACCAAACGCTTGGCTTTTTCGATGACCATTTCAGCCACTTGTACGTGACGTTGTGGTGGCTCATCAAACGTAGAGGCAACGACTTCGCCGCGTACCGTACGTACCATCTCGGTAACTTCCTCTGGACGCTCATCGATTAATAGTACGATGAGGTAACACTCAGGGTTGTTACGAGTAATCGACTGCGCGATGGTTTGTAGCAGCATCGTTTTACCGGCTTTTGGTGGTGCAACGATAATAGAACGCTGACCTTTACCAATGGGTGCGATAAGGTCAATAATACGACCAGTCAAGTCTTCGGTCGTGCCATTACCAATCTCAAGCTTGAGCTGTTCAGTTGGGAACAGTGGTGTTAAATTCTCAAAGATAAGCTTATGACGTGAGCGATCTGGGGTATCAAAGTTGATTTCACCAACTTTTAATAGCGCAAAATAACGCTCGGAATCTTTTGGTGGTCGAATGGTACCGGCAATACTATCACCAGTTTTCAGACTAAAGCGGCGAATTTGGCTAGGACTGACATAGATGTCATCAGGGCCGGCTAAATATGAGCCTTCTGATGAGCGCAAAAAGCCAAAACCATCCGGAAGAACCTCAAGTACGCCGTCACCATAAATGGCTTCACCGTTACGTGCATGGGTTTTTAAGATAGCAAAGATAATGTCTTGTTTACGGCTACGTGCCATATTATCAAGACCCATTTCTTTAGCAATAGCCAGTAGCTCAGAGATTGATTTTTTCTTTAATTCAGTAAGATTCATAGATAGGTCATTAGCAATTGATCAGATGAGAGATGCCATTAGCAGCACAAGTCACGACATTGATTAAAACAACGACAGTATGGCGATAGAGGGTGTGCACACAGAGTTAGAGTTTATGTAGTTTAGGTATAGCATGTTAGCTTATGTACGCGTTGCAATAATAGAATGCATGGTAATAAGAAATAAAGATAAAGAAGACTACATAAGAGTCTGCGTCAAAAACTCAATATCAGTAATTGTGTTTAGTCATTCCGTTTAGTAATGGTGTTTATAACGACGATTGTGTTTTTGTTGATAAACACGAGGAGAATAGCGATAAGACACATAGGAAAACAATTAGTTTTCTGTTGTCAGCAGACTATACGGTCTTCACAATGCCATTGTCAATAAATTTTGCTAAAAAAGTCATATTATTGAGTTTTTTGCATAAAAAATAAGCAAAAAACCATTATCTAACTTAGATAATGGCATTTTAGTCTGCATTTATAACTTTGCTAAAAACTTCGCATAAGGCTAGGGCGTGTCCTCAATTCAATCGATAGCCAACTAAATGGGTTAAAAATGGCTAAATCTTGCCAAACGGCGTCAAATAGCTGACTAATATCTCGATATTATCTGCGCTATTTTCCTTGTTTGACTGCAATTTATCTTATTTTTATCACCATTTTTAAAATGAGGACACACCCTAGTTTATTCAAAGGTTTTTGATTTATAGATGCTTGTCTAGCACTTTGGCCAGTTCAGCTTTTGGCTGTAGTCCCATTACAGAATCAACTTTTTCGCCACCTTTAAAGACAAATAGCGTTGGAATATTGCGAATACCAAAACGGCTAGCTGCTTGTGGGTTGTTGTCCACGTCTACTTTGACGATTTTAACTTTACCTTGGTATTCAGTTGCCAGCTCTTCTAAAATAGGAGCAATAGCTTTACAAGGACCACACCATGGCGCCCAAAAGTCTACCAATACAGGTACGTCTGATTGTAGAACGTCTTGATCAAAGTCTGTGTCGGTAGTATGTAAAATAAGGTCTGACATAATTTTATCTCTCTTGTTTTATAACTTCTATCACCACTCATCAACATATATATTGGTTTAATAATAAATCGCTTGGTGGTCAAAGAATTGTTTAGAATGGGTGGAAATGTGCCATTATATTAACATGTTTGCCCTAATTTGACAGATACAGGCTGGTTAAATTGTTTAACAACTAGTATTAGCACAATAAATCGACACATAGCGATATAAATTATGAGTTGTAAATCAGCTGCTGCAATCCCCCTTACTTTTGGGTCAAAATTAGTTGTTTTATACAATATAATATAACCACTGTTTTTACTTCCAAGCCCTTAATATAAGTAGTCTATTTTTATGCTTTTTACCGATGAAGAAGTTGATGCCCTTAATACTGAGGAGCAAGCCTATCCGCTTGAGTTTTTTCAAGCATTTGCACAAGAAGTCACTGTCTATGAAGACGATGATATTTGGGTGGTTGATAAGCCTGCAGGACTATTAAGTGTTGATGGAAAAACGCTAAAGGTGAGTTTGCTAGCAAGGCTTGAGCGTGCTAATCCTGCGGTTAAGTTGATTCATCGCCTTGATATGGATACTTCAGGATTGCTAATTTTTGCAAAAAACGCCGCTGCACAGACCCATATTAGTAAGCAGTTTATAGAACGTCTACCACAAAAAAAGTATCAAGCACGTGTCTTTGGGCAGTGGGAGAGTGTGGGCGTCACTGGTAAGATATCAGTGCCAGTACGCTACGAGCCAGAGACGAAACCACGCCATATTGTCGATCATGATTGGCCAAAGCATGCGTTGACTTTGTATGAAGTAATGGCTCATGAAGAATGCAATGGTCAGATGGTCACGCGAGT
The DNA here is from genome assembly GCF_014861395.1 of Psychrobacter sp. FME13. Lineage (GTDB taxonomy): Bacteria > Pseudomonadota > Gammaproteobacteria > Pseudomonadales > Moraxellaceae > Psychrobacter. The sequence continues at coordinate 13,769 of NZ_RRYV01000060.1, read as the reverse complement.
GATGTTAAAGCCAGTTACTGGTCGCAGTCATCAATTGCGTGTCCATATGGTTCATGTCGGTCATGTAATGATTGGCGATCCTATCTACGCTGAGGGTGCTGCGCTAGAGGTAGCACCAAGGCTGAACCTGCACGCGCAGCACTTACGCCTAAAGCATCCAGTACTGGGTGCATGGATGGATTGGGAGAGCCCAAGTCCATTTTGAGCCCTCTGATGTTGCTTAAATTGAACGTTTTTCGATAAAGTCAGTGACTTGTGTGCTTAATATTTGCCATAACTTTTCTTGTGCACTTTTGCTGCCCCAAGCATTGTGCGGACTAAATATCACTCGTGGGTGATTGGCAAGGGTTAATAAAGGATCGTCGGCTGCGATAGGCTCTTGTTCAAACACATCGCTGGCATAGCCCTTTATTTGCTTGTTGTTCACCGCATTGGTGAGGGCTTCGCTATCGACGACCCCACCGCGCGCGACGTTGACGATGAAGGGTTGCTTAGCCATTTTTGCTAAAGTATCTGCATTAATGAGGTGCTGCGTTTGTGGGTTTAGTGGACAATGTAAGCTGATCACATCGGCACGTGCTAATACATCGTCAAACGCTGTGTAATCATCATTACGTGGCTCACGTCCTTGATGCTCTGCCCACAATACCGTCATACCAAATGCACGTGCAATTTCGGTAACGCGTTTACCGATGGTACCAAGTCCGATAATACCCAGTGTCTTATCTTCTAAATCTATCAGTGGGATATCCAATAGGCAAAAATCCCCTTTTGCTTGCCACGTACCGTCAGAGACTTTTTGATGGTAATGAATACCTGCGCGCATGCCGTTTAGCATCAACATAAAAGTATGCTCAGGTACGCTTTTGACGGCATAGCCTGCGACATTATAGAGAGTGACATCGTGTGTGTTGCAAGCCTCTTGATCAACATTGTTCATGCCAGTGGCGGTGAGCTGAATAAGCTTAAGATTGGGCAGTTTGCTTATCACCGCAGCATTGACCTGTACTTTATTAGTGATAATAATATCAGCGTCTTTACAGCGTTCTATGATAATCGCATCATCTTGTGGCGTTTCATCATACGTGATGTAGTCGCTTATACCTGTTGGAGCGAGTAACTCAACGCCATCAGAAAAAGTGCCTTTATCTAAAAAAACCGCTTGCATGGTTGCTCCTTGTTAAATGATCGTTTTAAGCTCGATGGCTATTTTTAAAAGGTTGATTTAAATTTTTATTGATTATCAACTTAATGTATCACGTTGTGGGATTGTTTTTCATAGTGAGTCGTGATTTTATGATTTTGCATTTCTCCGTTATGCTTGTCTCTGTGATGCCTAGTATTGACAAAATCCTGCATGAATCTGCTCTTGAAAAGTTAACTTAACGCACTCATCTACCCGCTAACGTTATATAATGGTGAAGTCAAACTGTTGGCTTGGTTTTTGTTAAGACACTTAATACGACATTTAGCTTATGTTTCTTTAGTTTTTTGCTGCTTGGCCAATTCTCGTTGCTAGCGTTTTTCACTATTTCTTTAATTTCTTACTATCTGGGTACAAAAGACATCGCCTTATGACTATCTCTATCGCTTCATTGCACAGTACTGAATTCGCCGTTGGTCAACGTTATTTATCTGATACGGAGTCTGAGCTTGGCTTGGGTGTGGTTATCGATGTTGACGACCGATGTGTGCATATTTTATTCCCGCAAAGCGAAGAGATGCGCGTCTATGCCAAAAATTCTGCACCATTATCACGTGTGGTGTTCAAAGTCGGTGATAGTATCTATGACCAAGATGGCAAAAGTTATACGGTGAATGCTGTCGATGAAGTAATGGGTGTGCTCAAGTACGGTGTCGATGAACACGAACGCGGTATCATGGAGACTCGTCTAGCAGCCAATATTACTTTGGCGAAGCCACTTGAGCGTCTACTGGCTGGTCGAATTGAGCGCGGTGATTGGTATGAGCTGCGTCAAGATATTTTGCGTATGCAATCAGCGCTGGCAGGTCATCCACTCAAAGGTTTGATGGGTGCGCGTGTCGATATCATTGAGCATCAGCTATATATTGCGCATGAAGTTGGCAAACGTATCGCACCGCGTGTATTACTCGCTGATGAGGTCGGACTTGGTAAAACTATTGAAGCGGGTATGATTATTCATCAGCAACTGCTTACAGGTAAGGCCGAGCGTGTATTAATTCTTGTGCCAGACAGTCTACAATACCAATGGATGGTTGAGCTGCGCCGTCGCTTTAATCTAAACTTTTCTTTATTTGATTTGGTACGTACTTCGGCAATTAAAGAGCACGATCCAGAACAAAATGTGTTTGGTACTGAACAATGTATCATCGCTGGTATGGATCTATTGCTGGATCATCCTGATTTATACGACCAAGCGATGGATGCAGGGTTTGATTTATTGGTCGTCGATGAGGCGCATCATTTGCATTGGGACGAGGCGCAAGGTGGCAATGATAAATATGACTTAGTTGCAGATTTTGCTGAAGAAACGGCAGGGGTTATGTTATTGACAGCCACACCTGAACAGCTTGGCGCACAGAGCCATTTTGCTCGTCTGCGTCTCTTGGATCCAGATCGTTTCGATGATTTAGATGAGTTTATCGATGGTCAAGATGCCTTTGCTGAAACGGCAGCAGTCGCTAGTGTATTAATAGACGATAAGCCATTGAGTGAAGGGCAAATCGCTGCTTTGAGTGGTTTGCTTACTATCGATATTGATGAATTAGCAGCGATTAATGATGATGAAAAACTACGTAACTATGCGCTCAATGAGTTATTAGATCGCCATGGTACAGGTCGTATCCTGTTCCGTAATACTCGTGATAGTGTCAAAGGGTTTTATGGTCGTAGTAGCCAGCCTTATCCTCTACCACTACCTGAATCATGGAAAGACAGCTACCAAACTCAAGGTAAGTTGCGTGAGCAGCTATGGGGCGAAGAAAATCAACCAGATGGTGGCTGGTTAGAAGACGATCCACGCGTTTCTTGGTTGGTAGAGATTCTACGAGGTGAGCTAAAACATCAAAAAGTGTTGTTAATCGCTCGTAGCGGTGCAACGGTAGAGAGTTTAGAAGCGGTATTGCGTCTGCATGCAGGTATCAAGACGGCTATCTTTACTGAGCAAATGACACTGCTTGAACGTGACCAAGCAGCAGCATTTTTCGCCGATAGTGAAGGTGCACAGATTCTATTGTGTTCGGAGATTGGTTCAGAAGGTCGTAACTTCCAGTTTGCCAGCCAGTTGATATTATGGGATCTACCTGCCAATCCAGACACATTAGAGCAGCGTATCGGTCGCTTAGACCGTATCGGTCAGACCCAGCAAATCATGTTGCATGTTCCTTATGTACAAGGCACAGCGCAAGAGCGTCTGTATAATTGGTATAACGATGCGCTGAATATGTTCAATCAGATATCACCAACCGCTCAGAGCGTACAAGAGCAGTATATCCAAGAGCTAAAGCCAATGCTTGAGGGTGCGGATACTGCCGAAAACAACGTGATCTTACAAGACATCATTGAAGAGGCACAAAAAACACGTTTGGGACTAGAATCCCAGCTACAAGCAGGTCGCGATCGTCTGCTTGAGTATAACTCATGCCGTCCGCGTGTCGCTGGTCGTATCGCGGATGCTATGCGTGACTTTGATAGTAATAACTTGCTGCCGCACTTTATTGAGCGTTTCTTTGCGTCTGCCAATATCGATCATAGTATTCAGCGTGACGGTTCGTGGGTCATCGCACCTATCGACAGTACTGAGATCAGTGACTATATCGATGGTTTACCACTTGGTGATGAAGACGGTATGACACTGACCTTTGAGCGAGAGCAAGCGCTCCAACGTGAAGATATTGATTTTATTACTCATGAGCATCCATTGATGCGTGCTATTTATGATTTGGCGAGTACCAGCACTTTTGGTAATACGACAGTTGCTATGCTCAAAAGTGCTGCTGTTCCACAAGGTATGGTGCTGCTAGAGGTGAACTTCCGTGTTGAAGCAATTGCGCCCAAAATGCTGAATCTACCAGCGACTTTGACCACGCAAAATATTCGTGTGTTTATTAGCGAGCAGGGCAGTGATTTGTCTGCTCGTATCAGTGCCGATATGATCATGCCGCATATTGAGCGTTTGGACAAAAACCGTGCACGCCAAGTGATTAAAGTACGCAGTGATGTAATTGAGCAGCGCTACTATGAGGCTGAAGATATTGCTCGTCAGCAAATAGCTGAGATTGGTGAGCAAGCCACTGCACGTTTTAGTCAGCAATGGTCACGCGAAATCAAGCGTTTGAAACATCTGCAAACGATCAATCCTAACGTACGTGATGAAGAGATTGAGCACTTAGAGCAGCTTAAAGCCCAAGGCGAGCAAGCGCTTGGTAACTTGTCACTGGTACCAGATTCTATTCGTGTGCTCGTGGCGGTTAAGCCATAAGTTTATAATAAAAATAAAGAGCGAGGTAGCAGCGGCTATTTCGTTCTTTATAGATATATCGACTTTATTTGACCATTTTGCACCGTTTTGCTTAGACAAAAATATGATACTTGCCAGTATACAGTCAGCTGCTAGCTAAAATCATTGATATTGGGTAAGATGTTTACCTTTTTCTATTTATAATAAATACTTAGTGATAGCGCTGCTATGGCTGTATTATTGTTCTAATATCTCTCTTGTTTACGTTTAGCAAGTGATTTCATATTATTTTAAATTCAAATGTAAATACAAAGGATCTGTCGATATAGTCTATTGATATCGTGAGGTGCTGTGTATTTTTGATGAAAATAAGGAAATATATTGTCATGCCCGATTATTCGCAACTGATTGATGAGTTGTTGGCTACTGTTGCACTTATTGAAGTGACCCCTGATGTGTTTGAGGGTAAGAGCCATGACTATGTTGGTAGTCGTATTTTCGGTGGGCAAGTGCTCGCACAAGCGATTATGGCTGCGGCGCATACACTAGATAAGGACAAGCCTTGCCACTCGCTGCATGGGTATTTTTTGCGTGGTGGTGATATCAACCAGCCAGTAATTTATCAAGTGCGCCGCCTGCGTGACGGTCGTAGCTTGTCAGCGCGTGAAGTGACGGCGATTCAATACAAAGAAGTGCGCGGTAAGCCACCTATTGAGCAAGTAATATTTTCGATGATTGCCTCGTTTTCACCAATGGAGGAGGGGCTGGATTATCAAGAAGATATGCCCGTCTATCCACCGCCTGAAGATTTGCTCGCTGAGCAAGAACTAAAAGAAGAGCATATTGGCAAAGTACCGACTGCCCTGAAATCACGATTTATGCGTCGTCGTCATGTCGAGATTAAGCCAGTCAAGCCGCGTGACCCTATCAACCCAGAGCCTATGAAACCGAAGCAGGCGAACTGGTTACGTATCCGCGAGTTGGGCAATCAACCAGTGGCGATTCAGCAAGCGCTATTGGCATTTTCGTCTGATTTTTATTTGGTAGGTACGGGGCTGATGTCACATGGCATTAGCTTTATGACCAGTGGTCTGCAAGCGGCCAGTATCGACCACTCGATGCATTTCCATCGTAATTTTGATCTCAATAATTGGATGTTGTACGATATGTGGAGTGATACGACCTCTAACTCTAAGGGGCTCAACCACGGACAGTTTTGGCAAGACGGTAAGCTGATTGCCACTGTACAACAAGAAGGACTGATGCGCTTGCGTGTGCCGAAGTCTTAGATGGCTAGAGCTTGATTCTCAAGAAAAAAAGCGACTCATTATCATGATGAGTCGCTTTTTTTATGCCAATTTTTTACTCTAAGATCTTAATCATGGCTCGTGGCAAACCAAGCGTTGCTTGAGCATCGTCAGCGTTTAACCAATTGATATTAATATCAGCCGCTTGCAGTGATTTGGTTATGTCGGCTGCTTGCTTCGTATTGATAGTCACTGACTGCGGCGTTAAGTACCAGTGAAAATGCGTCAGCGAATGTTTAATAGGCGCATCATCGAGCAATGTATGGCTAACTGATTTTGCCACCAGTTTGTTTTTTATGAGCCACTCATTAATGATTTGCTCAGCGGTGGTAAATTCTGCTTCATATACTTTTTCATTACTACGTACATCATTTGCTACGTTTGATAACTTATCATCGCTAGAGTCTGTCTTTTTATCAGCCGTCTTACTACTTGCTTTTTTACCCTCGACTTTCTGTACGAACTGCAGTGGCAAGCTCCACAATCCACCCCAAATGCCGTTATCAGGGCGCTGCAGCCATAAAATGTCGTCATCGGCATTTTTAATGAGTAACGCATGACTAAACTTACTGGGTTTGGGCTGTTTCTTTGCTTTGACAGGATAGTCGGTCTCGCGCCCTTGTGCATGCGCTAGGCAGTCTTCTTTGAGTGGACATAACAGGCAGGCAGGTTTGCTACGGGTGCATAATGTCGCGCCCATATCCATCATCGCTTGCGCGAATAATCCTGAGTTTGCTGTCGGCGTCAAACGCTCTGCCAGTGCCCATAGCTCTTTAGTGGTGGCAGACTTGGTAATATCTCCATCAATCGCTGCCCAACGCGTGATGACTCGTTTGACATTGCCATCACAGATGACGCCATAATGGTGCAAGCCCATGGCCATAATCGCACCAGCTGTTGACGGTCCTACACCAGAGATCGCCTCCCATCCTGCGAGCGTTTGCGGAAACTCGCCTGTCTCATCGATTACCTCTACCAATTGCTTGGCACCTTTATGCAAATTACGCGCACGTGCATAGTAGCCCAGCCCCGCCCAATGCTCGGCGACCAAATCCCAGTCTGCTGCTGCCAAATCATGCACGGTCGGAAACGATGCCATAAATCGCGCAAAGTAGGGCAGCACTGTCGTCACTTGTGTTTGCTGAAGCATGACTTCGGATAACCAAACGATATAAGGATTTGGCGTATCGGTTTGATGCTGTTGCCAGGGTAAGTCATGGCGACCGTTTTCGGCAAACCAGTTTAGGAGGCGTGGAGCGAAGGCGTTTAGAGATTTGGGGGAGTGATTGAAGGTAGTGTCAGAAGCTTTAGAGTTAGCAGTTGGCTGGGTCATAGGCTCTTATATTTAGTCTTTTAAAGGTGACCAATTATACCTGATATACGTATTTGCTACGACCCAACTTTGACGTGATGTTATTGAACAACATAATAAAAATAACTACTTAAGGGTGTCGAGAGTAAGGTTTTATTAATGACAAGTTTGCTAACAGAGTCAATATGTTATCGATAAATACTATCTAGTGTTTCACCCAATTCATTTTTCCACTCAATCCATCCATTGGTCGAACGTCCTGATACTAGAGCACTAGCTCCACTGGGGGTTTTAAATAGATGGTTTTCAGTGAGTTTATAGCTTGTATTGTTTACGGCTACAAGTTTGCCGCTACTGAGCAGACTTTCTTTTAATTTAGCTACGAATGGCGGAGCTGATGACGTTTGTGTTTGTCGTATTAGAGAACCTGCCAATATTACAAAGCCATCGTCGTCATAGTATCCTTTAGCATCACCATCTTTTACCTTATAGTAAAATAGGGATGGAATAGGTTTCATTGGAGCTTCATCGATTATTTGAGCGACTTTAGCAATGGTAGAATCAATCGATTTATTTTTATAAGTCTCGTTACTATAAAGGCTATCATGAATCGCCAAGGACTCAAAAATAGGCTGTCCTAAGGTGGATAGTAAAACGTCAAGGGTATGGAATAATTCCTCGCAATCAGCTTTTAATGGGTCAGGTGTATGTGGTTTATTACCATTATTTCCATTTTTTAGCTCGTAACGTCCTACCTCAATAGCAGTTGCGATAGCCTTATGTTCCATATATAGCGCATGGGTTTGGGTCATAGAGTTATTGGTTGAGAGCATGACAAAAGCACGTGTCCAGAAATCTTTGTCATCATGTTGGTTAAGACGTCTTTTAAGATCGCCAGTTTGTCCAACATAGAGTAACGGCTTCTCTACACTATCGGTATCACCAATCAAAAAATACAAACCAACTTGATTGGCATCAGGCATCGCAAAAAAATCATTGATATGGATGCGTGGAATCTCAATAAGGCGTACGGTACGCGTAGTCATCTCTGCCAAGCGCAACCCACGAGGATTGCCTTTTGGTAGATAGATTTGAATTGTTTTAGCAGAGGGTATTAATGGATTCATAGTAGCCGATATTTTTTATGAAATTTACTTCCTATTCTTCCGCGTTTTTAGACGACGTAAGCGCTTCTCTTCTTCACGGGCTTTTTTCTTTTCTTCAGCAGCCAGACGTTGCTCAGCGACCACGATTTCTTCGGCCTCCGTCATGGCTGGTGTCTCAAGTGTAATACGTCCAAGCTTCGCACTACGTAATTCATTAATGAGAATCTCAGACATGCGGTAGGTATCGACCTGATTACCCGAACGCACACAGCCGCGATTACGCCCAGCCACTTCAAAAAACTCCCAATCGGTCTTTGGCAGTTCTTCAATTTTATAGCGAGTTTTTAGCAGCTCAGGATAAGCATGCATTAGGTACTCAGCGGTGTAGCTCGCGACATCAGCGAAGTCAAAAGCAGTATCACGGATGCCACCTGTCGCTGCTAAACGATAACCAGAATTTTCATTTTCAACCTTTGGCCATAGCATACCGGGTGTGTCATAGAGCATGATGTCATCGTCTAGTTTAATCAGCTGCTGTGATTTGGTCACGGCAGGTTCATCACCGGTTCTTGCTACCGCACGCCCTGCCAACGTATTAATCAGTGTTGATTTACCAACGTTTGGAATACCCATAATCATAGCTTTAATCTGGCGACCTGTACCGACTTTATTAGGCACGAGTTGTTTACAGATCGCGATGATGCGTTTGACATCATTGGCTTTCTCGGTATCGCAAGCAATGGCTTTCACACCGCTTTGCTGCTCGAGATAATCCATCCATATTTGAGTCAATTCTGGGTCAGCAAGGTCAGCTTTGTTCAGGATTTTGATAACAGGTTTTTCGCCACGCAATGCCGCAACCATTGGGTTTTCACTACTGTATGGGATACGTGCATCAATGACCTCAATGACCAAGTCCATCTGCGGCATGGTTTCTTTGATTTCGTTACGGGCTTTGTTCATATGCCCAGGGAACCACTGAATGCTTGCTCTCTTATCCATCTGCTTTCATAACCTTTTATAAAAAATGCTAAAAGTAAAACCATCAAGGTTTACTTTCTAATGATACTCAGTTTACTACAGAACCACATTGCTCACGGGACAATTTCACTTAACCACTCAGTTTCACTTAACCACTATTAACCACTATGTGAAGTCGTGATTACGTCTTATCATTTATTTCTTCTACCTCATCATCTGCCGGTGGCAGTGGAGCCAAATAACCAATCAGCAAAATCAAACTGCCTGCGCCAAGGAATGATATCACTCGCCAAATGGCCTCGGTCTGTGACAAATCGACTAATACTAACTTAAGTACGACGACGCCCAATAGCCCAATGCCCATAAACCACAGCGCACGCTGCCAGTAACGGCTGGCGATGATGGTGGCGATTAATGCCAAGAGCGTCCACAACATGGTCAACCCTGTTTGTACCTGTTCACTTTGCCATGCGCCTGCATACCATAATGGCGTGCTGATAAAGGCATGGAGCGTTCTGATAAGTATGCTAGATAGCAGCCAAAAGCCAATAAGCCCTAAAATTATTAGTAAATTACGAGTGGCAGAGGCTTTTTGGATGGGATTGCTGGTATCAGGATTTGCTGGTGTTAGTGGGGTGCTTTGCTGTTGATTTAGGTAATAGACACCAAACCCAACCAGTAGCGTCAGCACTGAGGTCACGTCATATAAATTCAACAGCGGGAAATAGGACACGCCCCAAACCACGCCATTATAAGACCAGTTGGTAATGATGACCCAACTTAATGCAATGGGCGCAAAGATGGCAGCGCAGTTTAATAGTGCCCGCTGCCAATCAAACCAGTGCAGGAATCCATGCGTTGCAGCTTCACTAATGGATGGGTCTGTTTTACGAGCATGGTCAAGACGACTGCTAGTATTATAGTCGCTGCCATGATGGTAGCTGGCATAACGATAACGGCTCCATAGCCCAGCGATAATCAAAACAGTAGGGATTAAGACAGCCATCACACCAGCAGAGGCGGGTAGACCATAATGAGCGGCTGCTGCAATGATTAAAATGCCAGCGCCGAGCCAGATCGTACTGTCATAGGCCGATAGCTTGGCGTTATTAAACCATGTCTTCAGCCATAATTGTCCGATAATCAGCCAGCCAATGAGCAAGCCTGCAAATAGTAGCCAGTCTATTGACGCCCATACGAGATGTGACTCAAACTTTTGCGGCAATTGTAAAACGAGCATCAGATAAAACAGTAATAGCAACCCGTGGCTGAACTGCCTGATTTCGGCCCATGGATGATATCGATTGGCTATCCAATAAATACCAAGGCTCATCAGTGCCGCTAGCGCAATCAAGGTAGATGTCGCTAGTTGCCAATGTCTAAACCACTGATCTACATCAAGCAATAATACTAGAAGCATCCACACCATCGCAGTCATGGTCAAAAACTGTATGAGTCTAGGACTGCGCCACACGATATTGAACGCTGTGCTTTGGCTATTGATAGATGTCAGCCATTGGCGAGCCGCGTCAGTGCTAATCCCCAGCGCATTGGCATAAGTCACGATAGAGTCTGGTGTAGACTGCTCTTGAGAATTAGCTGAGTGGATCGACTCGTCACGTAAACTATCATTTAACATCGCTGGCGAGTGACTACTACGTAAGATAAAGACCGATGCCAAATAAGCTATGCCCGAAATGCTTAAGGCTAAGGTAGGATAATCACTGCCAGAGAATACGATGGTAAACACTAGCATAGCGATACTGATGAGCTGTAATAATAGACCAAGCAATACCGACCATGCGCGTAGCGAGCGCCTACCGAACCAGACGAGAGCCAGTCCTTGTACTGACCAACCAAACGCAATCCATTCGGCATCTAATGCCAGCGGAATGACCAAGGCCAAAAATCCAAATCCGAGCGCCAACATGCCTTCGGTAATCAGTGCGTACCGTCGACTATGTTGGACAAAAATCCAACCAAGTCCTAAATAAAGCATCGCTAGCACAGCACTGGTGATGGTTAAGGCATTAGGTACATTACTTAAAAGCGCCGCAAACAAACCAAATGCCATCAGAGGTACTGAAAATAATAGTCCCGTATCGATAGGAAACAGATAGGTCTGACTGTCAGTGTTTGGTTTTTTGCTTTCATCTTGGCTGGTTTTAGTACTATTGGCACGGTTAAACGCTTGCTTGTTATCAGTATTGTAAGCGATGATTTGTTGGGCGTAGCGAATCACGACAAACAGGTAAAGACTCAAATGTAAGGCAACCAACAAAACCAATGACCAACGCTGCGACACAATGACTGCATCTAAATTTTCACTTATTCCCCAATAATAGGCGAGGCCAAAGGTCACGCTCACACCGAATAAATTCAAAATTTTCCATGGGCGATAATGACCAATGATGGCAATAGCCACATTTAATAATAAGTAATAGCTGAACAAGGCAACCATACTGCCAGTATCATCACTGGTCAAAATCGGCGCAAAGAAACCTCCTGACAATGCTAATAACGCCAATGGAAAGGCGTTCTGACGGACGGCGAGGGCAATCGTGACGGCGGATAATAACCCAAGTCCAATAAAGCTCGGTAAGCTCGGAATAATCTGATAGACGCTATAAGCAAAAAAGGTGCTCAAGTACGCAATGGCTAAGCCTGCACCTTGTAACGTGATACCGTAGGAAAAGCGTTTGGCGGTTAGCTTTAATCCCAGTGCCGCCAATGCTAACCCTGTAACGCCAACGGCTATCAGTTTTGTGGCAATCGAAATCTCGATATATTCGCTCAATAAGCGCAGCAGTAATACCACGCCCACTAGCAATACCAATACGCCCACACGCACCACTAAATTACCGCCGAAAAACCAGTTTTTAATAGAGTGAAACAGTGAGGTGACGATAGGTAAGGAGCTTTCATCTGGCTGAATAGCAGTGGTTGGCGTTTTATTTTTTGTGACGCTTACCGTTTCGTTCATCCCAGTAGCAGAAGTGCTGGATACTGCACTTTCTGGTAGGCCAGATTGGGGTATCGTTGGGCGTGATGGTGGCCATGTATGTACGGTGGTAACGGTGGTATTTGTCTCATCAGCTGTATTTAGCTGGGCGGTGTCAACAGCGCTGTCTGCTCCTACATGGCTGTTATTAGCATGACTGTTATTAGAGATAAAGTTGTCAGTTGGTTGAACAGGTGAGCGTTTGGCATTACTGCTTCTTTGGTTTCTAAGCTGAGTTTGTAGTTTGCCCACATCACGGCGTAGTTGTCCAATCTGCCGATTTATTCTGACATAGAGTGCGACTACCACGATTAATAGTGCGGTAAAGGCTAGCCAGCCCAACTGGTTCAATATATAAAACATCTTTATCACTTAATACCATTTATAATGCAGTGATAATGACGTTATTTATCGATAAGTACAAGGCTATCCTTGCGCATCAATCAAAATGTTATTAGGGCGTGTCCTCATTTTAAAAATGATGATAAAAATGAGATAAATAGCAGTCAAACAAGGAAAATAGCGCAGATAATATCGAGATATTAGTCAGTTATTTGACGCTGTTTGGCAAGATTTAGCCGTTTTTAACTCATTTAGATAACTATCGATTGAATTGAGGACACGCCCTAGTAAACGGTTGTTTATAAATAAATAAGGGTCGCTTATAACTTAAGCGACCCTTGTTCTTGGTTTATTTGTTTTCTTGAGGACAGTTTATGCCAAGTTTGCTTTCATAAACTCAAGCATGTTTTCCCAGCTTTGTTTGGCTGCGGCTTCATTGTAGCCCAAGTCCACATCGTTTTTGGCGGCGCGCTCATCTGCTTGAGGGTTGGTAAAGCCGTGTTTTGCGTTGTCATAGACGTCGATAGTGTAGTCGACATCGGCGGCGTCTAGCTCTGACTTAAGACCGTCGATAGCATCCATGGATACCATTGAGTCGTCACGACCGTGGGCGACTAGTACTTTTGCTTTAAAGTTTTTGTCTGCGGGTTGTTTTGGTGATGGGTTACCATGGAAGGTAGCAACTGCTTTTAACGGCATGCCAACGCGAGCCATATCGAGAGCAATTTTACCGCCGAAGCAATAACCAATCACTGCCAACTTATCCCCATCAACCGCTAACTGATCACTGAAGTCATTGAGAATTAAACGGCAGCGTGCCATGAGGATGTCTTGATCTTCAAGCACTTGCTCCATCCACATATTGGCTTGCGCAGCATCTGTGGTTAGTTTGCCTTCACCGTAGACATCCATCGCAACGGCAGCATAACCAGCTTCTGCTAAGCGCTCAACCACTGATTTTGGATGCTCGACCATGCCCCACCATTCTGGTGCAACCAAGATACCGGGTGCTGGCGTGTCGTTCGAGGCAGTATCTGGTAAGGCGACATAGCTGATCAGCTCAATGTTGTTTTCGGTGGTGCTGATTAATTCAAAAGTCTTAACTGACATATTGTTTTCCTTTTTTTATGTTAGGGCGTGTTGAACATTCAAATGTGGTGCTGGCAGTGATTATTTTTTAGACAATATGCAGTGAAATTTTTGATGCCTAGTCATTCTAGGTGAAACAATTTCGCCATGTATTGGCAAAAAAGAGTACTGCCCTCCACTCGAGCATAG
>NZ_RRYV01000005.1 GCF_014861395.1 Psychrobacter sp. FME13 | reverse complement strand
TGACTATCTCTGCGAGCAGTTACGCTCGCCTAGACTGATTGTTGCGTAAGTCCTAATTATTAAGCGTATTAGTATCAATACTCATATCACCGACTGACTCAATAGAAGCGCCTTTATTGGTCACTGTAGTAGCACTACCTACCGCTTGATGATTGGCATCCAGACTACCGCCAATATGCAGCTCACCATTACTGATGATCTTGGCTTGACCGTTAAAATCTTCATTAAAGAAACCAGCACGTGCCTCATTAGGATTGTTATTCAGCGTCTCTACACCGATATCTAGGCGCTGACGAGCGGCGATTACTGGGGCAGGATCTGAGGTAACTGTATAATAAGTCTTTTTATCCACTAATAGCTGATTATAAGCATCTGGAAACTGAGTCTTATAAAACTCAATGAATGCATCGCTCCATCCCTGCACATTATTGAACTCTGTTGTAACGTCTACCAAACACCCCGGCCCAGCCACGCATTCATCTACCTGAGTTTTAGTAAATACATCTGGCGTGTTATTAAGCGTGGTTGCCTCTATAGCAACGTGATCACCGTAGATACGGCCATTACTATAGTTATTGACTGTATTACCAGTATCCAGATACGTATTCTCACCGTTGATCAAACCACGATTGTCAATGTTAGTAGCGGCATTTAGCTCAGTTGTACCATTGCTAATCAGCTCAGCATCTTTTTGATTGCTAATACTTTGGGCATTGATAGTTAACGCATTTTGTCCCGATAGCTGACTACTATTAGTAAAACTGCCTTGAGTGGTGAGTACGACTTCATTGGCATTTATGGTATTGGTATTATCATAACTGATATCATTGACGATATTGATATCCGCACGTCCATTGGCAAGTACCTCACCATTGGTATTCGTAAAGTCTTTTGAGCGGATCGTAATATCGTTACTGGCGGCGATACGACCACTATCATTATTGACTGCAAGCTGACGATTCGTAGCGTCGGTATCGACAATCGAGATATCATTACTTTGAATACTGCCCGCTTGATTATTGATCTGATTGCCCGCGGTGAGCATCAATTTATTATTAGCCAATAGCTGACCGCTTTGGTTATTTATCGTGCTCGCATTAATACTTATTGCGTCATTGGCGATAACACCTTGCGACTTATCCTCACTGCTCTGTTTGGTGTTTTGATTGTTTAGTACACCTGTAGTCACATCAATATTAGTACCGGCCTGAATCAAGCTACCTGTAACGTTATTATCAATACGGCCTCGGCTAGCATTACCTACCGTCAAGTTGATAGTGTCTGCTACTATTTGACCACCTTGGTTGTCTAAGGCATCGCTATTACTCGCTGTTAGCGTTAACGCTTCCGCTGCCTGCAACAACCCTTTTGCGTTGTTGACAGTCTCATCTGATGCGGCATCAATCGTGAGCTGTTTGGCTGAAATAATGCCCGATTGGTTATTAATGTTATTAACATCAATATCTGCCGTACCATTGGCTAAAATACCTGTTTGTAGGTTACTCACGGTACTGGTGTTTTTATTGTTCAGATTGCCCTTAGCATTGATATTGAGGGCTTGGTCAGCATTCGTTTGTGCAATTAAACCGCCCTCATTATTGATATCAGCATTGCTACTCAGCGTGATAGCACCACCCGATAGCACACCTTCTTTATTGTTTATCGTACTGCCAGCTTGAATATCTAACTGGTTACTGGCCGCGATAACCCCTTGGTTTTTGATATCTTGACTAGAAACAATTGCCGTATCATCAGCAGCACTAATCCGGCCTCCTATCTGATTGTCTACGCTAGTTGCATTAATAGTTAAATCTTGGGCCAATGCGGCGATTTGAGCTGAGTTAGTAAGCGTCCCAGCTTGCAGCAGCATATTTTTATCACTAGCAATAATCGCATTGCTCTTATTGTCTAGTGCATTGATGGTATTGATCTCTGCAAACCCTTTTGCCACGATCGTGGCACTGTTGCTGTTCGTTAACTGGTCACTATTAATCGTCAGGTTATTGCCACTTTGAATATAGGCCTTGTCTCCTTGATTACTGACTGATTCGCTACTCAAATTTAGGTCACCGTTTTGGCTAACTAATTGACCATTGTTGTTTGTCAGTGTTTTAGCATTCAAATTGAGAGTATCGCCTTGTATCACACCCTCAGAATTATCTAAACCACCAGATACCTTAGTGGTCAACGCTTGGGTGCTGACAATAGCACCCTTCATATTATCAAGCTGATTGGCTGTCACATCTGCCGAACCGTCTCCACCATGAACAATCGTACCTTCCGTGTTATTAAGCGTACTTTTGCTATCGATATTTAGTGAAATAGCATTGCCACCGATAACGCCTTTTTGGTTATTGATAGTACCATTTGTTACTAAGTTAAAAGCCTGTTTACCTGTTTGATTGATCGTACCTGCCACATTTGATAGCTCATTAACTTGCCAATCAAACTGACCTGCCTGTAATACGCCGCCATCATTGCTCAGCTCGCCATTGGTATTTAAGCTTGCCAACTCTGTCACGTTGGTATTGGCTTTATCTAAGCGAATATCACCCGCGCGCGCTGTCAGCGATAGGTTGTTACTTTGATTACGACTATCCGTCAAATCAAGCTCACTACCCTCGATCTTAATATTACCCATGGCAATATTAGTCCCCGCATTGCTTTGTTTTTCTATGCTGTTAACCGTTAAATTTGACGTCGTATTGCTAAGCACTCCTGTTGGCGTTAATCCTGCTATCAGCTGTCCATCAGCACTTTGTACTAGGCTGCCTGTATTCACGGTGCTATTGCTTTGGGCGGCAATACTGCCTGTGTTATTCATCGCGCCTTGGTTGACGATGTCCACATCAGCTTGGCTGTATAGGCTGCCGCTGTTGGTCAAAGTGCGAGAGTTAAGATTCAAGTCATTGACGCTTGAAATTTGTCCGTTGTTGTCTATCTCAGCAGCAGTGACTGCGAGGCTACCGGTATCGCTCGCAACAATGCCTGTGCCTGCATTGGTGAGGCTCTTTTGAATCTGTAACTGATTAGTACTAGATGCTGTATTTTTTTCGGCGGTTTGGGTGGTATTAACCGCGACAATACGCCCATCGGTGTTATCTAGATTTTGTGCGCTGATAGCAAAGCGATTGGCTTGTACCATCCCTGATGTGTTATCGATATCTTTGGCGATTTGCCACGTTTGCTCACCTAAACTTAAGACTTCACCTTCCGTGTTATTTACACTGTCTGCATTGATATTCAAACGAGTATCATTGGTAGTGCTTTGACCAGCGTGAATAATTTTTCCACTACTATTATCGAGCGTCGTGGTGTTCAGTGTTAGGTTGTCTGAATTACTCGCAATCTCACCACGTGTGTTGTCGATGCCTTCTGCCAGTGCAAGTGTCAGGTCTTGTTCACCTGTCTGTGTCAGCTTACCATCGGTGTTGTTTAAGCGCTGGGCATCAATCTTTAGCACACCACCACTGAGGACGCCTGCTGTATTATCTAAAGTGCCATTCGTACTGCTTAAAGTAAGCGTGTCTGTCGCTGCTATCGAAGCGTTTGTGGTATTGATACCAGTACGGGCAGTTGTGTCAATACTGCTACCTTGGGTATTGCTGTCTGTCAGATTCACCTTATCACCGTTTAAGCTCACATCGCCAGTCGCAATATGATTGCCTTGACTGGAGATATCGCCGCTCGCTAGGACATTAAGATTTGCGCTATTATCTAGCAATGTCCCATCAGCACTCATCCCTGCGACCAAGCTACCACTGTCTGTTTGTGTCAGACTGCCAGTCGTCATATCAACATTACC
The DNA here is from genome assembly GCF_014861395.1 of Psychrobacter sp. FME13. GTDB lineage: Bacteria > Pseudomonadota > Gammaproteobacteria > Pseudomonadales > Moraxellaceae > Psychrobacter. The sequence continues at coordinate 58,747 of NZ_RRYV01000005.1, read as the reverse complement.
GCCACTGGCAATCGTGCCACTGTTGTTGATGGTATCTGTCGCGGTTAGTTGTGTATCAGTTTTACCATAGAGCTGACCACTGTTATTGACGCTATCCGAGCTTGTCGTCAGACTGCCTTGCGCGGTAATTTGGCCGCTGTCATTATCCAAAGATTTGCTGGTAATGACGGCATCTTTGGCACTATTGATCGCACCTTGAGTATTCGTTAAGTCGCCGCGACTGTTGATCGTCAAACCTTCTTGCGATATCAACTTACCACTGCTGTTGTTAATATGATGACTGTCGGTATTTAACTTGGCACTACTTTGAATAACACCTGAATTGTTATTGATGTCACCATTAGCGTTCAGTGTGATATCACCATTACTGGCAAGCGTCCCTTTGGTATTATCAATATCGCTATTTGTGCTGATGTTAATGCCAGCATTAGTGATAATCTGACCTTCAGTATTATCAAAGTCCGTTAATTGCCAATCTATCGACTCAAGTTGCAGGCGACTGTCGGTATTAGAGACATTACCATTATCAGTGATATCAAGAGTGCTGGCCGCTAAGCTGGATTTATCTTGGTTGGCGACGCTGTCAGCTGACACATTGATATCACCATTTGTATAAATGCTGCCTGTGTTGGTCAGATTGCCCGTATTAATACGGCCGTTTTGAGTGATGATAGGCAATGGATCAGGCGTTATCATTGATTGCGAACTACCATCTGCACTTGATTCAATACTGCTGCCATTAATAGCAGTGCTTGGCGGCGTGGTGGTTGGGTCAGCAGATGAGTTGGTGTTATTCGTATATAGCGCTTGGCCTATGACAGCATCTTGCTGATTGATAAATTTCTGGGCTGTGATAGACAAATTACCAGTACCCGTTTGTAGCAGTTTACCGCTATTTTTGAGTGCTGCAGACTGAATGTCAAAGCTACCAGCGGCTATCTCACCTGAGTTATCTATATTGCCAGTTTGCTGCGAGGTTAACGCATCATAACTGCTCATAACGCCGCTGTTTGTTAGATTACTACTGTTGAGATCGATGCTACCGCGACTGCTTGCGATAGTCCCTGAGTTATCAATGCTAGAATCTTTAGTGCTGATATCTACTTTGTCTTGATTGGCAACGAGGCTACCTGAGTTGATCAAATTACCATTACTGTCTAATTGAAGGCTCCCAGCGCTTGCGATAATACTACCAGCGTTGGTAACGCCCATGCCCTTTTCTGTACCAATCAGACGGATCTTCCCTGCATACATCGCACCCAATGCTAAAACATCCAGTGCCACACCCGTCGCTTGGTTGCTGCTATTGGTCGCATTTTTGGGTGTGACAATCGTATCTGCCGCATCCGCTTCGTAGCTGACTTGATTGTCACCAGTAATTACATCTAGGTTTTTGGCATAGGCGCTGGCGTTAATGTCAGTCGTTTTAGCAATGATTTGAGTGTAATCACTACTGCTAGTATCTAAGCCATCACCATCGATACGAACCTTACCACCTGTTACATCAAAGCCTGTCAAGTGGCCTTGATCCATGAGTGCTTGACCGGTCGTTAGCGTGGTACGAGAGGCGTTGATAAAACCGCAGCCAGCACAACTGATGCCCGCAGGGTTGGCGATAATCAATTCAGCCTTGCCACCAGCAATCTCAGTATAGCCACCCAGACGGCTCGGATCGCTTGAATTGACTTCATTTAAGATAACACGCGCTTCGCCGCGTGCTAGATAAGGATTGCCTTCTACCCAACCAGCAATCTGGGTCTGAGCATTGGTACGGCTATTGTTAAGAATGGCACCATCAGAACCGACATCAAATTGACTAAAAACATTGCGTGAGACGCCAGCAGCACTTGGTGTCTGAATATTCACCTGTGCCGTACCATTTGATGCCTGCAAGACGACCGCTTGCTGGGCAGCGGCAGCATTACGATCAGCGACTATTTTGGTGCTATCGGCATGAGCATTTGTGCTAAAACTATTGCTGATGATGGTTGCCATACCAAGCGCTAACAGTAGATGTGAGCGCAAACTATTCAGCTGACCACCTTGATAATAACCATTAGTGTGAGTCGTTGTCTGTGAGCCACCAGCAGTTTGACTGATTGAACTACCACCCTCGCTAGGGTTACTGGTTTTACCTTGAGAGCGTGCCGCCTCTGACACCACCATGAGCATTCCACGGGCTTTGTTAAAAATAACTCGGTAGCATTGAGCGTTCATTGTGATGTCCTTTGAGGGGGTGTTTATTGAATAGATTATTAAAGCAGGTTAACGGCCAATCTTGGATATGGCATAAATGATAGTACTAGTTAGTGAGTAAGGGTTAGTACTGCCACCCTAAACTAAAGCCAGTGACCCACTCTTTGTCACTGAAACCGTCTGGCTGGGCTAGCGGATAGCCAGCAAACAAGTCATAGCTGGTTCTAATTGGCGTGACGTAGCCTTTGACGCCTACAACCCCGCCAACCAAATGATTGCCTAACAGCAGATCATCTTGAGCATCATTATCAAGCTTCACATAGCCTGCATCGACACCAGCATAAACGGCGTGAGGCTTATCACCAAGATAGGCACTCAGCTCTTGCTTTAGAATCGCACCATGATCGCCGCTTAAACTGCGCTCACCGTCGAACCCGCGTACACTATAACGTCCACCAATACTCAAACGTTCATTCGGCACCAATGCCTCAGTTGCATACTGCCCGGTAAAAGAGCCATGGTAATTCAACGCTTGATTGGCAATTTGCATAGGATGATTCACATCAACCCCTACCTTTACGATACCCGCACGCGCACTGCCTTCATTAAACAGGGCTTCAGGGGGATCGATCGCATCAAAGGCACCTGTACCGCGCTGATACATGACATCACCTACCCATTGGGTTTTACCAATGATGGTCTCGTAGCCAATGCCTGCTTTATAGCCTGCCGTACGGCGACGCTGTACTTCCACTTCCGTATCATCAATAAAGTTACTTTGTTGCTTGGTGTAACCACCTGCCTTTAAATACGTTTTGCTGTGGCTGTCACGGTGGACCAAATGGCTGACGAGCGCTTCAGTGTTATAAGAGTCGCCGCTATAGACGTAGTCTTGATTGGCACCCGCGATGGTTTGATCATAGTTATAGCCACTGTGGGTCAGTGTTAGTTGGGTATTATTGATGGGCAGCACGTAGCCGATATTATAGCCTTGGCTACCATTATCTTCGCCATCACCGCCGCCATCTAAATTGTGGTTATAAGATAGGTATAACAAATCGTTTTGCCAAGTGGGATTGTCTAGTGATAGCGTGACATTACCTTGATAAACACCCGTACTTTCCTGTCCTGAATCATCAACAGAGGCAGACAGACGCCAGCGCTTGTCTTGCTGCCATTTAACTTGAATATCACTGTAACCAGGCTCGGTCATTCGGCTGCTAGGTGCAATGGAGAAGTCCGCGTCAGCGGTTGGTACGCGCTTAAAGTTCTCTAGTGACTGCTCGATATCACGGACATTGAGTAAATCACCAGAATGCATGGGCATGGCAGGGGCAAAGTTGGCAGGATTGCCACTGTTATCAATATAAACAGGACGACTGACTTGAACATCGACAGCGGTGATTTGGTCAATACGACCGGGAATAAGGGTGAGCGTCAAGTGACCAGATTTTAGATTTTGGTTTTGTACCAATACCCGAGTGGTGACGTAACCTTTTTCGATAATTCGATTCTGTACATTGGTGACCAGCTGGTTGATATCATTGACTGATAGACAGCTGCCCAGTAAAGATGATTTACCTTTGGTATAAGGCATGAGTGCGAAAGTGAACTTTTCGCTCAGCTCACCTGTTAGGTAGATATGGTCAATATCAAAACAAGGGATTGAAGCGGCATCAGCGTTCTGAGAACTGGCGGGCACTATAGAAGTGGAAGGCGCTTGTTGATACGTATCAGTATTTATATTGACATTGGGCTTAACCAATTGTTGCTGTTTTAAGGCTTCACTACGCTGCTCTTGGTACTGCTCAGGCGTAAGCGCATTGGCATTGACACCCATACAAATGCTGACAATACTGATCGTTAAAAAGCCTAAAGTATGGCCAGCTACATTAGTTCTCGAAATACTTGTATACATAAGTCCACCATTTTTATAGTGAAAGGATTATGTATATAACAGTTACTTATTGCAAGTATTTTTTATTATTTTCGCAGTGAATAGTTTATATACTATGTAACTGTTTTTTCTCTATTTTATTTACAATCCTTATATTCATATAAGTAATTATTATCAATAGGTATTTGCATAGAATTAGCGTAGGTTTATAGAAATTGCAATGACCGCATATACAAAGACCATTAACAATACAAAAGAACATGATAGATAATAAGTATTTTCTGAGAATATAATGCAAGAGATTTAGTCAGGATGCTCTAGAGCTACTAGAGCTACTAGAGCTACTAGAGCTACTAGAGCTACTAGAGCTGTAATTATAGGTAAATCTAACAATTACTTGCAACTTTCCTTTTGATTGAATATTACTTAAAAGGCTCTAAGTCTGTTGCTTAAAAGGTGATGGATTTAATAGCATCAAGTTTTTGATAGTAGTGGAAACAATAAACTACTTTCACAGTAGATTGTTTAGATGAGCTTAGAGGCTCAGAAAATACTTGAAGAGATAATGCATTTATTACTTTAAAAGACACTAAAGGTCGTTGGCTATATTTTAATGAAAACCTTTGTACGTATGCTATAACAACTTATCATACATTAATGCTATTTAACGAAATATGGTGGTTCTAGCCTCCGAAGCCGAGGGTCGTGGGTTCGATTCCCGCCGAGCGCACCAATCATTATATTTACAATCTTGCTTCACTCTTCCTTTGCCCTGCTCCAAACAACCCTTACTCATCAAATCAGCACTTCAAGATGTTTACAGCTTTTCTATGCCTATCGAACTTAGCATTTCTCACCTATAGAGAAAGCCTCACTCTGCATCTTGCAAGTTAACAGTCAACTGAGCGCGACTAGGCACACGGTGGTAATTGATCACAGGAACATCACCCAAACGACGTTGACCAACAGCCAACTTTTTATCAATCGTAAGCATCGCAATCTTTTTGCCTTCTTTGCTAATGAGCAAATGGTTCGCCTTACGGGTGACTCGATAATTAGCAAAATACTGCTTTAATATCGCTGAGGTTTTTTGTAGAGCATCATTCGGTGCTACATTTTTTGACTTCGCGCCACTATGTTTTTCGTCTGCTTTTGCACCACGCGATTTTGCCACGAACCATAAAACCACGATAATGGTAAACAGTATGACAAGCCACCAAATTCCATCTATCATAAGAAAAAACATCCATCATTGACAAGGGTTGGCTCATGTTAGCAGAATTATCACCAACGTTAATAGCAGAAGTAGAACTTGCCACCAAGTTGCTAAAATCAGCACAACGTATTTGCATTTTAACAGGGGCTGGCATTTCTGCAGAAAGCGGCATCCCAACGTTTCGAGACAAGCAAACCGGCTTATGGGAAAATTATGGCGTAGAGGACTTGGCGACACCAGAGGCGTTCATCCGTGATCCAAAACTAGTATGGTCATGGTATCAATGGCGTCGGCAAGTAGTCGCAGATAAAACACCAAATCCTGCGCACCATGCTTTGGCACAGTGGCAATATCATGCTCAATCAACGGAGCAGCAGCTGACACTCATTACTCAAAATGTCGATGATTTGCATGAGCAGGCTGGCAGTACTGTGACCCATTTGCACGGTAATCTATGGCGTAATAAGTGTGGTCAGTGTGAGGCGCCTGTCCAAGAGCAAGCAAGAGATTCGTATAGTAGCCAAAATACTGTCGGTTATGACGAAGCACTAATGACTTGCGCCCAGTGTGGTGGTTATATCAGACCAGATATTGTGTGGTTTGGTGAGGCGTTGCCTGTAGATGAATGGCACACAGCTGAAAATGCTGCGACTAACTGCGAGGTATTTATTAGTATTGGCACCTCCAGCCTCGTCTACCCTGCTGCTGGTCTGGCGCAATCAGCCAAACAAAACGGTGCGCAAGTTATCGAAATCAATCCAAACCCCACGCAAAATACACTCGTTGATATCACGTTAGCAGAGAAGGCTGGCATAGTACTGCCGCTGCTGATAGAAGAAATTACTGCTTTATAATGGCTACTGCTAGTAAATATTACTAGGGCGTGTCTTCAACTCACTCGATTCACTCAATAGTCATCTCAATGGACTAAAAATGGCTGAATCTTACCAAACATCGTCAAATAGCTGGTTAATATCCCGATATTATCTGCGCTATTTTCCTTGTTTGACAGTAATTTATTTTGTTTGGTCGTCATTTTTTAAATGAAGACACGCCCTAACGACAGACAACAAAAAAGGCGTAACGATTTATATAAACCGTTGCGCCTTTTCTGCTCATATCGAACTCATTAAGGTTAGTTCAATGCCAGATCCACTTTCGCTAAATACAGCTCTTTTAACTCATCATCTATAAATGACGATCTAAATGAGTTTTTGACCAAGGTGATGATATCATCTTCCGTTAACGGCAGATTTTCACAGATATTTATAAAGTTCTGATTCATATAGCCTTTAAAATACGCTGGATCATCTGAGTTGACACTGATATTTAGACCATAATCTAGCAGCTCTTTGATATTGTGCTCTGCGTAGTCCCCAAAGACCTTAAGCTCAATATTAGAGTTTGGGCAAACCGTCAGTGGCATTTGCTCATCTTTAAGTCGTTGCATGAGTTCTGGGCTTTTTATGGACTGAACACCATGGTCGATTCTGTTGATATTTAATAAATCTAGTGCTTCATAAATATAAGAAAAATCAGCCTCTTCACCAGCATGAGCCACTAGCTTAAAGCCGGCCTCTTTTGCCTTTTCAAACACTTCTTTAAACTTTGACGGTGGATTGCCTAATTCTGAAGAATCAAGACCGACACCGATGATATCGTCTTTAAACACCATCGCTTCGTCCAACGTGGCAAACGCCTCTTCTTGTGATAAATGTCGTAAGAAACACATGATGATACAAGAAGTAATACCGAATTTTTCTTTGGCATCAGCCAGTGCTTCTTTGATACCCGTAATGACGGCTGCAAAAGGTACGCCTCTTTCGGTATGAGTCTGAGGGTCAAAAAATATCTCTGTGTGAATGACGTTGTCTTCAACACATTTGAGGATATATGCCCATGTCAGATCATAAAAGTCATCTTTGGTCAAAAGGACATTTGCGCCCGCATAATAGATGTCTAAAAAACTCTGTAGATTATTAAAGTTATAAGCGTTGCGGACATCTTCTATGTTTTTATAGGGGATTTCAATCTGGTTTTTTTTCGCCAATCTAAACATCAGCTCAGGTTCTAATGAGCCTTCGATATGTAAATGCAGTTCTGCTTTTGGTAATTTCTTAATTAACTCTATCATAGTGTTCCAGTAGCTACTCTTTATAAAAAACACGTTATTTTTCGAAGCGCTATTGTATTTCAATTCATACTGAAACCCTAGCAAATAACGAGAACTGATGAGAATCATCATCACACTTCATGATAAACGCTACTTCAAAAACACCACGGTATCAGACAGCTCATTGCCTGCTGGATCATGCTCAAGGTGATAATATTGACGCAGCACTTGCCCTACTTCATCTAACAATTCAGCCAAGCTTTCTTCTATTTTTTGATTGGCAATACCTGATACCGCTTTTTCGCACATCGCGTGCCAGACAGTAGGACTCACATGAGCACTGATGCCGCGATCCGCGACGATCTCTAACTGATGCTCGCAAATATTGACATAAATCAAGACACCTGTGTTTTCTTCAGTGTCCCAAACTCGGTACGCACTAAACAAATCAACGGCACGCTCATGACAGTCAAGGTGATAAGCATCCTGAATGGGCAAGTGGTTTTCTACAATCAAAAACACCTCGCCGCGGTGACCTCGCTCTGCTTGGGTCACACGCTCTGTCAGACGCACTTTAGCCTCTGTCGTCAGCCATTTGCTATGCCATAAAGGAACAAATACGACCTGACGCCACCAGCGAGCAAGACTGGACTTTGAAGCGTTGTTTTCTGTCATTATACTATTCCCTCTAATACATCATTACTCACGGTCATTTTGCCTCTGGTATTCTTAAACATACATTGTCTCTCTACCACGAGCCGCCAGCACCACCGCCGCCAAAACCACCGCCGCCGCCGCCAAAACCACCGCTACCAAAACCTCCGCCACCACGGCTGCCACCGCCTCCGCTACCAGGTAGGAATACCATACCACCACCTCGACGACCACCGCCAGAGCCACCTTTACCGCCACCACCACGTGAGATCAAAAACATCCAAATAAATATGGCCATAATCACCGTCATGAAGAAGCCGCCACCCAGTGCTAACGAGCCAGCAAAAAATCCACCTGCCGTTAGAATAGAGCCAAACACGCGACCAAATATATTGGTAATAAAGCTACCAAATATCATCGCCATAATAAACAAAAAAATAGGCGATGGCACTTCGTCATTGCTCTGTTGCGCACTACGCTCGGCTGCTTGCGCATCAGCACGAGCCAAGACCTCGGGGTCAGCTGTTAGACGGGTCTTTAATGCATCTACACCTGCCAATATCCCAGCACCGTAGTCGTTCTGCTTAAATAGTGGTGTGATATCTTCACGAATAATACGATTCACCGCAGCATCTGGTAAGACGCCTTCTAGCCCATAGCCAGTCAAGATATACATCTCACGGTCATTGACAGCGACAACCATTAGCAGGCCGTCATCGATATCTTCATCACCTAACTGCCATTTTTCAGCCACTTGCAGTGCATAGTCAAATATCGGCAAACCATTTGTTGTAGGAACAATAACCACTGCCGCTTGGGCGAAACCTTGCTGATAGATATTTTTTAACTGCGCCTCTAAACGCTGTTTCTCTTGCGGATTTAGAATATTGGCTTGATCAACCACTGGCGAATTCAATATCAGCTTATCTGCATCGACACTTTCTGCACTTGACCGCACTGGTGGCTGATCTGTTGTTTGAACACTGTCTGTATCATTTGCTGAGCTTTGATTGATAGCATCGTTGCCGAGCACCGCTTCATTGATGGCTTCATTACCCAGTACTGCATCATCGATGGCTTCATTGGAATCGCCTGCTTTGGCAAGTGCCACTAAATCCTCGACACTACGATCTTGCAGACTTGAGGTGCTATTAGTAGCGACAGCATCATCGTCAACATTGCCATTAGTTGCAGCATGCAGCATAGACGTACCACTGACGCTGAGCGTGAACAGCAATACTGATAAGAGTGCTTTTGAATTATTCATCTAATCTATACCACCTCAATACATCTGTACTATAGTCAATCTCATATAAATCCGACACGGTATCGAACACCTTTAGTCTACCACTCGTAACACTGTTACTTGTCTTTATAGATCCGAATCATGATACGCAAACGATAAGTTGATCGGTATTCATATTTATCAAATATCTGTATCAATACCTTCAATAAGCAGTTCGGCTGCTTACTTTAAATAAATGAAGCAGCTTTTGCCGCTCTATGCCACTTATATCTCTATGCCACTTATATATAATGCGCTTATTGACTGCACTCTACTGAGTAGTTGCTGCATCGTCATCACCAAAATCTACCGTTGGTGCCGTTGATATCGCTTCTTCATTTTCCACACTAAAGTTTGGCTTGGTCTCCATGCCAAATACTTTTGCGGTAATGTTGGTTGGGAATTGACGCACCGTTGTATTATAGCTTTGTACCTCTTGGATATAACGGTTACGAGCGACAGCAATACGATTTTCAGTCCCTTCAAGCTGCGCTTGTAAATCTTGGAACAATCCATCTGACTTTAACTCAGGATAACGTTCAGAGACTGCCATCAATCGTGACAATGCCCCTGTCATCTGCTCTTGCGCCTCTACATAACGTTCCATCGCTTCTGGGTCGTTGAGCACTTCAGGCGTCGCTGTCATACCACCAGCACGTGAACGCGCTTCAGCCACTTGCGTAAAGACTTCTTGCTCCTGCTCAGCATACTGCTGTACCACTTTGACTAAGTTTGGCACCAAATCAGAACGACGCTGATATTGGTTAACAACTTCTGACCACGACGCAGTCACTTGCTCGTCTTGCGCTTGCAGGTTGTTATAGCCACAGCCGCTAAGACCAACGGTAGAGGTTGCTAGTACTGCTGCGAGCAAAATGGGTTTTATAATTGATTGTCGCATCATCATCGTTTCTCCTAATAATGGTAAGTAACAAATAACCAGTAAGATATTTTTTAACCGTTTTCTAACATGCTATAAGCATTAAACAGATTTATATTGGACTGACTATAGTAACTCATATTATAGCCTGTAAGCTGCTCTAGCCATAATGGCCCTATAAATATGGTTTTGCCATTATTGGTTACAAAACATAATCACTTTCCGCTCTATTATTGCGGCTGTCTTGGGATATCGTTTCATATCACCACTCATTCGTGCATATATACTCGTTATTTACGTAAAATTGAATCGTACTGAATAACTATATATGCTGATGAAAAAAGAAAATTCTAGTAATTGCTACAAAAATATGGCAAATTGCAGTTACGTAGCCGTATGGTTTGAATACATTTGGTAGTGGACTTATAACATGATTGGTATTAGCAATATTTTTATTTTCGTATAAATATCAATGAACTATCTAATATTTATCCAATAATTCTAATCAGCCACGCCAGCAGTGTAATCAATCTCTACTGCTCATAGCAAGTTGAATGCTGTCACGATCATAAGTATTTGACTATATAACCCACTGATCTACCCGCTATTAATAGTATCAGTACTATATAAATAGTAAATCCCACTGATAAGCTAAGCGGATAGGTTCAGAAAACCACACTTCACTCTTGGTGGCTAAGCACGTATGGGACTTAACTGATACATACAAGTCGATGTAGCTAATTTAACTGTTTAACTTAAATAAGTAAGTTAACCAGTTAGCTTACTTCTAAAGCATACAAAGCCACTTTGAGACAGTACTAGGAACATACATATGGAAGGTTTTGTTAATTTAGTAAATGGAATTATCTGGAGTCCAGCACTGATCTATCTGTGTTTGGGCGCTGGTCTCTTCTATTCCATCATGACACGCTTCGTACAAGTACGCTTATTCAAAGAAATGCTCAGACTATTATTTAAAGGGAAACCTGATAACGATGGTATCTCTTCATTTCAGGCACTAGCCGTCTCTCTATCTGGTCGTGTCGGTATGGGTAACATCGCCGGTGTTGCTGCTGCCATTGGCTTCGGTGGTCCAGGTGCCGTATTTTGGATGTGGGTTGTCGCCTTTTTGGGCGCGTCAACCGCTTATATTGAGTCCACCTTAGGTCAAATTTATAAAGAGCGTGATATCGTAACAGGCGAATATCGTGGTGGCCCTGCTTATTACTTCGAGCGTGCGCTTGGTCAAAAATGGTACGGTATTCTATTCGCCATCGCCTCAATCGTTGCTTGTGGTATTTTCTTACCTGGTGTACAGGCCAACGGGGTTATCAACGCCGTTGCGCAGGTTGCAGGTGAAGGCTCAGCGATGAACTTTATGGGTATAGAGACTGGTACGACTCGTATCATGGCTCTAGGTGTTGTGTTAATCGTATTGGGCTTCATTATTTTTGGTGGTATCAAACGTATTGCAACCTTTACTGAGTATGCAGTACCCTTCATGGCAGTGGGTTATATTGTCTTAGCACTGCTCATTTTATTTGCAAATTTCAGCATGATTCCACAAGTATTCGGTAGCATCGTTGGTGATGCCTTTACTGCACAAGCAGGTTTTGGTGCTGCTATTGGTTGGGGCGTAAAACGTGGTATTTACTCTAACGAAGCAGGTCAAGGTACAGGTCCTCATGCTGCCGCAGCGGCTGCCGTTGATCATCCTGCACAGCAGGGTTTAGTACAGGCATTCTCAGTCTATGTTGATACTCTACTTGTTTGTTCTGCAACTGCCTTTATGATTTTATCTACAGGTATGTACAACATCCAAGGCACATTGCCTGATGGCCAGTTCTTGGTACAAAACGTAGCAGCGGATGTTGAAATTAACGCGCCAGCATTTACCCAAATGGCGATGGAATCTGTTTACGGTACTTTTGGTAATACTTTTATCGCGATAGCGGTATTCTTCTTTGCCTTTACCACTATCTTGGCGTACTACTATATCGCCGAAGTAAACATCTCTTACCTCACCCGCTCTATGGGTAAAGGCGCTAGTAAAGCAGGTCAGTTTGCTGTAAAACTTATCATCATGTTCATGGTTGCTTATGGTGCGCTAAACAGCTCAGGTTTCATTTGGGGACTTGGCGATGTTGGTGTTGGCTTGATGGCTTGGTTAAACATCGTTGGTATCATCGTAGTATTCTTTGTCGCACGTCCTGCCATCTCTATCCTACGAGATTACGAAGCGCAGCTCAAAGCAGGTGGCGGTACGACTGCCAAAAGATTTGTCTTTGATCCTAAAAAGTTTGGTATCAAAAACGCTACTTACTGGGAAGAGCGTCATCTAGAATTGGAAAAAAGAATGGCTGCTGATCCACTAAACAAAGAAGTTAAATAAGCAAGCTCAACCACCTGTCTAAACAACATGTTAAGACAGGTGATTACTTAATCATCTTAATCAAAGCCCAAGACAGTCGTCTTGGGCTTTTTTGTGGCCGTTCAATAGGCTCTAACCTCTTTTTACAAAGTCGTTTAATATCAATCTCAAACTATGTATATCAGTGACAACCGTCAGTAAAAACTAGAACCAGTGCGCTATATACATATATATACAATCAGCGAACTACTAAACCGCTACGGTATGAGCCTCTCTAAATATACCATTTGTACAGTCTATAGTCGGCTGCCTTGTTCTCACTTTAGGTGTCACGAACTTTCATAGTATCGCCAGTCCTCTTATCCAGTACTACTATCCAGCACTTTTATATTGATACCATTATTAGAGCGATACGCCGGGTCAACCATAAGTCAGACACAAAAAAGCCTAGCTAGTGAGCTAGGCTTCTTCGATATCATTGATAAATGATAAAACTCAGTCTATAAAAACAACTTATTCAGGCATTAATACCGCATCGATAGTGTGAACCACACCATTGGTTGCCATGATATCTGTACCGGTGATGTTGGCTGTGTTACCAGTAGCATCAGTGATGACGTTGTCTTCGCTGATAGAGATAGTTGCACCATTAGCAGTTTCAATATCAGTACCATAAGGAATGTCAGCAGCCAATACTTCTGACGCTAGCACATGGTAAGGAAGTACTTTGTTAAGTAAATCTGTATCAGCCAATAGCTCCTCTTTGGTCACGCCCAAACTTTCTAATACAGGAGCAAATGCATCATCTGTTGGTGCAAATACAGTATGCTTGGTATCTTCCATCAACATAGTGTCAAGACCAGCTGCTTGTAGTGCTGCGTTTAGGATGGTTAGATTTTCGTTATCTGCAGCAAGTTCAGCAATGGTTTGCGTAGCAGCAGCTTCGTCCATCATATCAGTCTCAGCCGCTGGATCTGTTTCGGCCATTGCATCAGTTTCAGCCATTGGCTCTACAACCACTTCTTCAGTAGTCGCTTCAGGCTCAACTGGATCAGTCGTGGTTTCTGTATCATTACAAGCGGCTAATGACATGGCAGCTGTAACAACAGCGATAGATAGTAAGTTTTTCTTTAACATGGGTATTTCCTTATCAATGAATGGTCAATTACATTATTTGATTAACAAATAGGTTTCTCAGTTAATGAATATAACAGTGAATAATTTATTTGTTGCAAACGATACCAATTGGACCAGTGCCGATTACGTCAAACTTGTTACATCAATAACTACGATTTTAACTGATTATTTTTTAATTACTGCTTACTTAGGTAGCAACACTGTATCAATCACGTGTACGACGCTATTATTAGCTTATACGTATTAGCTTGTACGGATAGCAGGTTTCAACCAAGAATTATTTAGGAAGCAAAACTTTATCGATAACGTGTACCACACCATTGTTAGCAGCAATATCAGTGTCTAAAATATTAACTGTACGACCATTTTCATCTTGTAGTTGGCCTTGATCGGTGACCACAAGTGCATCTTTACTCAGCATAGTAATCGTACCTGGCTTCACATCTGCTGCATATACTGGTGCTGCACCGTTGATCACATGGTAGCCCAAGATTTTGGTAAGCAATGGTTTGTTGGCAAACAGTTGCTCTTTCGTCATACCTGTTTCTTGCAACACTTGTGCAAATGCTTCATTGGTCGGTGCAAATATAGTGAAGTTGGCATTAGGATTAGATAATGGTGCCGCGATGCCTGCAGCTTCTACCGCTTCAACAAGCAACGAGAAATCAGCATTGCTTTGTGCTACTTGTACCACATTCATATCAGATACTGCTTGCGTATCTGTTGCTGCTTGACTACTGGTAGGTGCTTCAGTCGAGGCACTATCAGCATCAGCTGGCATCATGCTATTACAAGCACTTAGGCCTGCAACTGAAAGTGCTAATGTACCAATGGCAGCGATTTTAGTAAGCTTCATAATTATATCCTTAAGTATTAATGATTAAGTATTTTGGCCGATGATAATGTCATCTCAATGGTTAATTTGCATTTCGTAAGCAACTATTACGTCGATACAAAGGTGCATACTTTTTTGTTAAAAACGGCTTTAATAAAAACGTTTTTGGTCAAAGCCATTAACATTCATTAGTAAGTATTACTTACGCAATGCTAATTCTTCTGAAATCAAATTAACATCTCAAAAAAGTTTATCAATATACCTTTACGCTGTTTTTGTAGCGGCGGTGTAAGTTCTGTCTTACTTTTAAGAGTCATGTTTGACTTTAGTTTATCCAAGCAAAGCTTTGTGTAAACTTTGAGTGCATAGTTACTCATTTCTGCCTACCTACCTTATGCAATAGACTTTAACTCATTAAAAAACAGACAATTTGTCAATGACCTTAGCAGAGTCAGCACTATCCCTCGTGCTGTGCGATTTTCATGTTAAAATAATACGACTTTTCCACGCTATTTAACTGATAAGAATTTTCACTCCGTTTGTTATTCTTTTCTTTTATAACATTGATGATATAAGCAGCGCTCCTATGACCCAAGCAACTGACTCACAAACCGATGCAACTTCTAGCCCATCACAATCTGCCGATGACTTTGTCCTGACGCCACCTGCCGTATTTCCTTATAAAGAGCAACAAATAACGGCACGGACACGTATCACCGAGCAAATGGCGTCGCGCATTTTGATGCTAGATGGAGCGATGGGTACACAGATTCAGACCTATAAACTAGAAGAAGCTGATTATCGTGGTGAGCGTTTTGCAGATATTAGCCAAGACGTACGCGGTAATAACGACCTGCTGGTGCTCTCACAACCACAGATGATTAAAGAGATTCATGATGATCATCTTGGTGCTGGTGCAGATATCATTGAAACCAATAGCTTTAATGGTACGCGCCTGTCGATGGCCGATTACGATATGCAGTATCTGGTGCCTGAGCTAAACAAAGAAGCGGCCAGACTGGCACGCGAGGCCGCCGATGCCTTTACTGCAAAAACACCAGACAAGCCGCGTTTTGTCGCGGGTGTGGTTGGCCCCACTTCACGTACCTGCTCGATATCACCGGATGTCAATGATCCTGCGTTTCGTAACATTACCTTTGATGAGCTAGTACTTAACTACCGTGAAGCGACATTGGCCTTGATTGAAGGTGGTGTCGACCTTATTCTAATCGAGACCATCTTTGATACGCTCAATGCCAAAGCAGCGATATTTGCGATCACTGGCGTGTTTGATGATATTGGTTTTGAATTACCCATTATGATATCGGGTACGATTACTGATGCCTCAGGTCGCACGCTATCAGGGCAAACGGCTGAAGCGTTTTATAACTCGGTTCGCCATGCCAAACCTTTATCAGTCGGCTTCAACTGTGCGCTTGGTGCCGATGCGCTGCGCCCGCATATCCAAACGTTGTCCAATATCGCTGATACTTATGTTTCAGCGCATCCAAACGCTGGTCTGCCCAATGAGTTCGGTGAGTATGATGAAACGGCTGAAGAAACAGCAGCATTGCTAGAAGGCTTTGCCAAAGCAGGCATCTTAAATATCGTCGGCGGCTGCTGTGGTACCACACCTGAGCATATCCGCCAAATCGCAAACATGGTAAAAAACTATGCGCCGCGCGTGATTCCTGAAATCGCACCTGCCTGCCGCTTGTCTGGACTTGAGCCATTTACCATCGATACTGACAGCTTGTTTGTTAATGTCGGTGAACGTACCAACGTGACAGGTTCTAAAAAGTTCTTACGTTTGATTAAAACCGAAGCCTACACCGAGGCACTTGATGTCGCCCGTGACCAAGTAGAAGGCGGCGCACAAATCGTCGACATCAATATGGATGAGGGTATGCTCGACTCCAAGCAGGCGATGATTCACTTTGTCAATCTCGTATCAGGTGAGCCAGATATCAGCCGTGTACCGCTGATGATCGACTCCTCTAAATGGGACATCATCGAAGAAGGGCTAAAGCGCACGCAGGGTAAATCTGTCGTCAACTCTATCTCGCTCAAAGAAGGTCACGCTGAGTTCGTCGAAAAAGCCAAGCTGTGTATGCGTTACGGTGCCGCCATTATCGTCATGGCCTTTGACGAAGACGGTCAGGCCGATACTTACGAGCGCAAAACTGAAATCTGCCAGCGCAGCTATGATGTGCTGGTCAACGAAGTTGGCTTCCCATCTGAAGATATTATTTTTGACCCTAATATCTTTGCCGTCGCAACTGGCATCACAGAGCACAACAACTACGGTGCCGACTTTATTAATGCGACCAAATGGATCACTGAAAATCTGCCTAATGCCATGGTATCGGGCGGTGTGTCTAATGTGTCATTTAGTTTCCGTGGTAACCCAATCCGTGAAGCCATCAACTCGGTATTCTTATTTCACGCGATCAAAAACGGCCTGACCATGGGTATCGTCAACCCAGCCATGCTTGAGGTATATGACGATATTCCAAAGGAAGCGCGTGACGCTATCGAAGATGTCATGCTCAATCGCAATCAAGGCGAAAGCGGTCAAGATGCCACCGAGCGACTGATGGGCGCTGCTGAAAACTATCATAATGGCGGTAAGAAAAAAGACAGTACGGTCGATATGAGCTGGCGTGAAGGCACTGTAGAAGAGCGCATCGCTCATGCTCTAGTCAAAGGCATTACTACCTTTATCGAAGCGGACACCAAAGAAGCATGGGAGAAATACCCCAAGCCACTAGAAGTCATCGAAGGCCCATTGATGGACGGTATGAATATCGTCGGTGACTTATTTGGTGCGGGTAAAATGTTCCTACCGCAAGTGGTCAAGTCTGCCCGCGTAATGAAGCAGTCAGTCGCTTGGCTCAACCCGTATATCGAAGCCGAAAAGGTCGAAGGCGAAGTCAAAGGTAAAATCCTGATGGCGACCGTCAAAGGCGACGTGCATGATATTGGTAAAAACATCGTCGGCGTGGTACTCGGCTGTAATGGCTACGACATCATTGACCTCGGCGTGATGGTACCCTGTGAGACCATCCTAGATACCGCGATCAAAGAAAAAGTCGATATCATCGGTCTGTCTGGTTTGATTACCCCAAGTCTCGATGAGATGGTCTATGTGGCCAAGCAAATGCAAGAGCGCGGCATGACCTTACCGCTTATGATTGGCGGTGCGACCACCTCTAAAGCGCATACCGCGGTTAAGGTGGAGCCGCAATATCAAAACGATGGCGTCATCTATGTCACAGACGCCTCGCGCTCAGTCGGTGTGGTGACCAAGCTGCTCTCAAAAGAACATCGTCAAGCGCTGATCGATGAGACCCGCGAAGAGTACGCCAAGGTACGCGAACGTCTGGCCAAGCGTAAACCAAAAGCGGCTAAAGTATCGTATGCTGAGTCAATTAAAATGGGCTTTAAAGGTGACTGGGACAATTATGTGCCACCAGTGCCAAACAAATTGGGCCAAGTGATATTGGATGACTACCCCATCACTAATTTGCTGCCGTATATCGACTGGACGCCATTTTTTATCTCTTGGGGACTGGCAGGTAAATATCCAAAAATCTTGCAAGATGATGTGGTCGGCGAAGCGGCTCGTGACCTGTTTAATAATGCCAATGAGCTGATGCAAAAGATGATTGATGAGAAATCAATCGTCGCTAAAGGGGTGTTTAAACTCATGCCCGCTCGCCGTACGGGTGCGGACACCGTGACGGTCTATGACAATGCGCCTAATGATGGTGGCAGCCCAACCTATCAGTTCGAGCATTTACGTCAGCAGAGCGATAAAGCCAGTGGCAAGCCAAACTTTAGCTTGGCTGACTTTATCTCGCCATCAGAGACACATACCGATCACTTGGGCGGCTTTACTGTCTCTATCGTCGGTACAGAAGCACTCGCTGAGCAATACAAAGCGGCAGGCGATGACTATAATGCCATCATGGTACAGGCTCTGTCTGACCGTCTAGCCGAAGCATTCGCTGAGCATCTGCATGAGCTGGTACGTAAAGAGTACTGGGGCTATCAGCCGACTGAGTCACTCACCAACGATGAGATGATTAAAGAAAAATATGTCGGCATCCGCCCTGCGCCTGGTTACCCTGCTTGCCCTGAGCATACGGAAAAAGGCAAATTGTTTGATTGGCTCGGTACGGTAGATGCTATCGGCACGACTTTAACCGAAAGCTATGCGATGTGGCCTGCGTCGTCGGTCAGCGGATTCTATTACTCGCACCCTGATAGTGAGTACTTCAATGTCGGTAAGATCAGTCGTGATCAGTTAGAGAGTTATGCTGAGCGTAAAGGTTGGGATATGAATACTGCTGAGAAGTGGTTGAATCCGAATTTGTAGAAAATTAATAGTTGTTTTTTGGCTTATTCATTTAATATGAGTAAGCCATTTTTTATAGAGTTGTAATTTACTTTATATAAGTGATTTTATGGTTGCGATGTTATTTTGGAGTAAATTTCAAACTATGGGTATAGACATTATGATAAATCAATTTAATAGCTCTAAGAACTACTTATCTTTATTGACATAAACAATGTTTGTATTTGAGTTTTTTTCAGATTTTAGTACAAAAAGCATTAAACGGGGCATAGTCGCAATGGGTAATAATACGAATGCCATACCAACCTCTATCTTAGAACAGATTACAAGAGCTATAATAAATAACACCGTCAATACAGTTAATATATTTGCATAATGGGTTGTCTTTTTAGTATATAACCATGCACCTCTATTAATTTTTTCAAAACTGTCTGGTAAAGCAGCGACAATCACATGGCCCATATTAAATAAAGGAACTACATCTGCATCAAGATTGGTAGATTGATAAAGATAAAATTCAGAACTGTCTTTCATTTTTACGATAATTTTAACAGTTTTAGCAAAATCCTTAGTACCAACGCATTGGTGAAAATGATATCTTTTTACATCCGCTAAAGATATGCTATGCAACTTATTACCTAGCGTAAAATCTAATTGACCCTCTTGTATTTGAACATTACCTTGCTTTATCCAATTGATATTTTTAAAAATAGTCTGAGGCTTTTCAATTAGCTGTGCTAAAAATATAACAGTGATTATTAAGATAATTAATACAGGTAGAACGGTTTCGAAAGCAAACATTAAGTAAAGCCCAAACGGAAAACTACTAATTATTAAAACAGAAGCAACTATAGTGACAATACGTTTTAAACTTGAGCGAGCATACGAAAAATTTATTTCATAAACCCAGCCCTTTTGAACAATTTCCTGATGATTATCAAACTGTATAGTTTGATACTCTCTTTTTTTGGGATGATTTTTTGACTTTCCTTTGGAATTATTTGCGAACTGTCTTCGGTTTTTCTTATTATGCTTCCGATGTTTTCTTTGTTTATATCTTTTCATTACTCTCGGTCTTTTCTAGTAGAGTACTCTTAACTGTAACAGTGTCGCTATCTTCAGTCTTTCGCAAAATTGGATTAGAACATATAGTGGTGTTGGACTATATTAACTTCAGCTCAATCTGATTTTACTTTTATCCGACGACACTTCTCCGAACAATAAATCACCTGCTCCCAGTCTTTCTCTCACTTCTTGCGCCACGTAAACGGGCGCTGGCAGACGGGGCAGGTTTACTTTTTATATACCATGACTGTCCTTTTGTTATATAGCGCTAGGCAAGGAATATTGTTTGATCAGTACAAAATCAATCTATCGTTTCTTCTACTACTTCCTCTGCTACGTCCATACTACCCCACGATTCAAAGATGATATTACCTTGCTTATCGATCTGTCTAGAATGCATATTATACTCTTCAGAGTTGCACGAAATAGTATTGGCCTCGTCATCAAAGCAGTCATCAACCTGAATGGTTCCGTGACTGAATGGCGGAAGTATTCTGTCAAACATATAGGGAATAACCAAATCCCCTTGCAGATTGGTAAATCCCCACTTATCCTTCTTCTTGACACCGAACATTCCTTCCGAGACTCGAGAAACATTGTCATACTCTACTGGTAAGACGATACTGCCTTGACTATTAATGATACCAAATTTCATATCGGCTTCATCTCTGTCACCTAAATAATAAATATAAAACTCATCATCGTTACTATCATTTGATAATGATTGCTGTAGTTCTTCAGCTATTGTTGTATTATCATCTACTTCTACATGTTTTTTGGCTACTATCGCATAACCATCTTTAAACTCACTGATCGCCTCATACTCAAAAGGCACAATTTGGTTGTCTTGAAAATCAATCACCCCCCATCTACCATTTAACTTAACCGCAGCGAGCCCTCCATGAAAATATCTATTGTCCTCATAGTGCAAGGGTATAACCTCCTCGCCTACAGTATTAATATAGCCCCAAAGCGTTGATTGATTCTCTTGAGAGGATTGCTGTTTATGATTACCAACCATCGCCAGTCCTTCCGAAAAATCATAAGCCTCATCGTAATCAACCATCATCAATGAATCAGAGCTATCTAAATAACCCCATTTACCATCAAGTTTTACACGGGTAGGTCCTTCCAAAGAGTTTGCGATATAATCAAATTTTAGCGGCGTTATTAGGTTATTTATGCCATGTATGCCATATTTACCGTTTTTAGAAACTTTAAAAGTATTTTCACTGATAATTTCTACATCATCGAACTCAGTAGGAACTATAATATTGCCTCTTTTATCTATTGCGCCTACTTTTCCATTTTTGGTAATGGATAGCCAGTTCTCGTTAGTCCATTGATTATCTGAATAAAAGCCATTATACATTGTAAATTCGAACTCAACGGGTTGTATCATATTGCCCTGATAGTCATAAATACCCACTTTGTCGTCATTAGACACGAATAAAATATCATTTGCTCGACGAATATCATCAAATTGCGCTGGTATGATAATCTTACCTGCCTGATTTATAGCACCTTGTTTACCGTCTAATCCAAAGATGGCGATAACATTTTCATTTAGTCGTGGATAACCAAAGCCATACACTATGCTATCGAACTGAGGTTGGATAACGATATCTCCCTTGGTGTTTATATATCCCCATTTATCATCTTGCTTAAATTCTGCTAACCCTACTGGGGTAAAATTCCATGCTTCTTGAAAATCAAATTCGGCTATTTTATGATTTGCCATGTCGATTAGCACCCACTTATCCACTTTTTTTACCAGCGCTCTACTTTGGATGAACTCTACTGGTGAATCATATTCAAATGGTATTACCGCAACCCCCTGTCGGTTGACAGCGCCGTACTTCTCTGTTGAGAGTTGCTGCGCAGGAGCAAGCTCATTACTAAACGAGCATAGCCAGTTAAAGCTAATATCTTCGGGTAGCTCATATCCCTGGTTTAACTCACAACCAAAGTTGGCATGAGCTTGAGACAGGCTTATTAATACCACAATAGCAAGAAAACTTTTGATGATTTGATTAATAAAAGAAAAGTGCGTAAAAGAGAGCGACATAGTTTTTATGTTCCGTTACAATTTTTAGTAGCGTTCATTGATTGGTTAAAATTGAATTAATCAAGGTTATACAATGTACTGTTAACTCAATCTGATTTATTTTTCCCTCGCCAACACCGCTCAGAACAACAAAAAACCTGCTCCCACTTCTTACGCGATGTAAATAGGCGCTGGCAGACGGGGCAGGTTTTTTGCGGTAGGTTTATTCTTTTACGTACCCTGATTAGTTTTTACGTTTTTCATTCGCAAACCTTTAACCCTTGCTCAAAGCACTTGCTATATTTTTCTGCCATTTGAATCCGTAACTGGGTATTAGGATGGGTCGATAAGAAGTCAGACAACCTCTCTCCTTCAACCTCTTCAGCTTTTTCATTATCGACTTTTTCATTGCTAACTTTATCTTCATCGTCATGCTCATGCGTAGCGTCATCGACGTCTGTTGTAGCGCTTATCGTCTTCGAATAGTCTTCCATCCGGCTCAGGATATCCACAAAAGCTTGCGGATCGATACCGATCTCAAGCATCTTGTTAAAGGCAAACTCATCTGCTTCAGTTTCGTATTGACGTGAGTAATGGCTTGATACCAGTGCAGTCCCTAGCCCCGTAGCAATTTCACTGATGCCGTCTGGGTTGCCTAATACCAGTATGACAATCATAGTCGTTAATGAGTTTTGAGTGAGCATCTCTAAGCCGTGACGCTCCACAACGTGGCCCATCTCGTGCAATAGCACAGCATCTATCTCATCATCATTTTTGCTTAACTCTACAAACTTATCTGTCAGGACGATATCACCCGATGGCAGTGCAAAAGCATTGGGCAAACTCGATCCATTGATGTTCATATCCCTAAAATGAATCTGATAATGAATTCTGTCATCACCGCCAAAGCGTTCAAGGCGTGTCTCAAATCGTGATTGAATATCCTGCTGTTCAGCGTCACTTATCTTAGTAGGCTGTAAAAAATAACTATCTACAAACTTTAATGACTTTTTGCCAATAAAGTCGCCTGTTGCTTGTGGTAAAGCATGTGCGACCGTTTGACTGGTCCAAGGAATGCCCCATTTGAAAAAACTAAGCACAAAAATAATCGTCAAAACCAGCATCGTTAATACACTGGTCATTTTTGTTTCATGACGATGTAAAAATAAATTCCATTTTGAACCTGTACTGCTACCTTGATGACTACTGATAAAGTTATCAATAGCATCATTATCGTGAGTCGTAAATAGTGATCCATCAGCGAGTGTAAGCTTACGCTCAGTATTGCCTAGGCGGTCACTGATCGCAACTTGCGACCACTGACCACTGATATTCTGACTACGCTCAAATCCACTCCTAGTCTCATTAGATACAATATCTACCTCGTATCTCGTTTTAGTGACTGTCAGTTGCGCGGTATATTGCACCGAGCTGTCTTTGGGATACCATTTGCCTGATATTGAATTCATCATTAATACTCTCACTGTATCCACTAGTGTCTGGCTTAGATTGCAATGTCTATATCGATATCTAAGACATCACCAATCTCTTCACCAATAGCAGACTGCTCTTGCTCTTTTTGGGTCAAATAACTATTGATATCTATATCCGAGGCTTCTATCCAAGAGTTACTCGCGATATAACGAGCCACACGGACTTTTGCCCAAGGTAATGCTAAACCAGCAGTAAATAAAACCATTAGCATATTTGTCACTAAGATATAAAAGTAGCGTTTAGCAGCAACGGTTGACCTAAAACTGATGGCTTTATCTAACGTGGTGTTTTCAAATATATACTGGCGTTGACGGCTAAATGAATAGGCGGTAGCGAATAAAAACGTAGCAATAAAACCAAAATATATAACTAAGAAGCCAACCACGAATAATGGACTTGCCTCTGCGTTTTCAATATCGTTAGAAATACTACCAAGATCAAACCCACCTGATATGGTAGCTGCGAATATTAAGCCTGAAAGTATTGATAGAACAATCAAACAGCCAATAATGATGAGTATTTTCTTAAGTTGAATTTTTACAAACTTTGAAGTATTGATATTGATGAAAAAATCACCTTGGCCAAATTTTGTATTACCAATCTGATATTCAGCTGCTTTTTTAGTGAACAGCCCTATGACAAAGACACCTATCGCTATCGCTGCGATTATACCTACTAAAAATATCATGAAGGCAAAGATTACGTTAAGACCTTCATCTAATTTTGACATTGGCAATATGCTGCCAAAGAAAAGCAACAACATTGCTAAATAACCCAATATAGGGATAAGCATAAAAATAATATAGGCTGGTTTTAGGTTACCGTTGAAGCTAAAGCGCACGTTACTAAAGCTGGTCATGCGCATATTAAACTTTAGGCTGCGCATGATAATCCAAGGAATAAAAGCAAATAAAACAATGGGTAAAATTGCACCAATAGTAGGCAAAACAGAGCCTACAATCTGTAAAGCAAATAATATAAACACACCGATTAAATAGCCCAGAAATAATTGCTTTCCTGTTGCATGGTAATCAAAATATCGATCTGCATATTCAGTATTCGCATAAAAATATCGGCGCGTACGTACTTTCGCCCAAGGATAATAAATCCCTATAGTGACAATGCACAATAAAACATTAACGATCCATATTTTAAAATACTCTGTTCCGTCACCTTTAAACTGTATTTGTTTCATCCTATCCCTAAAGCCTTATAAAATTTTGGTGAATGTTTATTTTAAACAAGTTGAATTAAGTGCATTTTTGCACTATTAATAAATAACGGAAAATTTAAAAAAGCATTATAGATTATAAGTTTAGTAACTTCGAGGACTTTATAAAATTTTGTTGATTAATTTTTAATATGAGGTGATTTTTAAAGAAAGGACGATGAAATACAATTAATTTATCGTTTTGGATTCATCAAATAAGACTGTTTATGCTGGGCTGTATCTTTAATTCACTCGATAACCTTCTAAATATAGTTATTCCACTATAGTCGATCCACTATAAGATAAGTACAGCGATACGAGTTACATTTTGCGCAGCCTCTGTCTGCTGCGTAGGCACCGCAAGCAAGAAAAATGTAACCTGTATCGCGTGGTTGTATCTTTTTTATTTAGGACTGGCTATATAAAAGTATAGGGTCTGTTGAACATTCAAATATTAGGACTGCTGATCGCTAAAATCGCATCAAACTAGGCGTAAACCGACGATAATGTCGAGACCTTAGCTAGGTTTATCTTTATCTCTCCCTCGCCGACACCGCTCAGAACAATAAATCACCTGCTCCCAGTCTTTCTCCCATTTCTTGCGCCACGTAAACGGGCGCTGGCAGACGGGGCAGGTTTTTTGCGGTAGGTTTACTTTTTTATGTGCCATCGTCTGCTCCCTTATCTTTATCTTTCCAAATTTTTATGACCAAACCTGAGCCTTATTGATGATGCTCGACACCCTCATACTTCTTAACTCGGCGGCACTGGTCTGAGCAATAAACCATATTGTCCCAGTTTTTATCCAACTTCTTTGTCCAGCTAAACTCGCGCTCACAAACTGGACATTCTTTTTTGCGGACGTTCTTCTTTTTGTGCGCCATAGCTTTCTCATTGGTTTGTTTACTACATTAGTCACTGGTCACTATAGCCTACTAATCATAGTCATCAAATATTTTGTTTAGACGATTGAGACTGTTGACGATTAGCTTGCCAGATTGATCAGTACTGGTATCAATCGCCAGCTTCTCATCCATACGCATCGTCAATGGCGCCAGTGCTTCTTTGAGAGCATTTGCCATCAGTGCAGTCTGCTGCTGCACATTAGGTATATCGTTCTCTGCTAGCTGATTAGCATTTACCTGATTGTCATTATTGCCAACCAAGCTATCTGCCATTTTTTGCGCCAGTTGCTCCACCGCATTGACCAGCTGCACCATAAGCTGTTTTTGTACATATTGGTTTTGCTTGAGATGCTCGCCTTCGGCTTTATGATCATGCTTATAGATTTGTATCAGCTGGCTCATACTCTTCTCAAAGCCATTGTCGATGCTGTCGCTGACCACTTTGGCATTGTTAATGACGCTATCGGCGAGGACTTTTTGTGCTTCTATCTGCGCCTCAATCTGAGTGTCTAACTGCGCTTGTTGCTCTGCTGCGCGTAAGCGAGCGATTTTCTCTGGGTCATTTTTGGATAAGTAGGTTTCAAACTGGCTACTGATGGCATTGAAGCCACTGGCCAAGTCAACCAGTTGGGCGACGATACGCGCACCTGTATCACCATCTTCACCGCCCATGGCTTTGTTACGTAAGAAGTCCGCTTTGATCTGCTCCCAACGCGCTTTTTCTTCTTCGCTCAAGGTGCCGCGCATCTCACCGAGTTTAAGTAAGTTGCTCTCCGCGCCTTGGGTCAATAGCTGCGACTCGCCCAAATAGTGATCATCTATTAGCTGGTTCAGCTCACTTTCGTTCATGACCGCCGACAGCTTTTCGGTCATCTTGTTCATATTACGATAACTGCCTTGCAGCTTAAATATCGGCTCAACACGGTACTTATCATCTTGTGAAGCAGAGGCAATATAGGCCTGATTGACGTCCAAAATAACCGATTGCACAGCAAACATATGACGCAAGATTGCGACAATTTCATTAATCTCTGAAGTACTATACGGATAGGTCAACTCGCTGCTTTGTGCTTGGGCAAGGTTAGCATTGTCCGCTTTTGCTATTTTAATCAAACGATGTACATCGCTTAAATCACGGTTGGCCATTGGTGCAAGTACCGTATTAGAAGTCAGCGAGTTTTCGATATAACTGAGGGCAAACACCTCTTCCATACCGCTCATGATATCGCCTAAGTTGTAGATATCGGCACGGTTGGCCAGCATATCAGGCACTTTAAATGCCTCACCGCTTTCGGTATATGGGTTACCTGCCATGACCACGCAAAACTTTTTACCACGCATGTCATAGGTTTTGGTTTTACCTTGCCAGACGCCATCGATACGGCGTGTGCCATCACCCAATGAGATAAATTTTTGCAAAAACTCCGCATGCGTATGCTGAATATCATCGAGATAGAGCATGACGTTATTGCCCATCTCAAAAGCTAAGTTGATTTTATTCAGCTCTTCTCGGGCAGTCGCATTCGGGGCTTTTTCGGGATCTAATGAGGTGACATCGTGACCGAGCGATGGACAGTTAATCTTCATAAAGATTAAGCCCAAACGATTTGCCACATACTCCATCAAGGTCGTCTTACCATACCCTGGTGGCGATATCATCATGAGAATACCCATCAAATCGGTACGCTTATCTTCACCGACCGTACCCATCTGTTTGGCGAGGTTGTCACCAATAAGTGGCAAATAGCTCTCATTAATCAGGCGGTTACGTACAAATGAGGACAACGGACGCGGCATGAACTCATCTAGTCGCAACGTCTCTTTTGAATCATGCAAAATCTCTGAGCGCATGGCTAGATAACGTCTATAGGCAGGGATAACTTGAGTATCATGATGATGCAGACGATTTAAGAAGTCGTCGACGGCAAAGGTTAGAGTCTGCTGATGAATGCGTGGATGCTCACCTAGCAAGTTATTCACCTGAATCTCAAGCGATACCTTGCCGGTACTACGCTCAAAGCTTTGCACTTGATTGAGCGGGTTGTTAATACTGGTCAATGATGTAGTCGATGAAACTGGCGATGAGCTGATTGAAGAAAATGACAAGGCCGATGGTGTTCCACTTGCGCCTTGATTATCTATTTTTTTACTACCTTGCCCTTTATTAAAAGCCCCTTTATCAAAGCTAGCACCTGATTCAATAAGGCGCTGCACCAAAGCTTCACGTTGGGCATCGTTCAATTGAGTGAGTAATACAGCAATCGCCTCCGGCACATAATGACGGCCACTTTCTAGCTGCTGTTTGCGTAACGCTTCTTTTGCTGCAATCTTGGCCAGCTGCTCTTCACTGAGCTCGCCGTCTTCATCGGTACCATCCGCTGCTGCATTGGCCGAGTCAGTATCACCGTAAGTCTTATCAAGTAACGCATGAAACCATGTGGTCAAGAGCTCATAGGCTGATTTTGGCTGAAAACCGAGCTTGCCGATTGAGGATTGTAATTGATCAAAACTGGCAGTCGCTTGCATACTCGCTGATGAAGCGCTTAGCGTTTGGCTTAGCTGCTCACACAACTGCTGCGCTTGTTGGCTGGTTTGCCAGTGTATTTTATGCGTACTGGCATTAGGGGTAACGGCTTGCATTGACTGCCCCATGACACTAACCAGATACTCACAGGCCAGTTGCACATAGCTTAGCTTAAAAATACTAGGTTTAAAGATACTAGCACTGTAATCGTCACTTATATTTTCATCTGTTTCTATAGTCAGCTCTTTAACAGTTTCATCACTACTGTCGTCGTTATAGGTGCTCACAAAATCACGCATCACTTGAGCCATGTCTTCGACCAATAGCGATTTGGCCTTATCACTACCCAATGCACGGCGTAGCTGCTCGGCGGTCGCGGCTCGATCTGTCCAGTTACTCGCGCGCGTCAGTACAGACTCACTCAGCCAAGCGTCGTAACCGAACTGGCGTAAGCTGTCTAAGCCAAGCGCTTGTACGATATTGAGCTGCCAATAAAACAACTGCGCCAATGCTCGTACTTGTGGGGTATAAATCAGCAGCCCTGCCTCACGTAGCGTCGGCAATATCTGCATCAGTAATAACGTCGCATCATGATCATGAATGCCTTTGTCATAACCTAGCTGATAGCGAGGGGTGGCGTACGCTTTGACCAATTTGGACAACGGACTGTCATTATCAATATCACCATTAACATCGAGGGTAATGATGGTCGCATCGTATGCTTGATATAAACGCTCTTCGGTTAAGCCGTCCTGACTGTTTTTGGCGCTCTCAATGATGCTGTATGCCAAATACTCAGCGCGGTATACCTTGTCAGACTCAGAAGCGATATTCATGTCCCAATACGGACGCAAAGCGTTCAGCTCAGCATTATTGAGCACTTCATAATAGTCTGTGCCCGTTAGATGCAGGTTTAATACACGTGTGCCATCTGACTGCTGACGGCTCAGTAAAGTCAAATCCAATGGCTGAGTATTGACCGAAAAACGGTGCTTGCCCAGTTTGATGATCTGACCACCATCTTCAAACAAATCCGACTTATCTTTTAGACTCTTATAACTCTCGATTTGAATGGCTTTTAGGCGAGCGTCGATGTCATCTGCTTTGACGCTAAAGTCCATCGCTTGTAACTCTTTTGCGATGTTACGGACTTTTTGTACCAGACCATCAGCCGCAAAATACGTATTGAGCGCTTCTTCCTCGGTAAATCCTGTGACGCCAGTGCTTTGTGTCCGCTTTTTGATACTTTCGAGCATTCGTAGCGCGCCATCACCTAAGTTTTGCGCTTTACGGTTACGAGCATCGAGCAATTGCTGCTTATGGTTTTCAAAAGTCTCATAAATCTCTTCACGCTTACTGATGATATCGGCTAAAAACTGATCGCCGCTGTTGGTCTCTGGATCAGCGAACTGGCTTTCTAATTCTTCTAACTGTACTAGCAGCTTTGCCATTTGCTCATCTGATTTTTCAGGGGTATTGGCAATAGATAACGCATTGGCAATCGACTGACCAAACAGCTTAAACTGCGCACCAAATTGCGCCACAGCCTCAGCCGAGCCTAAGTTTTTACGCTTATGATTAAGCTTGGCTTTGCTCTGGTTTAGGCTGGCATAAATGGTCGATATGTCGTCGATAATTTGCGTACGCACCGTGGCATCGGCTACGTCCAGTGTGCCTAGCAGCTCAGTTAGTAGATCCAAACCTTGCGCGGTCTCGTCGATTTTCTCTAGTACTGGCTTTAGCTCCGCATTGGTTTCAGCGGTGTTTAAGCGCTCACTGACATCAACCAATATGCCTTCGTAGCTTGATAGTGCCTCTTCACCACTCAAAAATAGCACGGTCTTTTCAGCCAACTCGCTCTCGGCTTCTTCTAACTGCGTCTGCAATGCTTGTAGTTTATCGGCATCTAAATAACGCAAATCCTCCAAACTAACCAAGCGGCCTTTTTGGCGTCTTAATGCGGACAACTGTTCGACATAATCGCTGGCAGACTCAAAGCTAGTGATGCGTATCTGCCGCAAAATCTCACTTTGCTGTGTATCGGCATCGCTTAATGCGGTTTGGGTTTGCTTTTGGATGCTTTGTACTTTAGCGAACTCGTCAATGACCAGTTCAGCCGTGGCCGTCACTTCTTTAATACTGCTGGCGACTTCGCTCAGTTCAGGCTCAGACAACCAGTAATAGCTGTCAAAGAGTCGGCTGGTATTATTGGTCAGCTCTTCATAGAGCTTTTGTGACACGCTTTGATTATCAATCAGGCGCGTGATGCTATACAGATCCGAGATGCCGCGTACCAGCTCTTTATTGCCAATTTTGCCATAAAAACTGGTGCTCTCAGGCAACTCGCTTACATATTCAGGTGAGGCATAAGGCGTGTGCCATATCTGCATCGGATGAATGCGAGATGGCTCGCTTTGGTCGCTAAACAGCACCAAACGCCCATCTTCTGCCAACGCCATACCGTTACAGTAAATAGGGTTTGCCAATTGCTTTTTAATCAAGTTATAAGGAAACAGACCCGTGACGCCCAAGTCTCTGTCATAGAATAAGAATAGAACGTCTTCTCCATTTGGCGATACAATTTTACGCTTAAAGCGCAGGTCGGTAGCGCCAACATTATTGGCCTCGAACAGCTTATACTCACCGGTCTGTAGGTAATAACCACCCGGAAACATAATGCCATGGTCTTCTGGTAGCTGGACACACGACTGTCCAATCGCATCCAACCGCATAACCGCTTCGGTCAAAGTGTTATAAACAAAATAACGGTAGTCCTCTTCACGGTAAGGCAATATTTTGAGCAGTATTAGACTACCGACTTTGGCATAAGCAATTTCAGCATCCGTCAGCGATTGGGTGCGATCATTGACCGGTTCGCTATAAATCCCCTGGCCGGACTGCGTATTGTCCTCAATTTTGATGGTCAGATCGCCACCGACCGTTTCCACAAATATCGTATCCAAGATATTCATATGTGGGTATTTGCCATTGATCATCTGATCACGGGTGGTCTCAATCCAGTCGAAATCATAAGCAGGTGGCAACTCGATATCACGCTCGCCTCGATTATCCACATAAGCGACTTGCGCCGACTCTGGCGTACCTTGACTAAAATCTAATGCGAAACGGAACACTCGAATATCAGTGATGCGCTCACCAATCTGAAACGCCAACAGTAACTTGCTGTCTTTCACTGTTATTTGAATCAGGCGCGTTTGCTTGTAATAGCGATATAACTCATTGAAGTCTTGGACAAAGGCATCTTGATCTAAAAAAGTACCCTTTAAATCGACTTCTTCGAGCTGATACTCTTCTTCGTTACCAGCTGGCTCGTTCAGACGATATAGCGACAATACATCCTTAATATTGCTCGCACGCTTGAGCCCCATAAAGACGTTATAACCAAATAGCAGATAATCACCAACCTGCACCATATCCTGCGCCACACAGTTGTGCTCGGTACGAATACGAGTACGGGCGATGACTTGCATCTGGGTGCTGCCAAACTCTTCGAGACGCGCATTATTTAGCGTCTGCGTCTGCTGCTCTAAACGGCCGCCTTGTTCCGTTAGACGTTTTTTGATGAGCTCATAAGCATTGCCTGAAGCAACTGCCTGATCGGTTTGGTTTGCTTGATTAGCATTATTATTGTCGTTGCTATTATCGTTGTTGCTATCTGAGTTCTTTGAAGTTTGCGTATCCGCCATCGTTACTCGTCCGTTTCTGTTTTTACATAATATAGTCAATCCTTTATAAAAGAGCTACAGCGTTAACCTCGCTTGAAGTATCACATATACATCTGCACTCGGTTGCCTTGTATCTCTTTTAAACTGAATCCACTATAAGAGAATTTTGGGCAATAAAGGATCATTGAAAGTAAAGAAGCACTTGGCTAATCTAAGAAAACGAGTCGTCACTGCTGTTTTTTTAGATTAGCCAACTCATCGTTATTCATCGTTCTGAATCACTGTGAGTTAGCCAAAAAAATCTGCCGCCTAAACGACAGATTTTGAATTTCAGAGAATATTACTTATTTATACTGTTCGATAAAAACTTGCTTATTGGTAAAAAACTTACTCACTAATACTTACCCGTTAAGACTAGGCATTTAGACCCTATTAGTAAGTCGTTTTATCATCATTTTGCTGGTTAGATTTCATAGCTTGACTGGCCATCACGCCATTGATGATACCGCTCAATGTGTCTGACTTACCCGCTAAGCCATCAATGGCTTTACCGATAGACAGTGACTTGGCAAAGTTGTCAAAGAAATGCGCTTCGCCGCCAACAATATCGATTTTGGCTTTCTGTAGCGCCACTGCCAATACTTCAGCATTTTCTTTCGCAATCTCTTTACCAGCGTCAATAGAGGCAAGCGCTTCTTGCAAGGCAGTTTCAAGCCCCATGCGGAACTCTTCGTGTTCACGTGCTTCTTTGCTCATGCTACCCATGGCATTGAATTTTTCGACCAGACCATCTGCTTCGGCTTGGAAGTGCGCGCGAGTAACTTCGGCTTTTGCCAATCCAACTTCGCGTTCTGCTTTGGCACTAGACTCACCGCGAGCTGCAATGATTTCAGCATCGGCCATGCCTTTTTCGCGCTCAGCTCTGGCGGTAGATTCACCGCGAGCTGCGATGATTTCTGCGTCTACCATACCGATATCACGCTCAGCTTTTGCCTTAGACTCGCCGCGAGCAGCGATAACTTCGGCATCTGCCATGCCTTTTTCACGTTCTGATTGCGCTTCGGCTTGTCCTGTCGCTTTGATGATGTTGGCTTTAGCAATGCCTTCTTTTTCAAGCGATGAAGCCTTGGCTTCTTGAATAGCGGCTTCGGCGAAACCATGTGCCGACTCTTCTGCTTTGATACCTTCGGCCATTTTAATTTTGGCTTCTGAATCTTTGGCTGATGCTTCAAGATTAGCGGCAGCAAGCGTCGTAATCTCAACAGCTTTGTGCTTAGCAGACAACTCTTCTGCTTCGGCTTTTTTGACCTGACGTACTTTGAGCTCTTCGGCATCGGCTTCTGCTGCTAAGACGCGTGTTTGCTTATTTCGATCCGCTTCACTAACTTCTCGAACTTCTTTGATACGCTCTTCTTCTTGCGCAACGGTTTTGTCCACTGCGATACGTTCACGAATGACGTTAGCGATTTCTTTTTTCTCAAGCTCAATCGCGCGTTCAGCTTCGATACGTTGCAAGTCAACTTCACGCTCACGAGAGACGATTTCTAAATCACGAGCACGCGTGACTTTTTCTTCTTCGATCACGACTGCACGCAGACGATTCTGTCCAGCCACTTCTATTTCACGCTGCTGATTCTCACGCTGAATGGCCAAGTCTTGCTCAACCGTGATAATAGCGGTTTCAGACTTTTTACGCTCTTCTTCTTCAATTTTGCGAGTTTCGGCAGTTTCGCGTGCAATCACTGACGAGATTTCACGCTTCTGCTTGGCTTCTGCATCAGCTTGTTGACGCTCAAGCTCAAGCATGGCTTCAACAGTTTCAACATTTTTCTTCTTAACCGCTAGCTCTTCATCACGCTCAAGTTCATTAGTAATAACATTTTGCGTAGCCGTCAACTGGGTAATCTTTTTGATACCTTCAGAATCCAAGATATTGCTTGAATCTAATGATACTTTTGGCGTTTGCTCCAGATAGTCAATCGCAACATCTTCTAGGACATAACCATTTAGATCATTACCAATTTCTTTGACAATGCTGTCACGAAACTCGCTACGATTTTCGAATAGTTTGACAAAATCAATCTGTTTACCAACGGTTTTTAATGCTTCAGAGAACTTTGCATTAAACAGCTCATTAACAGCGACTTTATCTGATGCTCTATCTACCCCAACCGATTTGGCGACTTTTAGCACATCTTCTTCGGTTTCATTGACGCGTAAATAAAATGCCACGGTAATATCAGCACGCATGTTGTCTGCGCAAATCAAACCTTCTTTACCGCGTCTGTCCACTTCTAATGTGATGAGCGATATGCGCATCAATTCTTTTTTATTGATAACTGGCCAAACAAAACCACCATCAAAACGTACAGCTATTTTACTAACGCCGTTAATAATCAGCGCTTTACCCTGCTCAACCTTTACATAAAAGGCTTTGAGCATCAGCAGCGCTGCCATGACGAAAACAAACGCCAGCACAACCACCACGCCGACGATAATGAGTATGTCCATATTCATTCCTTTAATTAAAACATTCTACAATCAATTCCATGTAAATCAGATACGGTGGCAAGCATGCTAAGCCTAGTGTTTACCGTGCTTTTTATAGCACGTGCGCTTTGCAGCCCTGCTAATCACCGTCGCTATATCTGAGTCACTTTGAACCGACTATAACCAAATTTAAAACTGTTAGGTGCTATTAATAGCTTTACAATGCTTCTTTATCTTCCACAACAGCAACTCGATAAGTATTGGCATCTGTTAAATACTCAACCAACATCACTTTATCTCCTTGCTTGAGTAAATTATCATCGATATCTGAGCGTATCTTTAGTATCAACCCTGCACCGCCATCATTAAGCTCTGCTTCGCCATGCTTATGTGTCACGCTAAGTGTGCGTACCACAGCAATTTTACCTATATTGCTAGAAGCATTACGTTTAGGAATTCTGGCAATGTTTTTGCGAATGGGTGAAATAATGAGACCTGTTAACCACATAGATACCACCAAGACAAGAACAAATGCACCAGTGCCAAAGACGTAATACCAAAGACCAGAATCAAAATTTTGGTGTAAAAAACTGGTGTATAAATAGCTTAACAACCAACCAATCAAACTGATTAAACTAAGAATAATGATGAGAGGTACGCCATACAAACCAAATTTGAGTAAAAGTCCAGAGACAAAACCCGATGAAGTTAAGTCACCACCGTCTCCAGTTGCATCACCTATATCGACTGTATCCATATCTGCCATACCTAGTAAGGAAACTATCCAATACAAGGTCACAAACATCACCAATCCAGTAAAAATCACCGTAGGGTATAGACTGATGTTAGTAATGAATACTAAAAACGACTCTTGCATTACACGCTTTCTCCTTTTATATACCTATAACCTAGGTTTTCAGAATCAACTTATGTTTCTTTATTAATAATTATATAGATATCTCACTATATAATACATAGATTTCGTCATCATCGGCCCCAAACGGGAGAGCGAATGACCCCGCCAGCCTCACTACTAATCGTAAAATTGGTGTTACCCGTTAGTGATTGAATAACCAAATTCCCCATATTAATAGAGCCTTGATTACTCACTACAGAAG
The DNA here is from genome assembly GCF_014861395.1 of Psychrobacter sp. FME13. GTDB lineage: Bacteria > Pseudomonadota > Gammaproteobacteria > Pseudomonadales > Moraxellaceae > Psychrobacter. The sequence continues at coordinate 23,264 of NZ_RRYV01000005.1, read as the reverse complement.
CGCTCATCGGATAGACTGCATACTGTCCAGATGGTGACAATCGCGCAGGCTCATCGAGTCCTGTTTCTGCTAGAAATAGTATCTGCCCTGTAGCCAATGTCATAATTGCAGCTTTACTGCCATCAAGATAAGCCAATTGCTGCCCATCTAAGCTGAGCTGAGGACTGGCAGCATAACTGCCTGTAGACAAGCGCTCGGCTTTGCCATCATCGAAACGGTATCGATAGATGCTTGGGCGTCCAGCACGAACTTTATCACTGGTATACACGAAGCTTTTGCCATCTGGCGCATAACTTGGCTGTACCTCAGTGCTTGATAATGTAGTCAACTGTTTGGTATTACCATCGCTGAGACGCATCTCATAGATGTCTGCATTACCGCCGACGGTTGAGCTATAGAGGAGTTTTTGACCATCAGGTGAGAACGACGCGGACATGTTACTGCCTTCAGCATTAACGATCAGACTTTGTGTGTTACTTTTTCGGTCATAGATATAAATTTTTGGGTTTTGACGTGCTGCTTGTTTGCTATAAGCAAGCCATTGACCATCCGCAGACCATGCAGGCGAATAGATATAACCATTTATCTGATCAACCAACTGACGATCGCCACCATCAGGACGGATGCTATACAGTGTCGATATTTTTGCAGCGCCCATGCCATGCTCTTCTATATAAGCAATACGTCCTTGGCGATCTATCGCTGGCATTTTAGCGGTTAGTGGATTACTCGCCGTCATATCTACAGATGTTTTCGATACGGTGCTTGGCAATGTCTGACAACCCACTAAAACGCTAGTCGCAGCAATGATAACTGTGCTACTTATCGTATGCAGGTTTATCGTTGGTTTTGATACAAAAGCTTTTAGCATAAGGCAAGTCCAATAGTCGTTCATAGATAGATTTGTTATAAATAAACACTGATAAGTTATCGATAGCTACGCTACACGATAGTGTTTAGATATAAACAGTTACACTAGTGTAACGTACATTTAACTTTGATTTTAGACAAAAAAAGCCCCACTATTCGTGAGGCTTTTTTAAACAGATATATCGTGTTAAAAAATGATTTTTAGATAATGCTCGTTGTACCCAAATTACCTATAGTGAATAGGTAGGTTTATTTAGAAACGGCTTTAAAGTGCGCAACTTGGCTGTCGTTCTTAATGGTCAGAATAGGTGTATTATTAACATTATTATTAATACTATACTTGCCATCTACAGTCGCTAAAGCTGCCGCATCAAAACTGGCCTGAGGCTCAGGGCATGCCATCATTGTGCTCATGCCTTGAGTGAGGTTTACCTCACCATCTGTCACACTATACCCTGCACCCATGCTGTTACAAGTGTTTATAAACGCAACTCGATTGTTACCTTCGACGGTCATAAATTTTAAAGTAAGAGGTTTACTCTCATCAATAAACAAAGAATTTATACGTTCACCATTAGTATCCTTAGCATCGACCAGTTGCCAATCGTTGGCTTGCAAAAGGTTTGATGTGACTGGTTGAGTGACTGGTGCGGTAATACTTGTGGTCTGGCAACCAGCAGCCAGTGTGCCTATAGCCAGTGTTGCCGCCATCATCATGCTAGTTGTGTTCTTCATATAAACTCCTATAGTGATTTTATTCAAAAGATTAAAAAACAATATTACGTACGCTCAGTGAGCGTTATCGTTAGAGCGTGTTTGATATTCAACCATAGCACTGACAACGACTATTGCTGCATGTTCAACACGCTTTATTATAATGGACTTATTGCTTTATTCATTGACCAAAATAATGTAGACCATTATGCATAACGAATACCTGATTGTCGTTATAGATTGAGTATATGATTGCAACAATCATCAGTTCAGTATTGCTTGATAGCTTTTTGCTAACCTAGCTTGCCAGACATAGCGCGAGCTGCTCACTTTTTAAAAGCAGGTAGATAAGCGGTTAGACTTGCCAACCAATCTTCCAAAACAGTCATTGATGCATTTATGCTATAATTCACCCTATTCATTCCATAACTATAAGTACGATTATGATGACTAAAAAATCCCTTATCCAATCTCCAGAAGCCATAGAAAAAATGCGTGTCGCCGGCAAGCTTGCCAGTGATTTGTTGGTTATGTTAGACGAACACGTAAAAGTAGGTGTTAGCACCGAAGCGTTAAACCAAATTGCTCATGACTATATTGTCAATGTACAAGATGCTATCCCTGCACCACTCAACTATAATGGTTTCCCAAAATCAATCTGCACCTCGGTCAACCACGTGGTTTGTCATGGTATTCCAAGTGAGAAAAAACTGCTAAAAGATGGCGATATTATCAATATCGATGTGACCGTAATTAAAGACGGCTATTATGGCGATACCTCAAAAATGTGGATCGTTGGCAATGGCTCTATTATGGCCAAGCGTATCTGCAAAGTGGCACAAGATGCTCTCTATGCAGGTATGAGCGTCGTCAAAGACGGTGCACGTTTGGGTGATATTGGCGCTGCAATTCAAGAAGTGGTCGAGCCTGAGCGCTTCAGTATCGTACGTGAATTCTGTGGTCACGGTATTAGTAATGAATTCCATCACGAACCACAAGTCATGCACTATGGCAAAAAAGGCACTGGCTTTGAGCTAAAAACGGGCATGACATTCACCATCGAGCCTATGATTAATGAAGGTAAGTGGCAGACCAAAATCTTACCGGATGAATGGACGGCAATTACCAAAGACCGTAAGCTATCTGCTCAGTGGGAGCACACGATGGTCGTCACAGATAATGGCTGTGAAGTATTTACTGTCCGCCCTGAAGAAGATTTAAGCTTTTTAACTCAGTAATATAATAAAAGATCGCCTAGGCGGTCTTTTTTTTGCACTATAATCAAGATAAATTAAGTATTATGCTTACTGATATTTAGAGTTCTGATAACCATGTCCTTCAAATAATAAAACAACCTTAAGCTCAAACAGCTGCCTTTAAACTCTTAATTGGATAACACTTATGTTTAATTGTGATATCACTTCTATTGACCTAACGTCCCTACCTTTGCTACCTGATGATGCAGAAACAGATACATCAGTATCAACGGATAACGACGCGGCCGAAAAATGGCTACTGGAGATCCCTAACTGGTTAACTCAAATTAATGAAGACATCAATCGAGCACTTGAGCGTGGTGTCAATATTCGTCAATTGGTTGAGGTTCGTTCCTGTGCCATCGACGAGTTACTGATTGCTTTATTTAAATTTTTTGAGTTAGATAAAACTGACTTGGCTTTCTTTGCCACTGGTGGGTATGGGCGTGGCGAGTTATCGCTGTATTCAGACATCGATATTTTACTGCTATCTCCTGATGAAATTGACACTGATACTAGTGGAAAGATTGATCGTTTGGTAGCGTTACTATGGGACATAGGATTGGACCCTGCACTTTCTGTGCGTACGATTGAAGATGCCTTAGAAGCAGCACTTGATCACACCATTGCCAGTGCTCAGTTAGAAGCTCGACTGTTGATTGGTAATGAAGACTTGCAAGATGTTCCAGTAAAAATTGTCAACGAGCAGTGGTCGCCGCGGCAGTTTTTTGAAGTAAAAATCGAAGAAAGTAAGGTACGCCACTTACAGCACAATGCCACAGAATACAATCTTGAGCCAAATATCAAGACAGCTCCTGGTGGTTTACGCGATATTCATGTCATCGGCTGGGTGACCAAACGTTACTTTCGAGTGGGCAAACTGTACGACTTGGTGCAGCAAAACTTTTTGACCGAAAAAGAGTTTGACGAGCTGAGTTTTGCAGAAGGATATCTATGGCAAATACGTCACTATTTGCACGTATTGACCGGTCGTAACGAAAACAAGTTACTGTTTGATTATCAGCGTGAGATTGCTCAATTGATGGGCTATGAGACGCAGCCAGATGATGAACCTAATGCTGCAGTAGAACGCTTTATGCGTGATTACTATCGCTGCGCCATGCAGATATCAACACTATCCGAGATGCTGATCAATCATTATTACGAAACGATTATAGAACCAAGACTGACTGATGATGAGAGTCCCAAAAAACAGCCCATCAACGCACGTTTTAACCAAATAGGTGATCAAATATCGATGGCGCATCATCGCGTCTTTGCTCAGCACCCTGACGCTATTTTAGAGATGTTTTTATTGATGGGTCAGCACAATATTAAAAACGTCCGCACCCATACCCTACGCGCGCTAAAAATTGCTGCACGCGGTATCGATCAAGTTTACCGTGACAATCCCGCTCACCAAGCGCTGTTTTTAGCCAACCTAAAAGAACAAAACTACCTGTTTCATCGCCTGCGTACGATGAATCGATATGGCGTCTTGGGTAACTATATTCCTGCGTTTTCACAAGTAACGGGGCTGATGCAGTATGACTTATTTCATCGCTATACCGTTGATGCACATACCTTGTTTTTGATTCGCATCCTCCATCGTTTCACTGACCCACGGTTTTATGAAGACTTCCCGTTGGTCAGCTCTATCTTTCAACGCATCGAACGAAAAGAAATCTTGGTACTGGCAGCAATGTTCCATGACATTGCTAAAGGTCGTGGTGGTAATCATAGCGAGCTTGGGCAAACCGAAGCCATTGAGTTTTGCTTGACGCATGGCATGAGTTTGGCGGATGCTAATTTGGTTGGCTGGCTGACACGTTACCATTTATTAATGTCGATGACCGCTCAGAAAAAAGACATATCAGACCCAGAGATTGTGACTATATTTTCAGACCTAGTGGGCAATGTCACCCATCTCAATCATCTATACGTGCTAACCGTCGCTGACATGAACGCCACCAATCCACAATTATGGAACAGTTGGCGCGCCACGCTAATGAAACAGCTATACTCACAGACTCGTCGTATTTTGCGTGCTGATATTGATGCACCGACCAACCGCCAAGATATGATCAGTGCCACACGTAAACAAGCCTTAACCATGCTAGATAATGTAAACAATCAGCACATGAATCGCGATGAAGTATTGAGGCTATGGGACGATTTGGGTGATGAATATTTCTTGCGTGAGATCGCTGAGGATATTTTATGGCATACCGAGGCTATCTTGAATCACCCCCCTATTGGACTTGCATCCAATACAGATAGTCCACCGCTAGTCGTACTACGTGAGCATAGAGAGCTGGCACTTGATGCCGTTCAAGTATTTGTTTACACCCAAGATCAAGAAAACTTATTTGCGGTTACCATGGCAGTGTTCGATCAGATGAATCTGGATGTCTTGGACGCACGAATCATCACTGCTACCCGTGATTTTGCGTTGGACTCTTATGTGCTACTAGATCCGAACGGTACACTATTAATTGACGAAGACAGCCAAAAGGATCTCAAGCAGCGTTTGATTAGTGCCTTTAAAGATCCAACAGTATTAAAAATTACAAACAAGCGGATTCCACGTCAGCTTCGAAACTTTGAGGTAACCACAGTTATCAATTTTGAGTTCAATGAAGCCTCAGATCAACACGTCATGAGCTTAGAAACGCTTGATCAGCCTGGGCTATTGGCACGAGTTGGACAAGTGTTTTTGGAAGAGAAAATTGAGGTACATGCTGCCCGTATTACCACCTTAGGCGAGCGTGCAGAAGATATGTTTTATATCAGTGATCATAACGATAAGCCGCTATCTACTGACCGACTTGACTCTCTGAAAGCAGCACTGCTTACCAGTCTCAGTGTGCAGAAAGACTGTCCTCTCTATTAGGTATCATTCAAGAGTTAATAAAAAACATAATAAAAAAGCATGACATTGATAAAACGATCAATGCCATGCTTTTTTCTGTCTAGTTTTTTTAATATCTAATCTTTTTAACATCTAAGGCGCACCTCAGAGCAAAGCTAATTCCTATAAAGTGCTTTTATATATAATCTCACTAGCATGTTCATTAAGTTCATCATCAGCGAGGTCTGGCGGCAGAACCTCTGCCTCAGTCTGTTTTTGCGTCAGCATTATACGCCCAGTATCGACCTCTCTTTGTAACAGACAATGTAAACTGGCCAAATGAAAGCTTTGATCAAAATACTCATACAGCTGTCTTAAGGAGATAGGTGAATTGGCATGTACGTCTGGATAAAGACTGTCTTCTGCCAAGATAATCATCTCATTCAGCGCTTCTTCACGTTGCAACTCATCTTTATCAATCTTGCGTTGCAAAATATTAGCCATGCGACCTTTTAGTGACAGCATGACAATAAAAATCACTGTCTGTATGGCAAACAAAGCAACATACTGCCATACAGGCAGCATGATGCCCAACAACTTACTAAGCAGCATCAATAACATCGCCACGATGACATAGCTGACCAACTGCCATAAGAACCACATCATCAAGCTATTTTCACCGTACCAAAACAGTTTTTTCTCTTTACGGCTAGTGAGCTGCTGCCGCGCTTGCCACCAACATTGTTCGCGCTGTTTTAATAGCTCATATAGCTTATCTCGCGATAAGTTATCGTCAGAATTTTTATCGTTGATATCTTTAGCGTTTGGACTATCGGGTTGTGTAACACCAGGCATATCAAATTGTCCTTACCATAAACTATCATCAAGGCTGACAGCGGCTTATTGTACTGTTATAAGAAAAAGACAAAAAACAAGAGAAGTGCTACACTGCTTGAATGTAATTTTTCTTTATAACTTTATTATTAATTGTCTATTATAGTTACCCTACTTATGAATCACAACTTAACGTACCTGCATCCTTACCCTTTCGCAAAAATGGCAGCGTTACTTGCCAATAGCACGCCAGCCGATAGCTACAGTGAAATCAAACTAGGCATTGGCGAACCAAAACATGAGCCACCAGCATTTGTACTGGACGTACTACACGAAAATTTGGACAAAATAAGTCGTTATCCAACCACCAACGGTATGTTTGAACTGCGTCAGACCATCGCTCATTGGCTGGAAAAGCGGTTTTTTTTGAATCATGTCGATGCCAATACCGAAGTATTACCGGTAATGGGCACGCGTGAGGCTATTTTTAGCTTGGTACAAGCAGTTGTCGATCATAAAGTCATCGACACAGCAAACCATTCGTTATCTGTATCAGGTAAGCCTCCTGTAGTTGTGATGCCCAATCCGTTTTATCAAATCTATGAAGGCGCAGCGATACTGGCACAAGCAGCGCCATACTTTGTACCCTGCACATTAGATAATGATTTTAAAGGAGATTACCGAGCAGTACCCAAAGAAGTGTGGGAGCGTACGCAGCTATTATTCGTTTGTAGTCCTAACAATCCAACTGGCTCTGTCATGACAATGGATGATTGGGAGTATCTGATTCGTCTGTCAGATCAATATGACTTTATCATTGCCAGCGATGAATGTTATAGCGAGCTTTATTTTGATAGCGCCCCTATCGGTCTATTACAGGCTTGCGCAATACTTGGTCGCCACACCTTTAAAAACTGTATCGTCTTTCATTCTTTGTCCAAACGCTCAAACCTACCAGGTTTGCGGTCTGGATTTATAGCAGGTGATGCCGATATTTTACAGGCTTATTTGCAATATCGTACCTATCAAGGCTGTGCGATGCCGATACCGCATCAACTGGCTTCTATCGCTGCTTGGCAAGATGAAAAACATGTGGCAAATAATCGCTCACTCTATCAAGAAAAGTTTGCCTTATGGATGTCTGAGCTTGGTGAGCTATTAGAGTTACGGATGCCTGATGCAGGATTTTATTTTTGGATAAAAGCGCCTGAGCAGTTCAATGGTGATGATGAACTGTTTGTCAAAGCGCTATATGAGCAGGCAAATATTCATGCATTAGCAGGACGCTATCTCTCACGTGAAGTAAATAGCAGCAACCCTGGGCAAGGATATGTGCGTATTGCTTTGGTCGCTAGTGTCGAAGAAAGCCGTGAAGCGATAAGCCGTATTCGAAAATTGCTTGGTGCATAGTTAAATTCGCGATATCAACATCCTTACTTGACACAATAATTGTGCTATTTACCTGCAATAACCATAATATAAATGTGGTTATTGCAGGTTTTTTATGTGAATGATGCTATAGTAATGATCTATAAGTAATTACCTATAGTCCAATATGCCATCAAGGATGATGCCATGCCCCATCTTGATTTTACCCAGCCGCCCTTTGATGTACTCAGTTTAGCTGAACGCCAAAGTATCAGGAAAAACACGCAAATACGCTATCTTGCTAAAGATGAAAGCTTGCTTGCAGAAGACTTACAGTACCTTTATGTAGTCATTAAAGGACAGGTTGAGCAATTACTCGACGGTGAGTTTGTCGTCTCTTATTTAGGTAGCAATCATTCTGATCACCTTAACAACAATGATTGGTTCGATAGCCGTCGCCAGCCTGAGTCACTGACTGATAACACTCTCACCAAAGAGGCTACAGGGCTTGCAGATACAGCTAAAACTTATCAATTTCGAGCTACCGAAGACACTCTACTGCTTCAAGTGGCTGGTAGCACTGTTGACAAAATCAGTGCTCAAAATCATCTAGTTCGCCAAATGCTATCAGACAAGCTTCCTGAGCGACTCAAAGCACTACAACAGCGCCGTCACAACACAGGAACTGACCCAACCATCTATACCAATCAACAAGAAGTACAGCAAATCATGCTGCAACCAGTGATTGATGTCCGTTTACTTCCAGTACATATCGTTGATGCCAATAATAGCCTGTATGACGCTGCTAGCGTTATGACCCAAATAGGAATAAAGCACGTACTGGTAAGACCATCGACTTATGTACAAACGATAAAAGAAGATGTACAAGAGACATCATACGGTATAGGTCATCTATTAGGTATTTTAACCGATACCGATATTTGCCGCGCCGTGAGTGAGCAAAAAAACCCTGCCACGACGTCATGTCAAGATTATGCCAACTTTAACCTGCGTACCATCAAGTCTGATGATGAGATTGGCGATGCGCTACTAACCATGACTCGTTATCGTATCCATAGACTGCCTGTGCTAGATGACCAAGGTAAGGTTATAGGTATCCTTGGGCAAAGCGACATGCTCGCTCATATCAGCCATCATTCACAGCTCATTAGTATTCAAATTGAACAAGCAAAAGATCTGACGAGCCTAGATACCGCAGTCGAACTTATCGGTCGTTATATTCGTGCACAGCATCAAAATGGCGTCAAAATCGGTAACATCAGCCGCATGGTACAGACGCTCAATGCACAAGTATTTACCAAGCTTTGGCAACTTATCGTACCTGATGAGGTCATGGTCAATACTTGCCTCATCGTTATGGGCTCAGAAGGTCGTGGTGAGCAGATCATGCGTACTGATCAAGACAATGCACTCATCATACGTGACGGATACACACATGATGACTTGGCACAGTTTGCCGACTCGTTTAATCATCATTTGGCAAACCTTGGTTATCCACTGTGTGATGGCTTCATCATGATGACCAACCCTATATGGCGACAACCGCTAAAAGCATTTAATACCCAAATCAACTCATGGTTTAGAAATACCGAACCAATGCATGGCATTTATTTATCCGCCATCCTCGATGCTGAATACGTCTGCGGTGATGAATCATTATTGACCCAAATACGCCAACATCTAAAAGTAGCCCACCGACAGTCAGACCCTATGTTTGTGCGTCAGTTCGCACGCGCCGCACTGCAGTTTGGTGACGTAAACCAATGGTGGCAAAAGTTTGTCCCACTACTGGGTAATAAGTCAAACTCGCAAGATATTGATCTAAAAAAAGCCGGTATCTTTCCATTGGTTCACGGTATTCGCACCTTAGCATTAGAAAATGATATTTTGGAAGTGCCCAGTAGTAAAAACCGGCTCAAAGCCTTGGTGCAAACTCAAGCCTTGACCCAAGAGCGTGCCGACACTTTATTAGAAGCATTAGAGTTTTTTATGGCGCAGCGCTTATCAGTTGCGCTCTCTACTGACGATAAGTATGCTCGGCAAGTCAATCCAATGACGTTAACTGCGCTTGAGCGTGACTTGCTAAAAGAGTGTCTAGCTGTGGTAAAAAGCTTTAAAGCTCAGCTCCGCCAGCACTATCAATTAGAGATTTCATAAATGGATGAACAACCACTATGAGTTGGCTACAGCAGTTGTCTTGCACTTGGCAAAAGACTCAACTACAACGTCCAGAACTGGCATCGATGTTTAGCCAACCTATGCCTGAGCAGTGGGTCGCTATTGACTGCGAGATGACTGGACTTAATCCTAAAAAACACCATTTGTTATCGGTTGCGGCTATTCATATCAATGGTAATACGATCGATACAGGCAATGGTCTGCATTTAGTCTGCAGACCACCTGTGATGCCAGACCGCGATACGATTATAATTCACGGTTTACGTACCGCTGATGTTGAACATGGTATGAGCTATGAGGAGATGTTAGCGCTATTGCTACCATTTATAAACAACCGCCCTATAGTAGGTTTCTGCCCGCAAATTGACACTGCTTTTTTAAACCCACTGGTTAAAAAGTATATGGGATCAACACTGCCAAACAAAATCATAGACATACGCCATCTGTACAGTCGGCGCAGGAGTGGTCATACTCAGGGTCTCTCTAACCAATCACAGCACCTAACCAATATCTTAGCTCATTACAATATTCCTGAACTGGGTGCTCATGATGCTTATAACGATGCCATCATGACCGCAATGGCGTTTTTGCACGTACGCTAAGCGCGCTGTTTGACGACAAAATCAAACTTTTAACATGCTTCTGCATCTACGAGAAAGCCTTAACTCATGTTAGTATAGTCGGCTTTTACCACTTACTAAAAGATGCTCATGCGACCTACTTCTGAACGCTCTCGTTATTCTGCTATTGCCACTAAAATTTCACCAATGCTTCATCATCTACGACCGTTCAGTCAAGCTAGTAAGTCATTGGCCGTGCTGGCCTTAACAGTAACGCCACTATATGCGCAAGCAACACTACCAGAAGCGGTTCAGGCAGCATTAACGCGCGCCAATTTAACAGAATCTGACATCAGCATGGTCATCACCCCAGTTGGCGATAAAAATAACAGCCACTTGCCTACGCCTATTCAAGTAATTGATAGCAGCCAACAAGCTGTGGCTAATAGTGCACAAAACCATACTGATGACAACCAGCCAAACGCTCAACAAGACAATCATCAAAACAGTAATAAAAACAACAGCATTCCCCAACAAAGTACCTTAGTTACCATTGAGCGCCAAACTATTGAGCAGCATGAGAAAGAAATACATGCCTATACCGATGATGCTTATACCTACCAAAGCATAGAAAGTATTCCCGATGTACTTGACGACCAACAAGCCAACGCTACCATCAACCAACATAAAAATCGCGACGCAAACGATAAAAATACCAATGCTGGTTCTACTCATATCTCGTTTTCGCCGTTGATTAGCCACCAACCAGATACTGCACGCACACCTGCCAGCACCATGAAACTGCTACCGACCTTTATTGCGTTAGATACCTTAGGCACTGATTTTGTTTGGCTCACTCGGGTATACCATACTGGTATTATTGTGGGCGACCGCCTATACGGCGACTTGGTGATTCAGGGCAGTGGCGACCCAAAAATGACGCATGAGCGCTTACAACAGCTGCTTTATCATGTGCAACAAGCAGGTATTAAACACATTGATGGTAATATTGTTATTGACAGCGCAGTTTTTGAACAAGTGAGTAAAGACCCTGCCGCATTTGATAATGCGCCGCTACGCCCTTATAACGCTAGCCCAGATGGCTTTTTGGTCAACTTTAGCAGCATCGGTATTAAAAGTCAGCCGTTAAACAATGGGCAAGCACAATTAACCTATACGCCGAAATTGGCCGACTATCAGCTACCAAGTGTTGTCAATACTCGTGCAGGGGCCTGTGCGTCAGCCAATTACAGCTTGAACCCGCAGTGGCAAGCCAATCAGCTTCAGATAAATTCTGAGCTGCCTAGCAGTTGCGGCGAGCACGTTTTTTATATTGCTTATCCCGATGCCAAAGATTTTGCTGCCCACGTACTGGCAGATAAATGGTATGCACTAGGTAATACGCTAAGCGGTCAAATTATCAGCCAAGAACGCCCTTACAACACCCTGACCAATACCCATAAAGCAGGCAGTCTAGCCGCATTACCACTGTCGCCTTTGCCCATTGTCAGCTATCCATCACTCACATTGGCACAGCAAATTTATGACATCAACCACTTTTCAAATAATGTCATGGCCGAACAAGTGGCATTGTCTATTGGGGCGTATGCAGCCACCTCTGCTAGCCAAGCAGCTTCTACTAATGCAGCTACACCCATGACTATATCGGGCACAACCAGCCTATATGACTTTGGCAGCTCGCATCACACCAACTACCCAACAACGCTACAAACCATTAATCAGTGGTGGCAGACACACTTAAAAACACCGCCGCCATATCTCACCAATGGTTCTGGCTTGTGCCGCACCTGTACCGTGAGTGCCGCCAATCTAAGTGAGTTGTTAGGCTATGCGTACGACAGCCCAAGCTTTGATGCGTATGTGGACTCTTTGGGGATAGCAGGCGTTAGTGGCACCATTGCCACCCATAGCAAACGGTTACCTGAATCAGCCGCTATTGGACGCGCGTGGATTAAAACCGGCACCTTAAACAATGTCACCTCAATGGCCGGCTATGTAAAAGGGCAATCAGGGCAAGATTATACCGTGGTCGGACTGATTAATACCGATCAGGCGCTCAATGTATATGCGGCTAGAACTGTATTAGATGCCATGTTAGATTGGACAGCACAGCAATAAAACAGCACCTGTATAATAGAAACGTGTCATCAATGAACACCTTGATATAGTCAGTCCTAAATAAAACAGATACAAATGTAACCATGCGATACAGGTATACATTTTCCTTGCTTGCTGTGCCTGCGCAGACAGAGGCTACGCAAAATGCACCCAGTATCGCTGTGTTTATTTTATAGTGGATCGACTATACATTCAGTATCTTAAAATGGCTAACTATGATGACACGCCCATACCATAATAATTTATCCACCCTTTATTTTTTACATTAATATAGGCTATTTTATGCCACACGCTACCGACAATTTACGTAAGAAAAGTAAACCGCCAGCACGGCTACCGTCAGCATTTAAGCTACCAATGTATATGGGGTTTTTTGTCATTGGTTACATTTTAGCCAACGCTATTTTTATGGTCGTCCAAACCAAGCTAACGCTCAGCCCATACGTTGTGATGACGGTAGCAGTACTGGTTGGCGCTTATATTGCGGCGCACAAATTCATCAAACATCAACAGCGCACGCTCACCATCAGTGAGATGAACCGCTTGACCATTGGTAGCGTGGCCGCCATGTGGTTGTTAAATGCATTGTATATGTTAGGGTTGTGGCTGTTTTTGTTTACACCAGTTAGCCGCGAAGTATTAACAGATATGGCCACACAGCAGCCCTTGCCATTACTTGGTGCACTGCTTATGATGATAGTGCTGACCTTGGTTAGCACACGTTTAGGATTGTGGGCTTTCAATCATTTCTTAGCACCCAAATAAATACAGTACTGCCAACAAAGCGCTTGGCGAGGTTTGCACCTTAAAAACTTGGCATTCAAGATAATGAGGAGTCAACACGATGGACATTGTTTTTTTTGATAGTATCGACAAACTTGGGCGTATTGTATTCACCGCCGTCATGGTTTATGTGCTCATCGTGATTACCACCAAAATTTCTGGCAAACGCTCAACCTCTCAGCTAAATAATTTTGATTGGATTGTGACGGTGATGATTGGCTCACTGGGAGCCAGCACTATTTTGCTAAAAGAGATCCCTTTTGTAGAAGGTGCAGCCTCAATTATCACGCTATATGTTTTACAGTTTTTGGTCACCAAATACGCCTCTATCTCAACGCCCTTTAGTAACTTTATCTTATCTGAACCCCGTATCGTCTTTTATCAAGGACAGTTTTTACCAGATGCAATGCGAGAGGAGCGACTGACTCGTCAAGAGCTCGAATGCTCAATGCGTTCTGAAGGGATTAATAGTTTCGATGATGTTGAAGCCATTGTTTTTGAATCTGATGCAAAGCTTACTGTTATTCCAAAGCCAAACCAAGCGGATAAGAGCGGCGATGATCGAAGCGCAAACAATCACATATCAGAAACCATTAGCCCTCTAATGTAAATTGTAGACCGTAAATAACGAACGATACAAACTATTTAGGGTACACCCTAGTAAGCTTGAATTTAATTATCGAGATGGTAAGCACTATGAAAGTAAGGATTTTGACTGTTGGTAATAAAATGCCCAAATGGGTGCAAACAGGTTTTGACGAATACTACAAACGCATTCAACCGATGCTTAGCACAGAAATCGTCGAAATTGCAGCTGCAAAACGGGCAAAAAACCCTTCAGATGCTAATTTGGCACAGTATCGTGAGCAAGAAGGTCAAGCCATATTAGCCACTCATAATGCATCAAGCCGAGAGCAGTTATGGGTACTAGACGTCAAAGGCAAGATGATATCGACCGAAGGTTTGGCCGATAAATTAGCAGATGGCATGCAGCAAGGCGATGATATTGCCTTAGTCATCGGCGGTGCAGATGGTGTCTCACCAGAAGTATTGGCAAAAGCCGATGCAAAATTATCACTATCCGCCCTAACATTACCGCATCCATTAGTGCGTGTCGTACTCATGGAGCAACTATATCGCGCAATGAGTATCAATAACAATCACCCTTATCATCGTGGAAATTAGGCTTTCACAATCATTAATTAGGGCGTGTTGAAGTAAAAATACTAACTCAAACGTACAATTCTCACCCTTCAACTGGCCAAAGCCGGATTGAAAAACCACTAGCCGCCCTAATAAACGCTACATGACTTATTCAAACGCTCAGACTCTTAAAGCAAGCCATCAGCCAAGCTCGACTGATGCTATAGCCCCCATCAATGCTAAGGCTGCATGGGATGATGTACCCGCTTCACTAAAAAACACCGCTCTTTTACCTGCCTTATTTATCTCACATGGCGCGCCCACATTGGCCCTTGAACAATCAGCCACAACCAGTGCGCTGGCACGTATCGGACAAAACTTACCCAAACCCCGCGCCATCGTGATTATGTCGGCACATTGGCAATCTTCAAAACTGGAGATTAGCAACAACCCACAACCAAAGACTTGGCATGACTTTTCAGGATTTTCGTCTGAGCTTTATGACGTTCAGTATCCTGTTTCAGGTCAGCCAGCGCTGGCGGAGACACTAGCTCAGCAGCTTACGACACGCGGTATTAGTTGCAGTGTCAATCCAGTACGTGCTTGTGACCATGGCGTGTGGGCACCGCTTATACACCTGTATCCAGAAGCAGACATACCGATTGTGCAAATCTCTTTGCCACAGCACTATGACAGCGTTGCCTGTTATCAACTAGGTGCACTGTTGGCGCACCTGCGTGAGGAGCAAATACTTATCATCGGCTCAGGCAGCGTCACACATAACTTGCGAGCTATTCGGTGGCAGTCTGACAGTATCGATCAAGCAGCCAAAACCTTTAAGCAATGGTTGCTTCAACAGCTCAAAACAGATATTCCCACGGCACTCGATTGGCAGCAGTACCCTGACTACAAAGATATTCATCCAAGTGATGAGCACTTGCTCCCGTTGTTTTTTGCATTAGGTACGGGTCAGCGTGTCTCAGTCATTCACCAAAGCATGGCGCATCATAGCTTGGGCATGGACATCTACCGCTTTGATTGAGTATAGGTGTGCTACGGATCGTTTATCGCCATTAATTGATTCAAAAAACTGGGTTATCTTGTGACAACTAAAATAACGGTGATAGATGTTGTCTGTTTTTTAATTGGTAGATATTCATTCAAATCATGTTCAGTGCGCTATACAGGTATTGAGTGGTTGCTATATCCACTGATATTCAGTTTGAACTCTGTATTATAGTCACGCCACTATAAAAGTATTTCAGCGTCTCGCTTGACGTATCACGTATAAATCTACACTCGCCTGCCTTGTACTATTCTTAAATTGAATCGACTATATATAGCGCTATATATACCACGCTATAGTCAAAGTATTTGAAAATCGCTACCGTGCTACTGGGATGAATTTTTCGCAGCCTTTGTAAATACAGTAGGCAAGTAAAGTTTGTACCAGTAGCACGATAATAAGTCGTCTTGGTTTTACTTTTTATTGATCATATAAAGCATATCCATCGCTACATTAGCAGCTCACGTTTGCCACTTTTGCCCATCGAGCTGACCAGTCCTGCCTCCTCCATTGAATCCACAATACGTGCCGCACGGTTGTAGCCAATGCTAAATTTACGCTGAATACTAGAGGCCGAAACCTTACGTGTTTCCATAATAAAGGCTACAGCATCGTTATATAGGTCATCATCTTCACCAGAGGCGTTACCTGAGCTACCACCACTTGGGCTAGACAATTCAAAGTTACCTGCCATGTTGTCGATATAATCAGGAGCACCGCGCTCACGCCATGCATCACAAACACGGTTGACCTCTTCGTCACTAACATAAGCACCATGTACACGATCTGGCTCAATCTGCCCTGGCCCTAGGAACAACATATCACCGTTACCTAGCATATCTTCTGCGCCGCCACTATCCAAAATCGTGCGTGAATCAACTTTTGAGTTTACTCGTAGTGCCGCACGCACAGGGATATTGGCTTTAATTAGACCAGTGATAACATCTACCGACGGACGCTGAGTCGCGAGCATCAAGTGAATACCTGCAGCCCGCGACTTTTGTGCCAAGCGGGTGATAAGCTCTTCAGCTTGTTTACCCACCTGCATAATCATATCGGCAAACTCATCGGCAACAATCACAATCATTGGTAATACTTTGAGCTTGGGTGCTTGGCTAATGCTCACGCTGTCATTAGGCCGCCATAAAGGATCGAGCATTGGATTCCCCGACTCCTCTGCCGCGATGACTTTTTTATTGAACTCATTAAGCTTACGCACTTTAAGCAAACTCATGAGCTGATAGCGGCGCTCCATCTCTGCCACACACCATGATAAAGCACTCGCCGCCTCGGTCATATCGGTTACGACAGGCGTTAACAGATGCGGAATGTCATTATAGTTAGCAAGCTCTAATTGCTTTGGATCAATCAGAATAAGACGCAGCTCATTTGGTGTGTATTTGAGTAGCATGGAAAGCAACATCGAGTTGACCAATACTGACTTACCAGAACCTGTCGTACCAGCAACCAACATATGCGGTGCACGAGCAAGGTCGGTAATGATCGGATTACCACCGATATCTTTACCCATCGCCATACTAATCTGCGCTTTTGGGTCTTTAAACGTTTCGGTATTGAGTAATTCAATCAAACGTACCATTTCACGTTTCTTATTAGGTACTTCAATACCGATATATGGTTTGCCTGGAATCACTTCGACGACACGCAAAGAAGCCATCGATAATGAACGCGCCAAATCACGTGAAATGCCTGTTACTTTACTGGCTTTGACCCCAGCAGCTAACTCCACTTCAAAACGAGTGACGACAGGTCCTGGAATAGCATTAACTACAGAGGCCTTTACATTAAACTCTTGTAGCTTAATTTCTAATAACTCAGACAGTTTTTCCAGCTCAACCACGGTATAGCTAGGCTTACGGTCAGGATCGGGCTTATCCAATATAGACATTTCTGGAATAGGCGTTAGACTGCTGCGATAGGCTGCCGTTTGCATCGAACGTGATTTTTGACTAAAAGCTTCATCATCACTAATATGCGGCATGACTGGTACATTGGTATCGTCATTGTCGCTCTCTGGCATCATATCAGTGATATGATTACTGCTATCACCCTCTGGCACAGCGAAGCTAACAGACGGTTGCGCAGGCGTTTTAGGCTCAGGCACGTTTGAGGCTAGACTGGTTACTTCTACCGTTGGTGCGGCTTTTGGATTGGCAGGAGGCGTATTGGTTGGTGTCATATCTATCGCTGCTGACACAGGATCGCTGACTACTGGTACCGGTTTAGTGATAGGTTTTTCAATCACAGTCGGCGCTATAGCGTTACTAGATACTTCCACTTGGTTATTAGATAATTCATCAAAAGAGGACGGCGTTATACTGGCAGCTGCAGTAGCGTTATTAATCGGAGTCTCACTGGACATATCTCGCTCAGATTCGACAGACGCCTCTTGCACTGGCTGTGCAGCCATATTATCTGATTGCAACGCTGTCATAGACTTATCAACGATAGGCGTTGCATGCTCTGCTAGCCAAGCATCTGCCAATGTATCAATACTCTCTGTTGTTGCTGTTGCTTCTGGCGCCTCAATTGGCGACTGAATCGCTTTTGTCTGCGAACGAATCGTTGGTTGAGCGTCAGATGTTTCTGTGGTTGACATCCTTGTAGAGACTGAATTTGCCATATCTGGCGACTCAGTTTTGCTGTCATTAGGTACCGATATAGCAGAAGCCGAATCGTTCACAATATCAGCGTTATAAGCCATTTGCTCACTGGCCAGCAAGTCATCCACGGTATTGGCATCATTCCAAGCAAAGCTAGGTTCAACTTTACGAACCGGAGTCGGTGCTGCACTTGACGTCGACGATACATTCGTATGGTGAGCCGTATTATCTACAGTACCGCTAGGCATCGATTCTGCCGTCTGAAAATGCTCTCTATTGTCATTACTAGAAGCACTAGACATCGCTGTTTGTGTTGCTGCTACCACAGAGGCTTTCACGCTATCGGCAAGGCCCGATGTCGCTAAGAAATCTGATAAAACGTGACTAAACCGACCACTGTTATCCAGTGATTGAGCACTCTCCGTAGACTGTAATTCAAGTGGCAACTGCTCGTATTCCGCAGTTTCTTTATTAGTCTTCTCATTCTCTTTGCTTTCATTACTTTTCTCAGAGATCATGCCTGCTTGAGATGCTGAGCGAGTATCATTTATGATATCTTTTTGTTTTACTCCTGAGCCAAGCCATGACAACGTTGTAACCTTCTGATAAATCGCAAGCCAATGAATATTAAAGGCAAAGGTAGCGGTAATAACAACGAAAGCAGTCAAGAAAAACACACTCCCCCACTGCGATAAAAGCTGAGCCAAACGTGACTGTAACTCAAGTCCAATAATGCCACCAGCCACACCCTCAAGCTTTGTTACAGTTGCATCAGTTACGTGCTGAACCAAGGCAACCAATTGCGCAAATAAGGCGCTGGCACTTAACAATAAGAAGACATAAGCAATCAAACGCATCAACCAAAATGTTGGCTTATTGTCCCACCAAATAAGGACGGACTCATAAACCAAAAATGCTAACAGCCACCATGCACCAAAACCAAAGAAACTATAGAGCAAATCAGACAACCAAGCACCCGATGCGCCACCCACATTATTAATCGTGGTCATATCACTACTGATATGCGACCAACTAGGATCATTACCTGTATAGGTCATTAAAATGACAAACAGATAAACGGCCAGTATTAACCCAATAAGGGTAAATATTCCTTTTTTTAAATACTCAATAAGCGGTGCTGATATCACGTAAGATCTGCCTTGTTATTAAAGATGGTCGTCAATACATGACTAATCCTAATCATGCTGACATAAAGTGCTGATATAAAATGGTTAGCGAAGTATTACAAAGATATTGATCGTCTTAAAAGCCATAAATAAAAGCTATCGTTAGCAACTGTTTTTGACTCATACCACGCTTGGCATAACTTCTTATAATAACAAATACATAGCCGTAGTGGCGACAGTCTTATCAAGAAAGAGTCCAAGAAAGTCTGTCAATATCGAATTTAAACAAAAAACCATATTTTAGACATACAGCTAACAGAATAATTGCTAGAAATTTTGCAGAAACGCTAGAAATTTGTAGAAACGCTACAAAATATTCATGTTTCATCGCTATAATATTTCAAGGCAAACATGCTTTGATTCTAATGATACCCATCTTTGTTTTAGCAAACTTGCACTTTTCGGCCACTACCCTTATGTTACTATCACACAACAATGATAAAAACTGTATTGGGGCGTGTCTTCAATTTAATCGATAGTCATCTCGATGGGCTAAAAACGGCTAAATCTACCTAAACATCGTCAAATAGCTGGTCAATATTCTATATATTATCAATACTATTTTTCTTGTTTAACGGCAATTTATCTCATTTTTATCACCATTTTTAAAATAAGAACATATCCTAATGACAAACTTTAGAATATTCTGATTATATTGATTCTTCACATTTTCAACTCTTATATTTAGCAAGGAACAACTCATGGCAACTGACAACACCGCTACACGTCACGAAAAACTCATTATTTTAGGCTCAGGTCCTGCTGGTTATGCTGCTGCCGTTTATGCTGCTCGTGCCAACCTAAAACCAGTCATGGTCACTGGCATGGAAGTGGGTGGACAGCTGACAACCACGACTGAAGTTGATAACTGGCCAGGCGACGCCCATGATTTAACGGGTCCTGCATTGATGGAGCGCATGAAAGCACACGCTGAACGCTTCGGTACAGAGTTGGTTTATGACCATATCAATGCGGTGAATTTAAATGTGCGCCCTTTTGAGCTGACCGGCAATAACGGCAGCTATACTTGTGATGCTTTGATTATCTCTACAGGCGCATCTGCGCAGTATCTAGGACTAGAATCAGAAACCAAGTTTAAAGGTTTAGGGGTTTCGGCTTGTGCCACATGTGACGGTTTCTTTTATAAAAACCAAAAAGTCGCTGTCATTGGTGGCGGTAATACTGCCGTTGAAGAAGCTTTATACTTATCTAATATTGCAGCAGAGGTCACACTAGTTCATCGCCGTGACAGCTTACGCTCAGAAAAAATTCTGCAAGACAAACTGTTTGAAAAAGCCAAAAATGGCAATGTTAAAATTGAATGGAACCACTACGTCAAAGAAGTCGTTGGTGATGATTCAGGCGTTAATGGTGTCATTATTGAATCTACTGAAAATGGCAGCACCAAACAATTAGACGTATTTGGTATGTTCGTGGCGATTGGTCATAAGCCCAATACAGACTTATTCAAAGATCAACTAGATATGAAAGATGGCTATTTGGTCGTCCAAAGTGGCCTCGCAGGTAACGCCACTCAAACCAGTATCGAAGGGGTGTTTGCCGCAGGTGACGTCGCTGATCATGTCTACCGTCAAGCTATTACGTCTGCTGGTACCGGTTGTATGGCTGCGCTTGATGCTGAAAAATACTTGGATGCATTAGGAGAGACCATCGCACATGATCATACTTATGCATCAACATCAACTGCTGATAAAGAAGCCTAAATGGTTAATTTCTTGCAACTAAATGATAAAAACATCACACCTGAGACATTAAAAAGTCTTGGGTGTTATGACTTCCCCGATCCTGTTTCTATCGATCCTGAAGGCATAGGAATCATCGCCATAGGTGGTGATTTGGCACCAGAAACGCTCATTTCTGCTTATGCACGAGGGTTATTCCCTTGGTTTAATGAAGACGAGCCGATCGCTTGGTGGTGCCCTGAACCACGATGTGTGATTGTACCCGCCGACTACACACCCAGCAAGTCACTACGCAAGCAAGCCAGTCGCTCACGTTGGCAGTTGACACTCAATCAAGCATTTGATGACGTAATACATGCCTGTAGTTTGCCCCGTAATGACGAGCTACCTGAAGGCGAGCATACTTGGATTCATAATGACATGATCCAAGCCTATACTGAATTACATGCCAAAGGGTTTGCACACAGTATCGAAGTTTGGGATGATAAAGGGCAGCTAATTGGTGGGCTCTATGGCTTAAAGATAGGTAATCTCTATTTTGGTGAATCAATGTTTCACCGTGCGTCCAATGCTTCAAAACTAGCATTTTGGGGCTTGATGCGCTTATGTGAACAGAGTAACGTAGGGCTTGTCGACTGTCAGCTACCGAACGAACATCTGATGAGCTTAGGTGCTGTCACCTTGCCACGCACTGATTTTTTGACTCAATTAGACAGTTTAATAGCTAGTCATTCAGTCAGATGGCGAAATGATTCGCATAAACCATTGGCAGTATCGTTATTAAACAATACAGAACCTTGGCAGCTCAAGTTACGATGAGCATCATGGCTATTGACCAGCACTTACCTATAGACCTATGAGACTATTATGGCATCTGATAAATCATTCCTGTTAATTGGCGCACTTGCAAAAAAAGCCAACACCACTAAGGATACCGTTCGCCATTATGATCAGTTGGGTTTGCTAAAATCACGTAAGCGTCAAGCAGGATCTCGATTTTATACCGAATTTCATCCAGAATGTGTAGAACGTATTGAACTAATCAAAAGCGCACAAACGGTAGGTTTTACTCTCAATGAAATTAAAGATGGCTTCAATGATTTTTATACGGGAAAAATGGGACTCGATGAACAGCTAAATTTTCATCAAAACAAACTGGAACAAGTCCAAAAACAACAAGAAAATACTAGCATCATGATTGAGCTATTGACCGAACATATCAAAGAGCTTCAATGTATGCTATCAAACAGTGACTAAAGCTCTCATATCAAAACTAAATAACAAACCTTCTAAAACAATAAAGCTGCCTCAAATCACATACCACTAATGATAAACATGCTGCATGATTAAAGCATCAATTGCTGGCTGATGTGATTGCTGATAATACCCTTTACGTTTATGAATCACAGCAAACCCTTGTTGTTCATATAAGGCTATCGCGGGCATATTATCTGCTCGTACTTCTAACAATAAGCTCTCTACCTGATTATTCATTAATACTGTATTTAAGTTGGCAAAAATTTGCGAGGCAACACCTTGCCGTTGATTATTAGGATGAGTAGCAATACGTAGAATTTCTGCTTGCTCAAATATCACTTGGTATAAGCAGTAACCAACCGTTTCATCACTACCCATAGTGCTTACGACCATCAAACTGATGCTATCTTGTGCAAGCAAATCGTTCAAAGTTTTTTCATTCCACGGCTCTTGCAATTGCACAATAGCTTCAATCATTGCAACTGCTTTAATAACTTCTGCGTGATCATCTGACTCAGATCCTAATATTTTTGTAGTAAACATCAGCTCTCTTTTTCTATAAAAATCGTATTATTGTTGATTTACTTTATGAAAATCGATTAATTATATCAATAAAAAAAGCCACCCTCTAAGAGGATGGCTTTTTACTAATGGTTTAACCTACATCAGCATACACTGATGGGATTAATCATTAGTCAAGTACGTTAGCA
>NZ_RRYV01000059.1 GCF_014861395.1 Psychrobacter sp. FME13 | reverse complement strand
TAGGCTTAGATGTGTATAGCTCATGGTTGCAATCTCACTTTGGTCGGTGGATAAAAACTTTGATGCTAGCGCATCTAGGTCTTTTTTTCACCTTGCATTTGGTATTGCACTTCATGTGTTAATCTAAGTATCATTAATAGGTATTAGATAGTGTTAAAAAAAATTTTGGTATTCATATTGTTGCTAGTGTTAGTAATTGTAGGATATAGGCTTATCAAACCCAAAAACTCAATAAGTACATCGACCTCTGATGTTACATCTGATATTTCGACTAACTCCACTTTTACATCTACTGACTTTGAGGATATAGCGCCAACCTACGTTGATCTCGGTTCAGCATCGGCCTCGACAGTAAACCCAACATTAACGTCACAACCAGTAACCACACAAAGCTTTTCATGTGACGGGCGACAGCATTGCTCTCAAATGACCTCATGCGCCGAAGCAACCTACTTTATACAACACTGTCCTAACACTAAAATGGATGGTAATCATGATGGAGTACCCTGTGAGCAGCAGTGGTGTAACTGATTTTTATCAAACATAAAATGAGAATACAATGCATACTCCTACAACTTTCGCCGAAGAAGACCTAGAAAACATTATTGATTTTATCACAGCCCACCCATTAGCTACATTGATTGCCCAAACCAAGGATGGTATCGAAGCCTGTCATATACCTCTGTTTTGGCATAGCGACAACCCTTTCTCTGAATACGGATGTCTGTATGGTCATTTGGGTCGCAAAAATCCTATTTATCAAAACGTGTTACCAGATACTTCATGGTTAGTCATCTTTCAAAATTCCGGGCATTACATCAGTCCCAACTGGTATATCAGTAAAGCAAAGACCCATAAAAAAGTCCCCACGTGGAACTATCAAAGTGTGCATATCCAATCTCAAATCGAGTTGCTGCATGACACTGATACGCTGAAATGGATACTAGCAACCATGACCGCGCAGCAAGAAATCATCTCAGACAACCCTTGGTCATTAGCAGATGCTCCCATCACTTATATAGATGCTATGTGCCAAGGCACAATTGGTTTTAAACTCAACATAGAATCCATACAGGCTCAATTTAAATTGAGCCAAAACGAAACAGCAGAAAACCTCTCAGGAGTAATAAGTGGCTTGAAAGCGTTAAATACAAATGAAGCCACAGCAATGGCCGTCAAGGTTACAAACCATAATAATCGTTAACCTAAGCTCGTTATGCTTGCCAACTTAAAAGCTTATTTGAAATCAGAAAATATGCCCTAATCTCATTTTAAATAAACTTAAATAAAAATAGAGTTACTTTTATGAAAAATAACAAGGATAATAAAAATCAAGAACTGACTAAAATACGTCTTGATAAATGGTTATGGGCAGCACGGTTTTATCGAACACGCACCCTTGCCAAGCAAGCCATCGAAAGTGGACGTGTACATTATGCTGGTAGCCGCGTAAAAACCAGTAAAGAGATTTCGGTCGGTGATGAGCTAACCATTCGCCAAGGCTCGGCAACTGCCATGACAGAAAAGACCGTCATCGTCGAAGCCTTGAGCGCACAGCGTGGTAATGCCACAGCTGCCGAAATATTGTATTCAGAAACTGAAGAAAGTATAAACCGCCGTGCTTATTATGCAGAACAGCGCAAACTTGCCAATCTTGCACGCCCTGATAACAAACCCAACAAAAAAGAGCGCCGCGATCTTCAACGATTCAAAAACAATCAATAGTAAATAACAAAAGACAATTTAAATATAAGAGCACTAAGCGCAGATATAACCAGCATGACGTGAAGATGACCATATGGCGAAATCATATAAAAAGTACTGCTATGAATATTGTTTTTATGATTATTGTTATAAACATTACTGTATCAGATGATCATATTGTTTAGGCTATACTCTTGCCATTCTAAGCATTAATCGTTACGATGACAGCCGATTTACCTACTCAATAACATACTGATAAAAGCCGTACTAATAATGCTGGTCTCTTATCGCATGTTTTTTTGTTCTACAAGGTCATACTATGATAATGAAAACCTGTACGCCATCATCTGTATTATTGGTTTGCTTAGGCAATATTTGTCGCTCTCCAACAGCTGAAGAGATTTTTCGCCAGCAAGCAGCCATTGCCGGATTATCCATAAAAGTTGATTCTGCAGGTACTGGTGACTGGCATATTGGTCATGCACCTG
This sequence comes from Psychrobacter sp. FME13, assembly GCF_014861395.1. Taxonomy (GTDB): domain Bacteria; phylum Pseudomonadota; class Gammaproteobacteria; order Pseudomonadales; family Moraxellaceae; genus Psychrobacter. The sequence continues at coordinate 15,599 of NZ_RRYV01000059.1, read as the reverse complement.
ATGAACGCGCGCAACGTCATGCCAAAGCTCATGGCTATAAAATCAACAAACTGATTGCCCGCCAAGTAAACGAAGATGACTTTCGTAATTTCGATTTAATCCTAGCAATGGATGCCCAAAACTTAGCCGACTTACAAGCCATTGAGAATGACTTAGCAGATACTGAGAGTAATAGCGCCAAGCTGGCTTTATTCAGCGAAGAAGATCCAACTTATGGTGGCGATGACGTGCCAGACCCTTACAAAGGCGGTGAAGATATGTTTGAAGAAGTCATTAAGCGTATAGAATCAAGTGCACAAGCTTGGATTGAAAGTTGGAAAGCTCGCTAACGCTAAAAGCTGTATCGCCCCTATTTTTACATCTTGCATCCTCTATGATGAGCATCATGTAAATTATTATCTATTTGCCCTATAGGCTATGTTATGACCTCAGTTTCTCGCCTTGACCTAAACTCTAATCTGGCTAACACTGACTTGCCAGCCAACGTATTACAACGTCATTCAGTCGATTTGTCACATAGCAACACTATGGCATTAGCCTGTATCGCCGATACGGTCGTGACATTGACGGACGAGGTGCAGCTTAATACGTTCATGGCAGGTTATGTAAAGAACCACGCTGAACAGAAGCCGTTATTGGTACTGTCAGGTGGTAGCAATGTGCTACTGCCAGCTCAGCTAGATGCTATTGTACTGCAACCACAGATGCGCGGTATTAAGTTGATGGCTCAAACGGACAGTCATGTCGATATTGAAGTGATGGCTGGTGAAAACTGGCATGACCTGGTGACACATACGGTCAGTCAAGGATGGTATGGGCTAGAGAATCTTGCACTGATACCAGGGCTGGCTGGTGCAGCGCCTGTACAGAACATCGGTGCGTACGGTGTCCAATTAGAAGACCACTTACAATACGTACGTGCCTATCACTTGCCCACCCAAACATGGCATCAATTGACGGTTAATGACTGCCAATTTGGCTATCGCGACAGCATGTTTAAGCGCGCACCAAATACATGGGTTATCAGCCGTGTGGGGTTCAGATTACATACAGATGCCAGCAGAATTTTAGCTGATTATGGTGATGTACAGGCAGCAGCACAACGCTACGCTGAACAGCAAGGCCGCACACAAGCGACGCCTATGGACGTAATGCACGCCATTATAGAGATTCGCCAGCAAAAGCTTCCTGATCCCAAAAATCTGGCCAATTGTGGTAGTTTTTTCCAGAACCCGATTATCGAGAAAACGCAATTTACCACCTTAAAAAACACCTACCCTACGATGGTTGGCTATTCCATGGCTGACAATCAGGTGAAAGTCGCGGCTGGGTGGCTCATTGAGCATGCGGGGTTAAAAGGCGGTGGTGTTGCCCCAATCGTCACTCATCAGCAGCAAGCATTGGTACTTACCAATCATAAGCCCCAACAAGCAACCCAACAACAAGTAGCAACAGCTCAGCGATATATCGCCAATACAGTCTATGATAAATTTGCCATTCAGCTATCACGTGAACCCGTTTGGGTAAATACCGATGGCTCTATAAGGTATGACGAGCATGAGACCTAAATATTCATGGTCTAAGCGGCTACTATCTAAACGTTTATGGCGGTATTACTTACGCTCAGCTGAACGTATGATGAGGCTATTTCATATTATCAACATCACCTTTTTGCTTGGTTCAACAACCGTTATCCTCATCATAATCAGTTTGTTCACACCACTATTTTCACAATCGATTGTGTATTTGTTTACGCTCCTACCCCTACCTCATATATCTGGGACGGCCATGAATTCACCTCCTACCGCTTACGTGGTATTAGGTGGTGGACTCACCAATGACCATAACAATCAAATCATACTCAACAGCTATAGTCTCAATCGTGCCCAAACTGCTGCTGGTGCATATCACGACTTACCCCTGCCCATCGTACTCAGTGGTGCTGAAGCGCCTTGGCTTGGTCAATGGCTTATCGAACACGGTATCGATGGATTAATAAGCGAAAATGCCAGTATGAATACCTGCGAAAATGCACGCTTTACTGCCAAACGTATTCCACTACAACATGTTTATTTGATTACTGACAGCTATCATATGGCACGGGCTCGTAGACAATTTGCGCTTAATGGCATCAATAGCACACCAATAGATGCGCCTTTACCCGTCAACCGTGATTGGAAAAAACCGGCACAGAACTTAACGCATTCAAGACGTGCTGTTTATGAAGTCGCTGCCTATTTACGTGATGTGATACGTCCGCAGATGGACTGTCGTCAGGCCCAAGAGGTTACGTCACAGCAACTATTAACGCCTAGAGGGAGTGTGACAAAGACATCTAGTGAATAAATCTAGGCACATGTGTAAAGTGCATACTATATTGTCATTGTCCTCGCTATCTATCACTTTACATTCATCATCACAAACCATCACCACATTCATAATAGGTGTATAATGCCCAAAGAAATTGCAATTTAAGAGACATTTTATGCTCAGTATATTCTTATTAATTCCACTAAGTCTTATGTTATTTGTGGTTGCCATTTGGGCGGTACGCTATGCTGTAAAGTCAAACCAATTTGAAGATCTAGACAACGCATCACAGCGCATTATACTAGATGATCGTCAAGAGCGTAGGCAAACCATACAAGCTCATGATCACCCAACACCTACTGATACAGCTCATGATGAAATGAGTAATACTGATAATAATCCAAAAATCTAGCCTTAAGTTATCTTATCTATACATGACTTACGGCTATGTTTTTATCGTATACCCATCATCTAATTAGGTTCGTCTGTTACTATTTTTAGGAGAAGCAACCCATGACTACAGCATTACTCATTGCGGCATTACTAATGGGTTTTTTTGGCTCACCGCATTGCTTGGGCATGTGTGGTGGTCTTGTGACAGCGTTTGGATTGTCAATGAAAGATGCCAGCCCTGCTAAACGCCGTGCCCTTATCGCCACCTATCATTTAGGTCGTTTGACCAGTTATGCATTTTTAGGCTTAATCGCTGGACTGATTGGTACTACTGTACTCAAACCTTTAATGATGGGAAATAGTCTACCGCGCATCTTATTAGGCTTGGTATTAGTATTTGTTGGTGTGACTATGCTTGGCGCACCATTTTTAAATAAGTTAGAGCGTTTTGGCATGCGTTTTTGGCAATACCTGAGCCCACTTCGCCAAAAAGTATTTCCACTAAACACCTTTCCACGTGCCCTAACCGCTGGCTTACTTTGGGGGTTTTTACCTTGTGGCTTAGTTTATGGCGCTCTGCTGATTGCAGTTGTTGCTCACAACCCATTAAGTGGCGCAGCACTTATGTTCGTTTTTGGTTTAGGTACAGTACCTATGCTAGTTGCTACTCACGAAACAGTTGGTTGGTTGCGTGACAAAATTGGGCGTTTTCGCTTAAGACAACTAAATGGCGCTGTCATGGTAATATCCGGTTTGGCTATCGCTGTCGTACCAATAGCAATGTCCACTATGCATGGTGGGCATGATATGTCTCATATGCATGGAGACCATATGGATATGAGTGACACTATGGACCATAGCAACCATCATATGATGCCATCTGATGATGAGACCCATCATGACGGTATGGATCATAGTATGCACGATATGAGTCAAGAAACGATGGAACATGCTCACTAAAGCTTATACAATACATTGAAGCTAAGACACCAAAATAAAAAGCCCTTAACATCATGACTGACGTTAAGGGCTTTTATCATTTTATCAATCGCTCATAAGGATAATACGATCTGCTTCAACATCTTTATTCTTGCCATTGCTCAAGCGTAAACTTAGTATCTAAATGCGTCTCTAATGCAGGTAGGTTAAAAGCATCGTCTTCACTAACAAAGCTGATGCTGATGCCTGTCTGCCCAGCACGCCCTGTACGACCAATACGGTGTACGTAATCATCTGGCTGATCTGGTAAGGTGTAATTCACCACATGACTGATATCATCGACATGGATACCACGCCCTGCTACATCTGTCGCGACTAAAATACAAGCGTGACCATCCTTAAAACGCTGTAAGTATTTTTCACGTTTTTGTTGGATAACATCACCTGACAGCATCACAACTTTATGGGCTTGACGCAGCTTATGATAAAGGCGTTTTACTTGGTCTTTACGATTGGCAAATACAATGACTTTATCCATCGCAGGATCACTAATAATACGCTGCAATGCTTCTAACTTTTGATTTTCTGTCAATAAGTAAAAATGCTGATCGACCAATTCACTGGTCTTATGCTCAGGTTCAATTTCCACAAATTGTGGCTCATGCAACCAACGATAAGCCAAGTTCATCACATCTTGATTAAAAGTGGCAGAAAACAATAAGCTTTGGCGGTCTGTATTGGCTGGCATACGGCCGACTAAACGCTTAATGTCAGGAATAAAACCCATATCAAGCATTCTATCCGCTTCATCCAACACCAATACTTCGACACGATCCAGATAAACCATGCCTTTATTGGCAAGATCAATCAATCGACCAGGCGTTGCAACCAATATATCGACATATTGACGCTCAAGCTCATACTGTTGTGTCTCATAATTGGTACCACCCATGATACAGACACTGTGTAAAGAGGTATATTTGGTCAGAGCAATACAGTCATCAAATATTTGCTGAGCCAGCTCACGAGTTGGCGCCATGATTACCGCACGTGGTTCACCTAAATAACGCTCCTCACCATTAGTGAAAGGACGTTTGAGTAAAGCTTCCATAATGGTCAATAAAAACGTTGCTGTCTTGCCAGTACCTGTTTGTGCCTGTCCAATAGCATCTTGATTGGCCAACGTATGTGGTAGTATTTGTGCCTGAATAGGCGTTAGTTCAGTAAAGCCCAAATCACTTACCGCACGTAAGGTTGATGTTGAAAGTGGCAAATCAGTAAATGTTGTGAAATTGCTCAAAAAAATATCCTTTTTAATTAATCGCTTGTTCATTATTAATCATGAATAAGCTCGTAACAACTTTGGTCAAACTAGGCACTCTTAGCCCATTTAGATAACTAGCAATTGACTTGAAAACACACCCTAGGCATCGTGTAGACATAAAAAAAGCCAAGCCCAGTGTCTGATCCTACCAATGATGCTGATATTAACGCAACATGGATAAAATAAAACGGGCTTGACTCAGTAGTATATCAGTAGTTTGTACAGACATTATAGCTAAACCATTATAATGCCTGAATAGATTACTCTGCTACTTTTCTGACTTCTTCAGCTTGAAGACCTTTTTCGCCCTCTACTACACTGAACTCAACCTTTTCGCCATCTGTTAAAGAGCGATAGCCATCACCTTGAATCGCGCGAAAATGGACAAAAATATCTTCTCCGCTATCACGTTGAATGAAACCAAAACCTTTCGAGTCATTAAACCACTTAACGGTACCTTGCTCACGAGCTGACATAATATTACTTCCTAAAAAAGTCTGCTTAGCCCCAAATTCCTTTGCAAAACTGCATACAATCGGGATCTAAGATCATGAAATCAAAAAAATGAGAGTCTTACTCTAATGCGTGTCTGCATTTACAAAATAGTGATAAAAATGAGAGAAACTGCAACCAAACAAGCAAAGTAGTACAAATATATCAGTCAGCTACTTGATGCTGTTTAGCGAAGCTTCATCTACTTTTAATCCATGTAATGTTTGATATTCAGATTAATGACACGCCATAATCACTATTACCTAAACATTACACCTACCTTATAAACCTATCATAATAACAGCAACAAATTTGTAATATTTATTGCATAAAAAATATCATAGCACGGGTTTTTAGCAACATAAAGACTTTTAACATGCTTTTTAATGCTTAGGTGAGTTTTTCATGTAATTTTTTATAACCTTCATCAGCAAGCTGTTATCATAAAGAAATAAGCAGCACTACCATGAAATGATAAAATTTGCTTTTCTAAGCGTCAGATACCTTACAATAGACTACTAATCTAAGACAACAGCTACAGAGACCATTATGACCACGCCTTCTCAATTTGCCGCAACTGCGACACCTTCTAGCCAAAAAAGTATCCAAACACGCACGCATAAACTGTTACTGGTTAATGGAGTCAATCTAAATTTATTAGGTAAACGCGAGCCTGAAATTTATGGTCATACCACACTGGCAGATATTGAGAAACGCTTAACAACACGAGCCGCTCAGTACAATATTGAGTTAATATGTGTACAATCAAACCACGAAGGCCAAATAGTTGATAGTATTCAACATTATGGGCTATTGGCAGATACAGCAGCACAGGTAGATGCTATTATCATAAACCCTGCCGCATTTACGCATACTTCAGTTGCCATACGTGATGCACTATTAGCCACACAAAAGCCCTTTATAGAAGTACATTTATCCAATGTTCATGCACGTGAACCTTTTCGCCATCACTCTTATTTAAGCGATATTGCAGTTGGAGTTATTTGTGGCTTGGGACAGATGGGCTATCAAATGGCATTGGATTATTGGCTAGACAACCTCTACTCTATAAATATTGCTGACTGAAGTTTAGGGTTTATTAAACATTCAAACATTAAGGTGACTGATCGCTATAACTGCACCAGACTAGGCGAAAATTGATGATAACGTCGAAACCTCAGCTAGGTTTTCAACAATGTTTGGGATAATGTTAGCATCAGCCTTTCAAGGCAGTACATTAGAACGCAGCCTAATTGAGCAGTAACGATCAAAAAATAGAATTACGACTGAATAAACAACCCACTACATGGTGATATGAATGGCAAAATCGTCTGGAAAGCGCTTTATGAAACTCGCTGGCATGACTGCAAGTATTGCCGGTAAAGCAGCTAAAAACTCATTTAAGCACCTCTCAAGTGACGAAGAAAAACGTTTACAAGCACGATCAGAGCTAATGCAAGAGGTAGGCATCCAGATAGCCGAAACACTTGGTGAAATGAAGGGTGCGGTGATGAAAGTGGGACAAATCGCATCGCAATATAAAGATGTATTTCCACCCGAAGTAGCAACGGCTTTAGAAAAGCTACAAAAAGATGCGCCGCCCATGCCCTATACACAAATACAGGCACAAATAGAACGTGAGCTCAAAGCACCTGTGACCGAACTATTTAGCAAGTTTGAAGAAATGCCGTTTGCTGCAGCATCCATTGGACAAGTACATAAAGCAATGCTGCCGTCTGGTCAAAAGGTCGTCGTAAAGGTTCAGTACCCAGGCGTCGATGAAAATTGTGATAGCGATCTCAAACAAGTACGCATGGCTTTAAAAATTGCTGGCGTACTTAATATGAGTAAGCAGCTACAAGAACAGTTATTTAACGAGATTAACCAAAGTCTGCACGATGAATTAGACTATATAAAAGAAGCCCATAACTTACGAGTATTCGGTGCTTTTCATGCAGAGGATGAAGGTCTTATTATTCCAAAAGTCATCAGCAGCCACTCATCTAAGCGAATTTTAACCTTAACAGAAGAGGCAGGAGAGACACTAAGCGTCGCGTCAACTTGGGACAATGAGATCAAACAACAGATAGCAAAGCGTCTGTTTCATTTTACCGCAGGACAACTGTTTGGCTTATATCGTATGCACTGTGATCCACACCCTGGAAACTTTGCTTTTCGTAAAGATGGCAGCGTTGTGGCTTATGATTTTGGTGGTATTCGCAGCTATAGTGACAACGAAATTCAATTATTTCGTCGTTTTGCCAAGCATGCCATCAAAAGTGATGTCACAGCACTCGAACAGGATTTAATCGCTTTAGACATTCGCCGTGATGACGACAAAGATATTCCTGGTGAGTTTTATAAAAAATGGTTATCTATTGGCTTAAAACCTTTGTCTATCGAGCCTTATCAAAAAGGTCGTTTTGATTTTGGCAGTAGTCAAGTACATCACGAAGCCATTGCACAAATGCGCACCTCTTTAAAGTATTTTGGACAATTCCAACCTTCTGCCACGACCATGATGCTAGATCGTACCGTATCAGGACAATATTGGAACTTGGTCAACTTGGGTGTTGAGATTGACCTATCGCCACTGGTACATGAATACATTGACGTATAAAAATATAAAAGATAGCGCTCTAGATCTAGATAGCTAAATAAACAGCATGAAGAGAACCACTGTCTATAATACTGCCACTATGTGCCCCAAACGTCGTAATTACTAGATATGTAAGGCATGTCCGCATCGATCACAGAAATCTGCGGAGACAGCATGACCGAATTTACCACAATTAGGACAAGTCACAGGACTCAGCTGAGGGCGCATATTTCGTGCTAGCTCAGAGGTAAAAATACCTGTCGGTACCGCAATGATCGAGTAACCTGTAATCATAACCATACTTGCAATCGCCTGACCCAACGGTGTTTTTGGTGACATATCACCATAACCAACCGTTGTCATGGTTACAACCGCCCAATAAATAGACAGTGGAATACTGGTAAAACCATTCTTTGGACCTTCTACTACATAGATAATTGATCCGAATATCGTAACCAAAAGTACCAATGACAAGAAAAATACCGTGATTTTTTGTTGACTGGTTTTGAGCGCTGAAGCCAAAAAACCCGCTTGTTGCATATAAGCTTTAAGCTTAAGTACTCTAAAAATACGTAAAATACGTAAAATACGAATAACCAGTAAGTATTGAACACCCACAAACATTAGACTTAAATAGCTTGGCAGCACAGACAGTAAGTCAACAATCCCAAAAAAGCTAAAAGCATAACGTAAGCGATTGGGTGCTGAAAAAAGCCTTAAAATATACTCCATCGTAAACAAAATAGTGAAAAACCATTCTGCATAAAAGAATATAGTGCCATATTGCAAACGCATGTATAGCACACTGTCAATCATTACCACAGCCACACTGGCCAAAATTGCAATCAATAATACAATGTCAAAAATCTTACCCAAACGAGTATCCGTGCCTTCGATAATGACATGAATACGGTTACGTAAGTGTGTAATGGCTTCGGCAGTTAATTGCTTCATAGAGTCAGTAACTTCATCAGATCATTGTCTTAGTACTCTGCAATGACTTAAATTTAGGTGAATAAGACCAAGTTGGTCAAAATACATAAAACTGGTTTATAATATTGCCCACTAACCACAGTGAAGACAATCTATAAGTTGCCACAGTGTAGCAAAAAAGCACTTCTAACGACATACAAATCATTAACATGTGAGAAGCTGTGTTACTTTGAATAAATAGAATAACTATATTATAAGAACAGCTAATTCAATGTTGAAGATTATTGTTAAATACTTTTTTTAAGCATAGCAATTAATACGTAAAACCTAAGGATGTTATATGGCAGGTCACTCAAAATGGGCAAATATTAAACACCGTAAAGCCCGTCAGGATGCGGTAAGAGGTAAAGTATTTACCAAAATTATTCGTGAAATCGTTTCTGCTGCTAAGCAAGGTGACCCTGATCCGGACAAAAACCCACGCCTACGTGCCGTTATCGAAAAAGCCTTATCGGTTAATATGACTAGAGATACGATTAACCGTGCGGTCGCTCGTGGTACAGGTGGCGGCGACAATGAAAATATGGAAGAAGTTAGCTACGAAGGCTATGGTGTTGGTGGTGTGGCTGTACTGGTAGAAACCTTAACTGATAACCTCAATCGCACAGTCAGTGAAGTACGTCACGCCTTTACCAAAAATGATGGTAACCTTGGCACGTCAGGCTCAGTGGCCTATCTATTTACCAAACGCGGTGAAATCATCTTTAACGATATAAGCTTAGAAGACGAAGTCATGCTGGTCGCATTAGATGCCGGCGCGCTTGATATCGAAAACGATGGCGAAAGCTTACTTGTCATCACCGAGTGGGAAAGCTTTGGTCAAGTAAAAGATGCGCTTAATGCAGCAGGTCTGGTTTCTGACAACGCAGAAGTCACTATGTCGCCATCAACCACAGCTGAGATAGATAATGTTGATGATGCCGAAAAAGTCATGAAGATGATCGATATGTTAGAAGATGCTGACGATGTTCAGGAAGTCTATACCAACGTTAGCTTTACTGCTGACGTGATGGCCCAACTCGAAGGGTAACGCAAATAGTCTCAAATGTAGCTTATGTTACTGATCTGTGAGGTCTAAATATTAGAAATAACCTTTAACATTAATTATTTAAACTTTAGAGCCAGACAGTTTCTTACTGTCTGGTTTTTTGTTGTCACAAGTATGCCTATAGACATTGTTTTTGTGAAAATTGAGGCATATAATCGCACAAAAACGGTAATAGTTATTATTTGCAACAATGCGAATAATTAAGGACTCTCTATGAGTATTACGATCCTCCCTTCTCAAAACTCCACTACCGATACATCTATTCTTTCTGATAATAAACCTACATCATCTCCTGTGTGTTCATTATTAGACTTAGACAAGCGCCAGCCTGCCATTATTGATGAGATTGTCGCCAATAGCCGGTTTGGTGAGATCGATGGTGCTATTAGTCAACGACTAAAAGATTTAGGATTTTTACCCAATACTTTGGTTCACATTGTAGCCAAAGGCTTATTTGGTAAGCCACCTTATGCCGTGCAGCTCAACACAGGCGCACAATTTAGCTTACGTGCCGATGAACTGATAAAAATACAATGCCGTGCTGTCACATAAAGGCAAATGGTAAAAGGCACTAATTATTGGATGCCCACCAGCTCTATCCAAATGCTTTTCTCATATAGTCGATTCAATTTAAAAGTCATACAAGGCAGCCGAGCGTAGAGGTATATTAAATACTTTAAGCGAGGTTAATGCGGTAACACTTTTATAGTGGAATGACTATGCCAGTCCTTTTAACAGCGATTCATAAGTTATGCCCTCTTCCATACCGATCAATCAAACAACCCACCCCACAAATGCACCTACTACACCTATCACACTGGCATTAGTGGGCGCACCTAACTGTGGTAAAACCGCAACCTTTAATGTACTGACCGGCTCTAAAGCCAAGGTCGCCAATTACTCTGGGGTCACGGTTGACAAACGTAGCGCCTTGCTACTTGGTCACACTGACGTGCATATTTTAGATTTGCCCGGCACTTATAGCTTAAAAACAGCAAGCCTTGACGAAGAAGTCACGCGCAAAGTGTTATTCGGTCAAATGCTAGGTGAATCTATCCCTGATGGCATCATTTTTGTGGCCGATGCCACCAACTTGCGTATGTCATTACGGATGTTACTTGAGCTCAAAAGTTTGGGCTTGCCCATCATCGTGGCACTCAATTTAAGCGATGTGGCACAAAGCCGTGGCTTGGTAGTTGATGAGTCTATATTGTCAGATGAGCTTGGCGTACCTTTTGTGAAAACCGTTGCCATTAAACGTAAAGGCTGCGAGCAGTTATTCACACTGGCTGACGAACTTATTAAACATATTGGTAGCCGCGACAAACCTGTATGTTTTTTTAATAGCAATACCGATACCCACATGCTGTATCAGCAAGCTGATGATATTTTAAGCCGCGCAGTAACTAGAGCACAACAACTACCAAAATGGCATGAGCGACTGGATCAACTGACATTACACCCTGTTATAGGCGTAGTCATTTTATTAGTGATTCTGTTTGTTATATTTCAAGCTGTCTATGCCTGGGCAACACCGATTATGGACAGCATCGAATGGCTGGTGGGTAGTATTGGCATTTTATTGTCACAATGGCTGCCAGACGGCATATTACAGAGCTTAATTGTAGATGGTATTGTTGCGGGCGTGGGCAGCGTATTGGTATTTGTACCACAGATTACCTTGCTATTTTTATTTTTATTAGTCCTTGAAGACTCAGGTTATTTACCACGAGCGGCATTTTTGTTAGACAACTTATTAGCAAAAGTAGGACTGTCTGGTCGCTCGTTTATTCCACTGCTATCTGGTTTTGCCTGCGCTGTACCAGCCGTGATGTCAACCCGTACCATTCCTAGCCATAAAGAACGCTTAGTGGCTATTGCTGTGCTACCCATGCTTACCTGTTCCGCTCGCTTACCTATTTATGCACTTATTATTGCAGCGGTGATACCCAGTCAAACCGTGTTGGGCATATTCAACTTGCAAGGAATCACGTTATTTATATTGTATGTTGCCGGTACATTTTCAGCGGCATTGGTATCGTGGTTATTTAAACGTTTTAGTGGTACAAAATCAGAATCGTCTGCATTCCCCTTACTGATGGAGTTACCAACGTATCGCATGCCAAATGTGATGCATATTGCGGGAGAACTTTGGGACAAAGTACGTGCCTTTTTAATGAAAGCAGGTACAGTTATTTTTGCCTTATCAGTCATACTATGGGTGTTGGTGACCTTTCCATCAGCACCCGTAGACGCAACTGGTCCCGCAATTGATTATAGCTTTGCTGGTATGCTTGGTCATGCTATTGAACCTATCTTTGCACCAATTGGATTTACATGGCAGATGTGTATTGCACTGATTCCAGGGCTTGCGGCTAGAGAAGTCGTGGTAGCTGCTTTGGGCACCGTATATGCGGTGGGTGATGTGGGTGATGAACTCATGAACCAAACATTGATTCCTATCATTCACGCTCAATGGGGTTTGGCCACAGCTTTTTCATTTTTGGCATTCTACGTATATGCGCCTATGTGTTTGGCCACGCTTACCGTGATTCGACGTGAAACCAAATCATTAAAGCAAACATTAATGATTACGGGATATCTGTTTGCCTTGGCTTATGCAATGGCATGGATTGTTTACCGAATTGCCGGCAGTATTTTTGGATTTTAAGAAACTCACGAAGGAGTTAAAAATGAATATATGGTTAGAATACCTCATCGTTTTTATTATCGTTGCGATATCTTTTTATTACGTGTGGACAAAAGTTATATTTAAGAAATCAAAAGGATGTTCAGGCTGCAAAAAATGCAAGTAGCCAGAATCCTTAAATGTAAGAGCAATCTACAACACTAGCGCTTATCCCTATATAAAAAATGCCAAACCCCTATCAGGTTTGGCGTTTTTTATGTGTTCGATTATTTATCAACAGACAATATCTATACACTTTAGCAGTCGACACCCTCAAGGGTTAACAAGTATTTCTTTTTGTCCAATCCGCCAGTATAACCGCCAATCTTACCATCACTCGCAATCACACGATGACAAGGAACAATCAGGCTAAATGGGTTTTTACTATTGGCTTGCGCAACGGCACGGAATCCTTTTGGGCTATTAACACGTTTTGCGAGTGTCCCGTAGCTGATAGTCTCGCCATGGGGGATTGTTTGCAACCCTCGCCATACTCTTTGCTGAAACTCTGTTCCTAAAGACATATCTAAAGGCAAGTCAAAGTCTTTGCGAGCGCCACTGATATATTCATTGATTTGCTCAATAGCAGTTAGCAAGAGAGCCTGTGTCCTATCAGATATACTTAGGCTATTGCTATCTATGAACTCAAAATCACTATCATCTAGCTTGTAATGCTTTTTAAGCTTAGGTACGGATTTTGAGCTATGCCAAGAATCACCTGCCAGTAGCCAGTTGGCCTCGACCAATTGAGGACTGTCATGCTCACTATAACTGGCACTGGCAATTAAGGTCAATTGATGTGCTCCAAGAGCCGTTGTAGTGACTATCATGACAATTATCCCAATATATATTTATCTGCTAAAAATATCGTTCATTGTACACCGCTACTTCAGACAGTTATTTCAATTTGACTTACTCTTTATCATCAGTCTCGAATAACGCTGCGACAAACTGCTTAGGACTAAAGGCACGCAAATCATCAATCGACTCGCCCACGCCAATGTAACGAATCGGTACATCCGTTGTTTCAGCAACATTAAAAACCACGCCACCTTTGGCCGTGCCGTCTAGCTTGGTGATGGTAATACCAGTCAGTGGTACGACTTTGTTAAATAATTCAACCTGATTAATTGCATTTTGACCTGTGCCAGCATCAAGGACAATCATACCTTCGTGCGGTGCGCTTGGATCAGCTTTACGCATCACACGCACCACTTTTTCAAGTTCTGACATCAGGTGCGTTTTGTTTTGCAAACGTCCTGCAGTATCGGCAATAAGCACATCAATATTTTTTGCCTTAGCAGATTGCATGGCATCAAAAATAACAGAAGCACTGTCTGAGCCATGACCTTGGGCAACCACTGGAATACTATTACGCTCACCCCAAATTTGTAGCTGCTCCGTGGCTGCTGCTCTAAAGGTATCGCCAGCAGCTAACATAACTGACTTGCCTTCACCTTGTAATCGCTTAGCCAATTTACCGATAGTAGTGGTTTTACCTACGCCATTGACACCTACCATCAAAATAACAAATGGTTTTTTGGTACTATCAATCACTAGCGGCGCAACTTTGGGGGTCAAAATATCAACCAGCTCAGTTTGCAAGGCTTTGTATAATGAGTGAGCGTAAATCAAATCACCACGGTCGGTCTGTTCAGTAAGGCTTTTGATAATACGGTTGGTCGCATTGACACCAATATCGGCAACCAATAGCTGATCCTCGACTTCTTCTAACAGTTCATCATCAATCTCTTTACCACCGATCAAGATATTGACCATACCTTCGGCTAAGTTTTTACGTGACTTACTAAGCCCCGTTTTCATACGATTAAACCAACTGCCTTTTTTATCAATTTTTTCTGATTCTGCTTCTAGTTTCGTTGACGTGACACTAGCAACTGAATTATTACTATTAGCTGAACTAACACTCGCACTGTTTCCTAAATTTTCTTGCAGTGGCATAGCTGGAATGTTTGCAATATCTTTATCACTAGTAGCATTAGCAACCGAATCACTGCTTTCAGAATTTTTAGCGGCAACCTCAGCGTTGATTTTTGACTCTGTCATAACAATCGGCGTGCCCAACGCGACATTTTCATTCTCAAATGTGGTCGTTGGTGTAATATCCTCAGCCTCATCAATAATAGGCACCGATTGCGCCGGTAGACTGGGTAAAGTAATGTCATCGTCATCCAAGTCGTCAAGGTCACCATCTAGATTGATGACCACACGGTTACTGTTGTTTGGGTTATTCATAAGCTTGCCCTAAAAGTTATCACTACCAGTTATTTGTTTATTTTAAATGGGTTTATCAGCCGTCGTGTTTTTACCATCAGCATGACAAATAATTTTGCCCTAGTTTAGCATAATTCTAGTGGCGCTCAGCCCTTACCCTCATAGACTATCGTCAAAAACCACTGGTTTAGAAGGTGACATAATCAGTTTAGAAAGTTTTGCTTAAGATTTGGACACAAAAATCTGACCTTGAGCATGCTAAACTTCTCCTACTCTACCAACTCTTACTATAAAATTTACTATATTTGTTTAACCACTACTTATTCAACAATTACCCCTTTAGGAACTACCTATGTCCTCACTATCTAACACTTATAAAAAATACAGTAAAAAAATAACCAGTATCAGTGCAGTTACTCTGCTAACGACAATTGTATTGTCAGCAACAGGCTGTAATACCACACATGATATCAAACCAACTGCCAGTGTCATGGTCGGTGCACACACCTCTTTATAAGCTTTCTGAGCTATGCTGAATAAACCGTAGAGATAAACTTGGTAAACTAAGCACAATAAC
>NZ_RRYV01000058.1 GCF_014861395.1 Psychrobacter sp. FME13 | reverse complement strand
GTAATGAATTAACTTTGAGTTTTTCTGCTGAGTAAATGATAATTTTTATAGTTAGAATTAACTCCCGAAAAGAAGTCAAAACCAACTTTATTTTTTAGCATTCTATATCAGCAAAAATCCACACAAGTTGTTCTTTAGTTGTGCTTTTAAATAGTGTCTCTTCACTGTCGTCCAGTTAAAGAGTTATATATCTAATAACTAAGCAATGTGCTTATCGTTATTAGCGAGCCGACTATCATATCATAACGATTTGGTTTGTCAAGCTTTTTTTATAATTTGTTTCTCAAGGTTCGCTGCGTTGTTACTATGTAATTCACCCTAGTAATGCTTGGCTCGTCCTGATGAGGTGCGTATTATAGAGAGTTTCTGACGGGTGTCAACTGCTTTTTGACAAGTTTTTTAATTAATTTCAACAAACATAAAATAGACTAGTATTTTCAATATGTTAGCGAAAAAACTTTTTAGGACGGCGCTGCGACTTAAACCATCATCACTTCATTAGTTATATAGTGGTAGCAAAATTGGCGTTATCTATTACCTATTGATATCTGCTTAATAAATACTTATATAGTCAATCCGATATGAACATGATGCAGCGAGATAAGACGTTATTTTTCATATAGTTAGCTGAATGTAAAACTGTTATGGATTTAAACGCGCCACTGGTATAAATTTTACTTGCGTGCTGCGTTCCCAGAGGCTGCGCAACATTCATCCCAGTAGCGCTATGACATTTTTAGAGTGTATCGACTATAGCATCGGTAATTAGGTAACTTTGAAGCATCAAGTGCTGCATCGATACTTAACAAGTGCTGCATCGATACTTAAACAGTCACCGTGCTGACATCGCTTGTTATAATACTTTTGTCACTTTGTATCTATATTCTCCAACCTAGTGTTGCTAGGCAGTGTTTGCTATAATAGTGGCTTTTATGACACTACCTTGTAATGCTAAAGTGAGCCTTTAGATAAAGTGGCCAAAAGCATGCTATTAATATCGTCTCAACTTAGTATTTTGGGTGGTACTTTTCTTAACATATCACAGCAGTTAGATATAATTGATGCGGTCTTACGGTTATATGATTGATGGTTGCAATCATCACTGCCAACGGATCCAAAAAGGTGAATAGATTATGGTAGCGATTACTTTACCCGATGGTAGCGTAAAAGACTTTGAAGGCAATACGACAGTCATGGAAGTGGCGCAAAGTATCGGTGCAGGACTGGCTAAAGCAACAGTCGCTGGGCGTGTAGATGGGCATCTAGTAGATGCGCATGACCCTATCATTGCTGATGCTAAAGTTGAAATCGTGACGCCAAAAGATGCGGATGGTGTAGATATCATTCGTCACTCATGTGCGCATTTGTTAGGTCATGCTGTCAAACAGCTATATCCTGATGTGAAGATGGTTATCGGTCCAGTCATTGAAGATGGCTTTTATTATGACATCTACAGCGAGACGCCTTTTACACCTGAGCATATGGAAGCGATTGAAAAGCGCATGATGCAGCTGATCAAGCAAGATTACGATGTGGTCAAAAAGATGACACCTCGTGCAGAAGCGATTGAGATATTTGAGTCACGTAATGAAGATTATAAGCTTAAATTAATCAACGATATGCCAGGTGAAGAAGCTTTTGGTCTTTACCATCATCAAGAATATGTGGATATGTGCCGTGGCCCGCATGTACCGAATACACGATTCCTAAAAATATTCAAACTAACTAAGATGTCTGGCGCTTACTGGCGTGGTGATGCAAAAAATGAGCAACTACAACGTATTTACGGTACTGCTTGGGCAGACAAAAAACAGCTAAAAGCTTATATTCAACGTATTGAAGAAGCTGAAAAACGCGACCATCGAAAAATAGGTAAAGCGTTAAACCTGTTTCACATGCAAGAGCAAGCACCAGGCATGGTATTTTGGCATGCGAATGGTTGGACCATTTACCAA
Organism: Psychrobacter sp. FME13; assembly: GCF_014861395.1. Classification (GTDB taxonomy): domain Bacteria; phylum Pseudomonadota; class Gammaproteobacteria; order Pseudomonadales; family Moraxellaceae; genus Psychrobacter. Next base: position 16,088 of record NZ_RRYV01000058.1, on the reverse strand, counting down.
GTGCTTGAACAATATATGCGTAAAGTACAGCATGATAATGGCTATGAAGAAATTAAAACACCACAAATCGTGGATCGTAGCTTGTGGGAACGTTCTGGTCATTGGGGTAACTATGCAACCAATATGTTTACGACTTCGAGTGAAAACCGTGATTATGCCGTAAAACCTATGAACTGCCCTTGCCATGTGCAAGTATTTAACCAAGGCCTGAAATCTTACCGTGATTTGCCTTTACGTATGGCAGAATTTGGTTCTTGTCATCGTAACGAGCCATCAGGTTCATTACATGGTCTAATGCGTGTTCGTGGCTTTACGCAAGATGATGCGCATATTTTTTGTACCCAAGCGCAAATTCAACAAGAAGTTGCTGACTTTATTAAGCTCACGCTTGCTGTCTATGAAGACTTTGGTTTTGATCACATCATCATGAAGCTTTCAACCCGTCCTGAAAAACGTGTCGGTAGTGATGAATCATGGGATTTTGCTGAAAAAGCGTTGGCCGACGCGCTAGATAGTTCAGGCCTTGACTGGGACTATCTACCCGGTGAAGGTGCCTTCTATGGCCCAAAAATTGAATTCAGTCTAAAAGACTCGTTAGGTCGTATATGGCAATGCGGTACTATTCAAGTTGATCCAAACATGCCTGAGCGCCTTGATGCTGAATTTGTAAATGAGCAGAATGAACGCGAAGTACCTGTCATGCTACACCGTGCGATATTGGGTTCGTTCGAGCGTTTCATCGGCATATTGATTGAAAACTATGCCGGTTGGATGCCCGTATGGCTAGCACCACAACAAATTGTAGTCATGAATATCACAGATAAACAGGCCGATGCTTGTGAAAATGTAGTCAGTGAACTAAAAAATGCAGGTTTACGTGCTATTAGTGACTTGCGTAACGAAAAGATTGGATTTAAGATACGAGAGAAAACATTAGAACGTATTCCCTATATGCTAGTATTAGGGGATAAAGAAGTCGAATCGGGCAGTGTCAACGTCCGTACGCGTGAAGGTGAGAATCTTGGCGTAATGAGTATTTCTAAATTTATTACATTAGTACAGACAGCTGTCGCTGAAAAAGGCCGACAGACCCCAAAAACAGATGAGGAGTAATACCTATTAAACAGTCGAACCGTTTGAACATCAACGAAGATATCAATGTCAAAGAAGTCCGTCTCGTCAAAGAAGACGGCGAACAAATGGGCGTGGTCGATATCGAAACCGCGATGAAAGCGGCACGTGAAGACAATCTAGATTTGGTCGAATTGGTTCCAGATGCCAAGCCGCCTGTGTGTAAAATCATGGATTATAAGCATTTCCTCTATGATCAGAAGCAAAAGGCGAAAGAAGCTAAAAAGAACCAAAAGCAAACTCAGCTGAAAGAAATGAAACTGCGTCCTAGTACTGAAGAAGCTGATTATCAGGTCAAACTGAAAAAAATCTTCAGCTTTTTAGAAAACCAAGACAAAGTTAAAATCAGTATTCGTTTTCGTGGCCGTGAAATGGCGCACCAAGAGATTGGTCGTAAGCAGCTAGATCGTATTATCGAAGACACTGCTGAGATTGCTAACGTTGAGCAGTATCCTAAGATGGAAGGTCGTCAAATGGGTATGCTGCTTGGACCAACTAAGAAAAAATAATCTGTTTTGTAGATTGTTTTAGTGGTGGCTGTTAGTCGATGTAGATACTTATAATCTCAACCATCAATATGCTGCGGGATATTGATGGTTTTTTAATATTTAAGCCTGTTAATAGCCATTTTTTAATATAATAAGTCGACGCCACTTTACAAAACCTATCTTCTCAACTCGTTCATTACCCGTTAATCTAAAGCTCTGCTGCACCGCATTTATACTATTCTAATAAGAATAACCGAGTGCATAAGAATATCCATTTACTATCAATGTTTTTTACGGTTACCGCTTTATATAGCTATTGACCAAAAACACTGTCCCTTTTAGATATTACAGGAAACTTCATGCAAGAATTGACCCCACCAGAAAACGCAAAAACTCCAAGTATTTCTTTAACTGCACCTGAACCTGTGAAAGAGATACAAAAAAGTGAAGCAGATCAGATGGTCAAGTTGGATGAAAGCCAGATTCCGGAGCTCGATGCCAAAGTTGATGCTTTTGTAGACCATGTACTTACTAACTCTGTGCACAGCGATGAGTTTCGACAAAACGTGCAATCTATTCACAATTTAGGTACCAAAGAGATTCGAGAGTCAGCACAAGTCTCTAACCGTATGTTAGATTTGCCGGCAAAAAGTCTCAATGATAGCTTGTTTGATAACTCCCCTATCGCTAACTCACTAACGGAACTGCGCGGGATTGTCGAAGACTTAGATCCTAGCAAAAAAGAGCTGACCAGTTCACGTAAGCTGTTTGGTCTCATTCCGTTCGGTAATAAAGTACAAGACTACTTCCGCCAATATGAATCCGCACAGTCTCATATCAATGCCGTTGTTACCAGTCTCTATAATGGTAAAGATGAATTGCTCAAAGACAATGCAATGATTGAACAAGAAAAAGTCAATATGTGGGAGCTGATGCAATCTATTCGTCAGTATGTCTACGTTGGCAAAAAGATTGATGAGCAGCTAGAGCAAAAAGTCTATGCGATAGAAGCGACTGATCCTGAGAAAGCTCGTATTATTAAAGAAGAAATGTTGTTTTATGTCCGTCAAAAAAATACAGATTTTTTGACCCAGCTGGCCGTTAATGTACAAGGGTATTTAGCGCTTGATACCATTCGTCGCAATAACTTAGAGCTGATTAAGGGTGTCGATCGCGCAACCACGACAACGGTATCAGCATTACGCACGGCTGTCGTCGTAGCTCAAGCGATGACCAATCAAAAACTGGTACTCGATCAAATCACTGCGTTGAATAAAACGACCAGTAGCTTGATTGAATCAACCTCAGCAATGCTCAAACGCCAGTCAGGTGAAATCCATGAGCAAGCGACCAGCAGCAGCATTGAACTTGATAAGTTGCAAAATGCTTTTAACAATGTCTATGACACGATGGATATGATTAGCAACTATAAAATCGAAGCACTAGAGAATATGAAACAAACGGTCAATACCTTGACTAGCGAAGTTGATAAAGCACAAAAATACCTTGATAAATCTAATCAAACCACTGTGCTAGAAGTATCAAAAGAAATAAACAGTAAAAAGATAACCGATAAATCAAACACGGTTGATATCGATCTTTGATTTATCCAAACTGCTGTTGCCTCATAGAGGTAATGGCTCCTTGCTAATGAATACACATACAACAATTGACGCAAGATATTACAACGTCGTTCGTGTTAAGATAGCCCTTATTAATAATTTTAAAAATAGATACGGTAATTTATGAGTTGGAATGACCCAAACGCCTCAAGTGAGGCAAAAAGATATGACAACCCCATCCCTAGTCGTGAACTAATACTTAGTACGATTACTGAGCACGGCGAAGTCACTCATCAACAGTTAGCGAAAGCCTTTAATATTGATGATACCGATCAGCTTGATGCTTTGGGTAATCGTCTCAAAGCTATGGCACGTGATGGACAGGTAAACCGTGAAGGTCGTCCTTATCGCTATCGTACAGTGACTCAGCAAGATGTCGTCACTGGCACCGTGTCTGCTCATCCTAAAGGTTTTGGCTTTGTACTTTTAAGCGACATGCCAGATTTATTTTTGCATGAAAAACAGATGCGCTGGGTATTTAACGGCGATACTGTCGATGCCGTTGGCACGTCAACAGACAACCGTGGTCGTACCGAAGGGCGTATCGTGGATATCGTGGAACGTCGCCAAAACAACTTTATCGGTACTCTGACTCGTGATGAAGATGGTTACTGTGTCGAGCTTGGCAGTCCAAATAATCATCAGCCAATCACGGTCACTGATGACAATGTACAAGCGCTAAACGCGAAGCAAGGCTCTCCTGTTAAGGTCGATATTATCGATTGGCCAAACCAACATGAGTTTGCAACGGGCAAAATTACTGAGGTTCTGTCTGACGACAATGACCGTGAACTCATTATTGAAACCACACTGCTCAACTACGATATTCCATCAGATTTTAGTGAAGCGGCACTGAAGCAAGCTAATGACTACCAAGAACCGACCGCAGCAGATATAAAAGGTCGCACAGATTTACGCCATTTGCCACTTGTCACTATTGACGGTGAAGATGCGCGTGACTTTGATGATGCTGTATTCGCTGAAAAACGCTCTGGTGGTAATTACCGTGTCGTGGTTGCTATTGCTGATGTTAGCTATTATGTGACGCCGAACTCACCACTTGATCAAGACGCCTATGAGCGTGGTACGTCAGTATACTTCCCGCATCGTGTGATTCCGATGCTACCTGAGGTGCTATCTAACGGTCTATGTTCACTGAACCCTGATCTTGATCGCTTATGTATGGTTGCTGATATCAAAATATCACGTGCAGGCAAGGTCACAGGATATGAGTTCTATCCATCAGTCATGCACTCACAAGCACGTTTGACTTATAATCAAGTAAATGACTACTTCGTAAATCCGACTGATAAACGTTTGCCTAAATCATTAACGGGCAACAAAGACGTTAAAAAATCTATCGATACGCTACATCAGCTGTATGAGCTGTTGCTTAAAAAACGTGAAGATCGCCATGCAATGGAGTTTGAGACCGTTGAGACGTATATAAAATTCAACGAAAAAGGTGGTATTGCAGATATTTTACCGCGTACTCGTGGTGATTCTCAAAAGCTGATCGAAGAATGCATGTTGTTGGCCAATACCTGTGCGGCAAATTTTGCACTCAAGCATGAATTGCCTGTGTTATACCGTAATCATGATAAGCCTGACAGTGAAAAGTCAATGCGTATTCATGAATATGCAAAAAACTTTGGATTACCATTCCCAGAAGAGAGTCCAACTCAAGCAGATTATCAGCGGATTATTGAAGCAACCAAAGACAGACCTGATGCAATTAGCATACACAGCATGCTATTGCGTTCAATGATGCAAGCCAACTATGCACCTGACAATATTGGTCACTTTGGTTTGGCTTATGACGAATATAGCCACTTTACCTCTCCTATTCGCCGTTATCCAGATTTAATGCTGCATCGTGCGATTAAAGCTAAAGTCACCAACAGCAAACAGCCTGTTATGGACTTCTCTCTCGAAGGCGCTGGTACACAAACTTCAGATACTGAACGTCGTGCCGAAAAAGCATCTCGCTATGTAGAGTCTTGGCTCAAATGTCATTACATGAAAGACCATGTTGGCGAAGAGTTTGAAGGAGTAGTCACTACGGTTACTAGCTTCGGTCTATTTGTAACATTGACTGACTTATATATTGATGGTTTGGTGCACATATCAAACGTCGGTGACGATTTCTTTGTTTATGATGAACAGCAGCAACAGCTGATTGGTAAGGATAAAGGCACGCTATTTGGACTTGGCGATTCGGTGAAAGTACAAGTTGCTGGAGTCAACATGGACCTGTTGCAGATTGATTTTGATCTAAAAGAAAAACTGCAGTCTAGTGCTATGAACCAGACCAAAAAACAGCCTGCTAAAAAGGAGCAGCCTAAGAAAAGCCCTGCAAAAAGAAGTAGCAGCCGCAGCAAAGGTGGCAATAAGAAAGGCTAATCTGAATAAAGACTTGAATAATAAAAAAGGCTAACGTCATCGTTAGCCTTTTTTTGTGCTGCGCTATTTATATAATTACTTTTTATTTACGCAGTGCAGATTAGTTACTGTGCAACGCTATCCATATTTTCTAAATTTTTCTGTTCGGTTTGCTGAGCTTGATTTATCTGAGACGTAGCACTATCGAGGATAGCTTTAGGCTGCTCAGCCAAAGGTTGGCTAGTGATATCTTCTGAGCTACTTGCCGTGCTGTCTGTAGCAGAACTGTCTATGTTGGTATTGGTATCATTATTCCCAACGGTAACGCTACTAACAACAACTTCTCTATTTTTCTCATGCTGTTTGCTATTAATAAGATTAAAGCCAAATAGTCCAACGATACCAATCAACGCGAATATAATCAAATGTTTAATTTGCATAAAAATGTTCCATATTTTAATAGTCAGATATATGTTTTGTTGCATTTTTTATGCCTAGTTTTCGCTGGCTGTTACAAACTACTCTTGCGGGCTCTCACTATTCAATAAATCCGTCTCATCTGAATTCTCAGAAATCTCTTGTTCAACCTTTTCCATTAGCTTGTCATCAGGGCTCGTATCTAACACCTCATCAGCACGGCGACCTTGCAAAATAATTTTGGCACGTGCCTTTGCTAGCTTTTTATCTTTACTATCCATGCCATTTTGTTCATTTTTGCCTATATCTGTCGCCTCAGGAATGGTTGAAGTAGTACTCTTATCAGACACACCAATACTTTCGTGGCTATCTTGCATGTGTGCAAAAGCTTGCTCTAACTTATGATTAAATCGCAACTGATAAATAGGCTCTGGCAAGCTAAAACCATTATCTTCAAGCGCATGCTTGGTTTCACGTATGGCAATACTACGAGCTTTGGAAAAGTCAGATTCCAATTGATTTACCCAGACTTGAAACTGCAAAATGATATTAGAATCACCCACTTCTTTAATAACTGCAGTAACTTTTGGATTATCCAGTGCAAAACCTAACTGACATATTGCATCGGTCCCTACCTTGATGGCGGCAAGAGGGTCGTCATTGGCATCAACGCCCAATTCAAAGGTAAAGCGACGTTCAGGGTTTTTGGTGTAATTGAGGATAGTACCTTTGAAAACTTCTGAATTAGGGATACGCAATTGATTTCCATCTAAAGTCATCAATATCGTCGCGCGCGAAGTTAGGCGTACCACAATACCCTCTTGATTGTTAATCAAGACATAGTCACGTGCACGAAATGGCTGGCGAATACTTAGCATTAAGGAAGCAATATAGTTTTCAATAGTGTCTTTGACCGCAAAACCAACTGCGATACCAATAACACCAGCGCCACCCAACAGTGTACTTAAAATGGTTTCGGCACCTATCAAGCTCAGCGCTAAAATCAAACCAATAATAATAAAGATGATTTTAATAGTTTGAGAGAGTAACTCAGCTACAAATGGGTTGGGGGTTAGACGTTGCCACATTTTTTGACGATTGGACAACCAACTACCAAACCAAGTCACCAAGCTAAATAAAACAATACCCACCAATAATAAAGGTAAGGCTTTGACTACATTTTTCGTTTGTGATTTGAGACTTTGGTAAACGGTGGATACGTTGTCTTGTACATCAAGCGTTCGAGTAATTCTATCTTCAACAGTAACCACATCGGTTAAACGATTGGTTAAACTGATGGCTTGTTGCGCTTTTTTCTCATTCGGTGTTTCACCAGTTAACGTAACCACTCCTTGGGTAACGCTAACATTGACTGCTTGCAACCCCTCAATTTCTGAAAATATCCCACTGATACGTTGCCGAATATCATTGTCTTTTTGCGGCGCAGGTGTGGTTTCAATTTGAGCATCATTCGTACTTTCATTACTGATAACGGGCGATGACTCAGCTGGTGCCGGCGTAGTCGCCAAAGTAACGCTGTCTAGCCCATTATTTGAATCACTTTCAGCCAACTGATTGTTCGCTGTAGCAGGCGTTGACTCACTATTGATTGCGTCACTGTCAGAAGCATCCACTTCTTCAGTCCCTTCGGGCACCGTAGCAGCATCATCCACACTGATGGTTTCAGCGGCATGAATAGGGAGGCACAAACTAATGATGCTTAATAGCAACAGCATCTGACCCCAGACTTTGAGGCAACTGCGTATTTTTTGATGGTCAGAACAAACCGCCATAAGCACCCTTTGCTGTTTTACTGATTTTTTACTAAAACACGCCCTCAAATCAAGCCAAAGTCCTCTAAATAGCAATAAAAATGAGGACATATCTAAAGTCTTTACTTTTTATTAGCTATCGAGATAAGCCTGCGCCGCACTTAAATCTAGCGTTCCTTCATAAATAGCACGTCCAGTGATAATACCTTCAATACAGTCACCATACGGCTTTAACAGTTCGATGTCTTTTAAATCAGTCACACCACCAGAAGCAATCACCGGTAAGCCGCCTTCGCGCGCCAAGTTAACCGTTTGCTCTACATTGACGCCTTGCATCATGCCATCACGGGCAATATCAGTATAGACGATTGAAGATACACCTACATCCGCAAAACGCTTAGCGAGTTCAGTCGCCTTGGTATCAGTAACGTTTGCCCAACCATGGGTAGCAACCATACCATCTTTAGCATCGATGCCAACGATGACATGTCCAGCAAATTCGCGGCAAGCTTCCGCAACGAAATCAGGACCTTCAACAGCTTTCGTACCGATAATGATATACGTCAGACCTGCGGTAATATATTGCTCAATGGTGTTCATATTACGCACACCACCACCTAATTGAATAGGTAGGTTTGGATACGCTTTCGTAATATCGTTCACCACTTGTCTATGCACTGGTACACCATCAAATGCGCCATTTAAATCAACTAAATGTAACCGGCGTGCACCTTCATCTACCCAGCGTGCGGCCATGGCGACTGGATCATCAGAGAACACCGTATCATCTTCCATACGACCTTGTTTTAAACGTACACATTTACCATCTTTTAGATCAATAGCCGGGATAATGACAGGCACAGCACACATATAACATTCCTTATAAAACACAATATTAGATAAATGTAAAAAATTACTCTTAAAAATTTGAGCATATTGAATATACAACACACTTTAAGCCATAATAGAAAAATACCGTTGAAAAAGCGATTTAAAATTTGAACGGATTCATACAAACCAACAACGAAACAAAAATTCGTTGAAATATCATATAAGTAATGACAAAGGCTAAAAGCTATAACTATAAGTTTTAGTAGATTCAATCACTGGAAACATTAGGTAAATTCAATTACTGACTGGCAATTTTAGGTCAATTTAGCGTATAATCCTAGGTAAATTTTTATTTGTTTCTATGTGATAGTAACCATACGCCACGCTTTACATTAAGTCATCCGTGACTAAGAAAGAAGCGTGACGGTCAGGATGAGTCGAGTAATAACTGAACATATCAGCACGATATCGATCAATACATTACTAAGAAGGGTTATATTAGAAATTTCAACTAGTGGCCGTTAAACCGTCTACTCTGCAATACTAAACTCTAATTAGATATCTTTCCTAACGTCTTTTACCCTGTTTCTATCACTGGTTAACGATTTAGAACTGTCATTACTGACTATATAGCAATGAATAATAAGTAAAGCTTTCTTATTCATTTCTGAGTCAGTTTGTTTTTCAGCCAGTTTATCATCTATCTCAATAGATCTTTGTTTGGCTACAGTCTTATCGAACGAGTATCGACTTACATGATACTTAATCTGTAAGAGTGGAGTGGTCAGTCATTCTGGTGTTACAAGTTTTAATTTTCAATGAAACGTATGATAGAGCTATTGATTTAAAGTAATCATTTTAGCGATTTATTTTGATCAATGGTTTTTGCATACACCTTGGTAGCCAGTCGCCACTTTGGTAATTCGAATAAGACATTAACGTGTTGTTAAGGAGTCTAAGGTCAGCGTTAATACTCTTACTAGTAGTTATGATCATGCATTATTTTTAAATCACTCTATCACTATCCTACTATAGGAATAACTGACTGAGTGCTTTATTGAATGACGCAGTTGTTCATGCTGCCGATATACCAAACAGGAAGTCTGGTATCGTTTTAGACTATGGACTAAGTTTTCGCTTATGATTACCATCAAAAAAGGTTTGGATTTGCCCATCACCGGTGAACCCTCCCGCGAGATATCTGAGCATAAGCCGACACACGTTGCTGTTATTGGCTACGACTATGTCGGTATGAAGCCCACGATGAATGTCAAAGAAGGTGACACCGTAGCAAAAGGTCAGCCCGTTTTTGAAGATAAAAAACGAGCTGGTGTTATCTATACTGCCCCTGCTGCTGGTAAAGTCATCGCGATCAACCGCGGTGAACGTCGTGTGTTTGAGAGCCTTGTAATTGCGGTCGACCCAAACGGTGAAGAAGTAAAATTTGAGCAGTATGACTCCCAACAGCTTGCAGACCTAGACCCTGAAGTCGTTGAGACCCAACTGCTTGCCTCTGGTGAATGGACTGCGTTTCGCACGCGTCCTTATAGCCGTACTCCAGAAATCGGTGCCCGTCCGCATGCTATTTTTGTCACTGCAATGGATACCAATCCATTAGCATTTGACCCAATGCTGCTCATTAGTGAACAGCTACAAGCATTCAATGATGGACTTGCCGTACTCTCTACACTCAGCCCTAAGACCTTTGTATGCCATAACGGTGATACCCAGCTGACGCCAGTTGCGAAAACCGCAGCTAATAATGTCACTGAGTATCATGGCTTTGCTGGTAAACATCCAGCTGGTTTAGCGGGTACGCACATTCATTTCTTACACCCTATCATGCGTGGCGTAAGTGTTTGGACGATTGGATATCAAGATGTGATTGCGATTGGTAAACTGTTTACCACAGGTCGTTTGTATACACCTCGTATGGTTAGTCTGGCTGGTCCTGCGGCTACCAATCCACACCTCGTTGTCACTGAGCGTGGCGCTGATATTACTGCATTAACCAAAGGTCAGTTGGCTGCTGGGGAAAACCGTATTATCTCAGGTTCAGTACTATCTGGTCGTAAGCTATTTAGCAATATCGCTTATCTTGGCCGCTTTCATAACCAAATCAGTGCATTAGCTGAAGGCCACGAACGTCCTGCATTCCACTTCTTTACACCAGGTAAAAATCGCTTCTCTAAGTTGCCTATCTATATTTCGCAGTTTTTTGGTGGCAAAAAGTATAACTTTACCACCACGAGTAACGGCTCACCGCGGGCCATGGTACCAATCGGTGTTTTTGAAGAGGTTATGCCACAGGATTATCTGCCAACGCAACTATTACGCGCACTGATTGTCGAAGATATCGTCAGCGCAGTAGATTTAGGCGCACTAGAATTGGACGAAGAAGATTTAGCATTATGCACCTTCGTATCTCCTGGCAAATATGAATTCGGCGATATTTTGCGTGATAACTTAACGCGCATTGAGCTGGAGGGCTAACCACGATGAAATTTTTACACAATATGTTCGATCGTATGGAGCCGTCTTTTACCAAGGGTGGCAAACACGAAAAATACTATGCCATCTTTGAGATGTTTGATACTTTTTTACGTCAACCAAGCTCAACCACATATACATCATCACATGTGCGTGACGGTATTGACCTAAAGCGTATTATGATTACCGTATGGCTATGTACCTTCCCAGCCATGTTTTGGGGTATGTACAATATCGGTCATCAAGCACTAACCGCTATCGCTCAGCTTGGCTTACAGCCTGAAGGCTGGCGTACTGTCATCACTAGCATGGCAGGCTATAACCCAGACAGTATTTGGGCAAGCTTTGTCTATGGAGCAATGCAGTTCTTACCCATCTATATAGTTACTTTTGCCGTGGGTATTCTCTGTGAGATTATCTTTGCTGTCGTGCGCGGGCATGAAGTCAACGAAGGTTTCTTTGTAACGTCGGTATTATTTGCGCTATGTTTACCACCAGATATTCCATTATGGCAAGTTGCTCTAGGTATCACCTTTGGTGTAGTCGTGGCAAAAGAAGTATTCGGTGGTACAGGTAAAAACTTCCTTAACCCAGCCCTATCGGGCCGTGCATTCTTATACTTTGCATATCCAGCCTATATGTCTGGTGACTCTATATGGACAGCGGTTGATGGCTTTTCAGGAGCTACTCCTCTTGGTCTTGCAGCACTTGGTGTGGTCCCTCAGGACTTCGTCGATGCCTATGGAAACGCCATCACGTGGAGTGATGCATTCTTAGGTAACATGCAAGGTAGTATCGGTGAAGTATCAACATTAGCAATCTTGATAGGTGCAGCAGTTCTACTATGGACGCGTATCGCCTCATGGCGCATCATGGCAGGTTGTGTGGTCGGCCTTGTTGCCACTTCGCTGGTCTTCAACATGGTTGGCTCTAAAGACAACATGATGATGAACTTACCGTTTTACTGGCACTTAGTCATTGGTGGTTTCGCCTTTGGTGCCGTATTTATGGCAACTGATCCTGTATCAGCAGCACATACCAATAAAGGTCGTTGGGCTTATGGTATCTTGATTGGGTTTATGACGGTGTTGATTCGTGTCATTAACCCAGCTTTCCCAGAAGGTATTATGCTGGCTATTCTATTCGCCAACTTATTTGCGCCATTGTTTGATTACTTTGTGACCCAAGCAAACATCAAACGCCAAACAGCTCGGAGGGTTCGTTATGTCCAAGCCCAAAAGTAACAATGCAAAAACCATCAGTGTGGCATTAACGCTATGCTTGGTGTGCTCGGTATTGGTTTCAGCAGTTGCCGTTGGCCTAAAGCCAGCGCAACTCGAAAATGCACGTTTAGACCGAAACAAAAATATTTTGGTCGCCGCTGATATGTATGATGCTGAGTCTGATACACCAGATGATGTGGCTGAACGATTTAAAGATTTTGATGTTGAAGTTATTGACCTAAACGAAGGTAACTATGTCGATGATGCAACGCTAGCAGCAGCTGGCATTCCTGATCGTAATGCTTATGATGCAAGTCAAGCTACCAAAAACCAAGCTCTAAGTGAAGACTTAGGTAACAACGATCCTGCTGGTATTGGTCGTAAACCTAAATACGCCAAAGTCTATGTGAAAAAAGACGATGCAGGTCAACCTGAAGTAGTCGTACTACCTATTCAAGGCTACGGACTATGGGGTACTATCTATGGTTTCTTAACGCTTGAAAGCGATATGAATACCATTAAAGGTATCAGTTTCTATGAGCATAAAGAAACTCCAGGACTAGGCGCTCGTATCGAAGAGCCAGAGTGGCGCGCTAAGTGGAGCGGTATCGAGTCTTATGACGAAAACGGTGACGTCGCTACTGGTGTGACCAAAGCCGGTAATCCAAAAGATAACTGGGTTGATGGTATCAGTGGTGCAACACTGACTAGCCGCGGCGTCAGTAACATGATTCAGTTTTGGTTAGGCGAGCAAGGCTATAAGCCTTATCTAGACATGCTACGTGAAGAGAGTGGCCAAACTATTGATGAGGCAGATACACAAGCCAATCAATCAAAATCGTCAGCTCAACCTAAAACCGAATTGGCAGCCAAGCTACCAGTAGCAAACGGCAAGGAGGCATAACATGGCTGATACTAAAAGTATTTTAACCACGCCTATTTTTGATAATAACCCCATCGGCCTACAGATCCTTGGTATCTGTTCGGCACTGGCAGTCACAACAAGCATGGCAAATGCCATGGTTATGTGTGTGGCATTAACACTTGTAACTGCGTTTTCGAGTTTCTTTATCTCGATTATTCGTAAGCAGATCCCATCAAGTATTCGTATTATTGTCCAGATGACCATCATTGCCTCATTGGTTATCTTGGTCGATCAGGTGTTAAAAGCAGTCGCTTATGATGTCAGTAAAGGCTTGTCCGTTTTCGTTGGTTTGATTATCACCAACTGTATCGTAATGGGCCGTGCCGAAGCATTTGCGATGAGCAATCCACCAATACCAAGCTTTTTAGATGGTATTGGTAATGGTCTCGGCTATTCTGCAGTCTTATTATTTGTCGCGACTATTCGTGAGCTACTAGGCGCAGGAACTTGGTTCGGTATCACTATTTTACAACCAGTGACTGACGGCGGTTGGTACATACCAAACGGCCTACTATTATTACCACCGTCAGCATTCTTTATTATTGCTTTGTTCATTGTCATTGTCCGTATTTGGAAGCCTGAACAGGTAGAAGAAGCTGAGTTTGTAATGAAGCCGCAGTCTAAAGGCATGGCACATGGAGGCGGTCACTAATGGGACATTATGTTAGTTTATTTATAACCTCAGTCTTTATTGAGAATATGGCGCTTGCCTACTTCTTAGGTATGTGTACTTTCTTGGCAGTATCAAAGAAGGTATCAACTGCTATTGGTCTTGGGGTCGCCGTTGTTGTCGTAATGGCAATTACCGTTCCGCTAAACAACTTACTATTCCAGTTCATTCTAAAAGATGGTGCGCTGGCATGGGCAGGTTTCCCTGACATCGACTTGAGCTTTTTAGGTTTGCTCAGCTACATCGGTCTTATTGCTGCTACTGTACAGATTCTAGAGATGTTCTTGGATAAGTTCGTTCCTAGTCTGTACAACGCCCTCGGTGTTTTCTTACCACTCATCACTGTAAACTGTGCCATCTTAGGTGGTGTATTGTTTATGGTTGAGCGTGACTATAATTTCGGCGAATCTGTCGTTTATGGTGTGGGTGCAGGCTTCGGTTGGGCATTAGCCATTACCGCATTGGCTGGTATCCGTGAGAAGTTGAAATACTCAGACATTCCAGCACCGCTGCGTGGTCTTGGTATTACCTTTATCACAGTTGGTCTGATGTCACTTGGCTTTATGTCTTTCGGCGGTATGTCAATTTAGACGACTAAGCTTAAACACTTATTTAGCGATTTGACCTATTTAATTCATTTATTCGGTAGGGGCTCAGAAAAACGTCATCACGTCTTTTCGCTCCCCTACTCCATAGATTAAGGATACCTACCATGGATTACGCTACGGCGATTGGTGGCGTTGCGATGTTTACCTTGATCATCATGGGCCTTGTCGCCATTATTTTGGCGGCACGCTCAAGACTGGTCAGTTCAGGCGATGTTACCATCCATATAAATGATAATCCCGATAATGACGTCGTGACACCAGCAGGCGGTAAACTACTGCAAACACTTGCGAGCGAAGGTATTTTCTTATCTTCAGCATGTGGTGGCGGTGGTACCTGTGCACAGTGTCGTTGCCGCGTTATTGAAGGGGGTGGATCTATTCTGCCCACCGAAGAAGGCTATTTTACTCAAGGCGAAATCCGCAATCACATGCGCTTAGCTTGTCAGGTAGCTGTTAAGCAAGACATGGAAATTGAGATTGACCCTGAGTTCTTTGATGTTCAAAAATGGGAATGTGAAGTTATCTCTAATGAGAACGTTGCCACCTTCATTAAAGAGCTGGTACTTAAAATCCCAGAAGGTGAAGAAGTTAATTTCCGTGCTGGTGGTTATGTACAGTTGGAAGCGCCACCGCATGAAGTACACTATAAAGACTTTGATATCGCAGAAGAATATAGAGAAGACTGGGAAAAGTTCGGTATCTTCAAATATGTTTCAAAAGTTGATGAGCCTGTCATTCGCGCTTACTCAATGGCAAACTACCCAGAAGAAAAAGGTCTTATCAAGTTCAACATCCGTATCGCTAGTCCACCGCCACGTGGTCCTGATGGGATTCCACCAGGCAAAATGTCTTCTTGGGTATTCAGTCTAGTACCTGGTGACAAAGTGACTGTATCTGGTCCTTATGGTGAGTTTTTTGCTAAAGAGACTAAAGCTGAAATGATCTTTGTTGGTGGTGGTGCAGGTATGGCACCGATGCGCTCACATATTTTCGATCAGCTAAAACGCTTGCACACAGACCGCAAAATTAGCTTTTGGTATGGTGCACGTTCTATTCGTGAAATGTTCTATGTGGAAGATTACGATCAGCTGCAAGAAGAGTTTGCTAACTTTGAATGGCATGTCGCATTATCAGATCCTCTACCTGAAGACAATTGGACCGGCTATACTGGCTTTATCCATAACGTATTGTTAGAAGAGTATCTGAAAAACCATCCAAACCCAGAAGATTGTGAGTATTACATGTGTGGGCCACCAATGATGAATGCAGCCGTCATCGACATGTTGCACAGCTTAGGTGTTGAAGATGAAAACATCATGCTTGATGACTTCGGTGGTTAAGTAGAAAAATAGTTTGTAAAGTACATAAAAAAAGAGCCTCACTTGAGGCTCTTTTTTATTGCTAAATAACTTACCTTAAAGAATAAAACAACAAATCTAAATATCAAACGCTCTTCTTTATCCTATATTATTAAGGCTCTGTTTTAATAGTGTGTTGATATAACTTATTGATAAATGATATAATGACTC
>NZ_RRYV01000057.1 GCF_014861395.1 Psychrobacter sp. FME13 | reverse complement strand
CTGATAAAGGGTATATCAGCCCGAGTCTGACATCGTACTACGACGCTCAAGGAGTAGATTTACAAACGCCACTCAGAGCTAATATGAAAGAAGATAGACCCAAACCTGTGGTAAGACGGCTAATGAAAGCCCGCCGTATCGTTGAAACAGTCATTGGTCAGTTATCAGAACGATTTAATATACAAAAGGTACGAGCAAGAGATTTATGGCATTTGTCTCATCGATTGATTCGTAAGATTCTGTCGCATAATCTGTGCTTTGTACTCAATAAAAAACTTGGTAACCCGCCTCTTCAGTTTGATTTGCTTATTTCAAGTTGAGAGTGGGGTATATTCCATATTAGGGTATGTCCTCATTTTAAAAATGAAGACACACCCTAATAAGATGGTTCTAAAAACGTTTGAATAGCCGTCAAACCTTATAAATTTTTAGTACAGATAATCTCTTGCCTGCGCCATCGTCGTAAATGTTTTTATCATTACCGCATTAGATACAGAGTGACTTTGCTCATTAGGCAGCTGTATCACTTTACGCAACCAAGTGTACTGACGTTTTGCCAACTGTCTTGTAGCATATAATGCCTTATTTTGCATTTGCTGACAAGCAAGCGCCTCGAACTCATCATCAGACATCGTAGATTGTACCTGACTTTGCATATTGTTATTTTGTGTTTCTGACTCACGACCTGACGCTTGAACCAATTCAAAAGCATCATAGAATTGTGCCTTATCTAAATGTGGTAACTCAAATACTGGGTGTTTTATATGTACTAGATACTCCAATACTTGCCGATAGCCTACACAGCGCATCGCCGCTAAATTGGGGGTTAATGTATATTGCTCAAGCAAACCGATCACTTCCGCTAATAATCCCTCATCCCACATTATATCCAAACGCTGCGCGATACGTTTATGCAACCATGGGCGGTCAGGTATCACTGCCAGCGCATGCCACTGCTGATTTGGATTGTGTGCCAATGCTTGTTTAGGCTGACGTTGCCAGTCACTAAGTGGCGTGTTTGTTTGCAGATACACTTCAACCGCTCGAGTAATACGCTGAGTATCGGTTGCATTCAGGCGCTCATGGCTTATGGGATCTATTTGACCGAGGTAATCATACAACGCTTCGATACCTTCATCCTGTCGCCACTGCTCCACCCGCGCGCGCGCACTAGCATCACTGTCAGGTACCGGAGACAATCCATCCAGTAGTGCCATGTAATACATCATAGTACCGCCCACTAGCAATGGAATCTTACCCTTTTGGTGACACTTATCAATAAGACGGGCAATATCACTAACGAACTCGGCAACACTATAACTTTGTATCGGGTCAATGATATCAACCAAGTGATGTGGGTAGCGTGCCAGCTCATCAGCTGACGGTTTGGCTGTGCCGATGTTCATATCACGATATATCAGCGCTGAATCTACCGAAATCAGCTCGTAGCGCCCTGTATCGTATAGCTCATAGGCTAGTGCGGTTTTGCCACTTGCGGTTGGTGCCATCAAACACACCACGCTATTATCTGTTAGCTGTTGAGATAAACCCTCAGACGACTGTCCCATAGGATTGCCTTTAATCATTATTTATAGTGAGTAGTTAGGAGCTAGCATCAAACCTAATTGATTATTTCTTCAGGAATAAATATAGTTGAGCTCAAATAATCTCGATACAAGCAAACCGAGTGCAAGCGATACATTAGCATGGTTAGCGAGGATAATGATGTAGCTGATTGATATGAATTTGACTATAGAAGCATCAGTGCTGCCAAATGATGAGTACTAATAGCTTTAATCGAATGCTTATTGAGCAACGTTTCAATATCTGTCATAAACAGCATCAAGTCTTGCGCGGACATCTGCTGACTTATAGTCACAAGTTGTTGATTAACATCTTTTGCAGTATTGGCTTGCTTAGCTTCCTGCAATATATTACCACTCAGTATCTTTGCTTCAAACAGTTGACTTAACTTTGATTGCCAGTCCTGCTCTCCAATAAGAAAACACTGTCCTTGATGAAAAAATAACAACCAAGGTAATGATGTGTCCTCAACGCATTTAGCAAAACTAGTATCAGTATCAGTATCAAGTGCTAACGTATCCAAGTCACTAATGACCTCTAAGCAAGTTGGTAAAGCTGCTGTTGCCGCCAATATATTGTTTGAGATATTAGCATACTGACCTGTAGACTCACTACCATTTAACGCTGACTCTACTAGATATTGAGGTTGCGACATTGCCTGACGGCCTGGGTGCTCATATGGCTGTTTAGCAGTATTCACCTGCCTGTTTCGGTTCGGAGATACAGCACTTTCGTAAGATTGTGTGGTAGGTACAACACCTATCCCTGCATCAGTTATAAACGTACTATCTTTTATTAATGGTTTGTCATGTGTGGCAGGCTGCTCTGGTACGTCAATATGCTTTAGTTTTGATTGAATCGCATGATTTAAATGCGCCATAATATTATTAAGCGAGCCAATTTTAATACGCTGCTTAGATGGATGCACATTGATATTAAGCCATTGCGTTGGCAAATCAAAATACAAGGCATAGCCAATACTATTTAGTCCAGCACTGTGGCTAAGTTGGCGCAACTGGTTACTAATAATTGGTTCTTTAACCAAACGACCATTCACATATAACAGTTTCGGTAATGCCTCTTGTGACCCTTGATTCAGTATGGGCCATATCCAACCACGGATACTGGCGTGATGACCAAGGCCATTATCATCGTCGTGTGCCATGGTTGGTGGTAGTAAGCTAGCAAGATCTATCATTATCTGTATCGCATTGTCCATCAATGCCATACCTGTTGCTTGCTCAAGACGCGATAAAGGCAAATAACCTACTACATTGTCATGATGGTTTGAGATAGCACTTGTAGCTTGCAAAGTTGATGACGCTTCATGAGAAGATAGCGACATGCGTTTCTTGTTATCATGAAACAGTGTGAGCGCTACATCGGCACGAGCCAAGGCAACATCACGAACCATTGACTCAATATGACCAAATTCAGTGGCAATAGACTTTAAGTTACCGCGACGTGCTGGCACATTGAAGTATAAATCTTTGACAGTAATGGTCGTACCACGATTGTGAACGATGGGTATCAGTTTTGGCTCATCCGCTAGGACACCAGAGACCTGTAGCTGACGACCAACACCGCTATCATCATGACTACTGGACAATGTTAGACGAGAAACCGCTGCCGTCGCTGCCAATGCTTCACCGCGAAAACCCAATGTTGCGATACCATGAAGATTGGCCACATCAGCGACCTTACTGGTTGCGTGACGAGTAATCGCCATGACCATATCGTCGGGATGGATACCAACGCCATTGTCTACCACTTCAATCATACCCATGCCGCCTTGGGTAATGTGTATCTCGATATTGGTAGCACCAGCATCGATGGCATTTTCAAGTAGCTCTTTGACCACTGCTGCCGGACGCGTTACGACCTCACCCGCTGCTAATTGATTAATGAGCAATGGCGACAGTTTTTTAATACGTGTATTAGAATAATTATCAGACATGGATGAGCATCGTATGTTTTGGATTACAGGCGCTTTGAATTAAAAGCATTTTGAATTACAGACACTTTGGATTACAGCCATTTTTCACAACATTAAATCTTGAGCGCTGATAAATCCAAATCCAGCGCTTGACCTGCTTTTGACAGTCGTAGCTCAACCAGACGAGACTCTTTACCATGAGTATCGCCATCACCTTGAGTTATATCAATAAACAACGTCGGCTGAGGCAAATAACCATCTGCACGGCTTGCCCATTCGATAATGACCAGTGCATTTGGCTCATCCAAATACTCATCAAATCCTATAAAAGACAGCTCTTCTGGATCTTGAAGACGATATAAGTCTGCATGATAGACTGGCTTAATCTTGCCATCGCCTTGTTCAATATTATAAGGCTCAACCAACGTATAGGTCGGGCTCTTTACTGCACCTGTATGACCAAGCGCTTGCAGCCAATAGCGAGTCAACGTGGTCTTACCTGCACCCAAGTCTCCTGCCAGCCACACACTACCCGTCAATGGTAAGTCAGCCAACTGCTGCGCCAATGCCTGAGTGTCTTGCTCAGAGTTCAGTATCAATGTTTGCGAGTGTTTACTGTCTTTTATCAATTTATCAGTCTGCATCAGTCTGAACCTGCCTGTGTTGGTTCTGTCTGAACCTGCATCGTCACGGATGGATTCATAAAACGCTCGCCGCGAATCAGTTTGGCATACAGCTCAGGGTCATGCCATTCTTTGGAAACTTGGTCGCTGAACGCAAACTCTTCCAAAACCAATTTACCCATTTGCTCATTGGCTACATCATCAGCGAAACACTGCGCATAGCCTGTCGCTGTCTCGTGTGCAATAACTGAGTACACACTGACATCCGACTCACCGTTTTGCATTTGAGTCTGGCGCAGAATCTCTTGCGCCCAAAAGAATATCACTCGTGAAAACTGCTCTGCCGATGGTGACACTGGCAGGCTTATCCAGCGCGCACTGAACTTTTTACAAGCATCGATATATTCAGGATCGTCTTTATTCCAAAAACAAATAGCATGATCGAAGCTGTCAATGATGTCTTTAATCGAAGACTTTAATAGACCAAAATCATAGACCATCTGACCATGATCTAAACGTTTGGCCTCTAAAATCAGCTCAATCTGATAACTGTGACCATGGATAGAATGCTTGCAACGTTCAGAACTACAGTTGCGAACGATATGGGCATTTTCAAATTTAAAGAGTTTACGAATACGCATAATAATATTGACCAAAGCTGTAAGCAGCATTGTGCTAAATGTTTATAAATAAAGGTTTGCCGTATCTATTCGTCGGCGTGTTGCCCATTATAGCAAATCACTATGTATCCGTAAGTAAGCACTTATGAATACTCATATTTATTATACGAATTGACATGACTCATTTGGGATTAACAAAGGCATTAATTGAATCGTAGGTGAATTGTGCGCGTGCTATCTATTAATACCTCTTAAGCCTATACTCATGACAGTACGCGATATCCGCGTCATCTGTACCAATATATTCCTTGAGGTCTGCTTATTTTGACTTTATGGATATTGCAGCTTATTTCAAGAGGAAAGAACCATGAGCAAAGGTCAAGACAGTAAAAAGAATGTCAAAAAGAAACCGCTTCTGACTGCAAAAGAAAAGAAAGCGGCAAAACAAGCTAAGAAAGAAGACAATAGCAGCATCTTAGGTAAGCATTAATAATAATTGCATTAATAGTAAGTGCATCAATATGCCAATCAAGCTTCACCGTTTGATTGGCATTTTTTTGGCTTTCGTTTGAATTGAGAATATGCCCTAGCCACTGCGCGGTGCAAACATAATAATCGCCATTCCTATCAGTGCAACTATCGAACCTATAACATCCCACGTGGTTGGTCGTATACCATTCACTGTCCACAACCATAAAATTGCCATGACCACATATACCCCACCGTAAGCAGCATAGACTCTGCCTACAGCCGTCGGATGCAATGTCAGCAACCATACGAAAGCTGTCAAACTCAGTACAGCAGGTATCAGAAGCCAGATTGATCTACCTTCTCGCAGCCAAAGATAAGGCAGGTAGCAACCGATAATTTCTGCTAATGCGGTAAGCGCAAACAGCCCAACGGTCTTTAATTCTGTCAAAACTTACTACTCCTCACCCACTACTCTGCAATCGTGATAAATCCAGTCAAATATTTTACAGCATTACCAGAGACCAGCACCCTATCCTTTACAACTGTGCAATCGAGCACCCCACCGCGACTGAATACTCTATAAGCTTTATATCCACCTGCGTACTTTAGCTATATAATCCTGATACTCTATACCAAACTTCTGTGTCATCATTCTTTCTTCTGGTTGGATTTGAAAGCGCGTCATATAAATCATAAAAACAGGCACTAGCATAAATGGTAAAAAATGAGACAGATAAAAAGCCCAACCTAATAGAATAAGCACCAATCCTAAATACATCGGGTTTCGGGTGTATTGATAAATACCACGTGTCACTAGGTTTGTAGCTTTTTCGGGCGTATGCGGATTCACGGTGGTTTGCGCTTTTTTAAATTGAGCCACACCCATGACCCCACTACCCAATCCTATAGTACTCAAACCAATCGCCAGCGTATTTGATCCATCAAAATCGAACTGTAAATTAGGTATAATTCTAGAAGCGCCATACATAACAGCGGCTATAATAATAACTTGCGCTACAGGTGGGATTTTGAGCTCTAGAGTATTCATAATTAGGCCTTCTCTATTTTTAATAAAAATTATGATGGTGTTCCACCAAGCGTGCTGACAAGGAAAGTTAAAACGACACCTTATTCTACGTTTTCTTGTTTTATCAGACTTTCAAAGCACTCATGATATTTCTATATTTTTTAAAGCTTAATCTTGGTCATCTTCAGAAAAGTCAAAGTACAAAATATTCGACCAAACTCCCAGACCAAGACTAAAGATAGCTTGTTCTGATTCATTGGCAGACAATGCCTTCGCGGGTGTTGGACGGCGGCCAAACAGTTTTGCCAATAGTCCAATAGGTCTTGGTTGTTCGTTCATGACTTTCGCAGGTGGCAACAGTGACTGATATGCCGCCTCTATCTCAGGCTGCAAATTCTGTACTTGATTGAGAAGTGCCAGATTTTGCGCTTCTATTGGCGTCTCGCTCATAGAAAAAATCTCGCCACACTCCAAAATAAAATACTGATTTTGGTTCTCTGGCATTTTTAAGAACTCAAGCGCTTCTGTAATTGGAGCCTGAGCAGCAGGTAGCCTAATAGCTGCTAAGAATGCTTCAAGATTTTTCTGTAGTGGCATAATTAAATTGGACAACTGCTAAGAGGCTATACTAACCCAAAGAAGGAAAATAGTATGACCAACAAACGCAACCAATATACCCGAGAATTTAAATTAGAAGCGATTAGCTTAGTCACTGATCACAACCGCACCATACCTGATGTGGCAAGCTCACTGGGTATTGGCAAATCTACCCTGCAGAAATGGCTGAGTCAGTACCGTCAAGAAATGAGTGGCCAAGCGCCTAAAGTCGGCAACGCTTTAACGGATGAACAGCGCGAGCTTCAAGAATTGCGTAAGCAGGTTAAGTCGCTTTTCTTAATAAATGTCAGGTATACTGTCAATAACCTTACTTTATAGCTTAAATTACCTTAATAGATATCAATCATTCCTTTATAACCTGTCAACTAATTACATACTATACCCAATAGGTGTCAAAGATTATGCAACAAATGAGAGTTATTAAGCCAACCAGGAGAAGTGTATCTGGCCTTTATTCCTATAATGGGCTATCTATTCCTTACGAATCTACTTTAGAACGTGATTTCGTAATCTTTCAGACTTTTAGAACTAATGTATTAGAAGTAATAGCACAACCTGTCGTTATACCTTTTAAAAAGAATGGAAGAGCTTATAAATACACACCTGACTACTTTGTGCATTTAGATGACGGTGCAGAGTATAGGCAAGAGCTGATTAAGCATTTAATAGTTGAAGTAAAACCTAGAAGTGAGTGGAAGAAAAACTGGAGAGATTGGTCAGATAAATGGAAGGCAGCTATAAGTTATAGTGACGAGCATAACTTTCGTTTTAAAATCTATGATGAATCGAGAATTCATCACAAAGGTTTAGAGAATGTGAAGTATGTATTACGCTTTAGAAAAACTGCCTGTTGTGAACACGATATTCAAGTCATATTAAATCAAGTAGAAATGATGGGAAACACAACAATTGAATATCTTCTAGAGAAGTTCTTTAAAGGTGGAATTTATCGACCTCAAGGTAAACGTACTATTCTGCATTTGCTTGGTACTAAAAGACTGGGATTTGACTTTTGGGAAGAATTAGACGAAAAAACGGAGGTTTGGCATGTACAGTAGTCGCATTGATGAGAGTAAAAATTTAGATAATGAAGAAATCATCCCAAACGTAGGATTCACCTTAGATAGAGCTGCTATTCATCTTGCTAAGGGTAATATTTATTGCCACAAGCAAAACGGTGATCAGTTTGAACTTATTGAACTGGCTGATTTTAATCAAGCACTTTTCAAAAGCATTGAAACTCTTAGAGTAGAATTGCTGAGTATTCATGACTTTGAGAACCTTCCTAATCCGAATGGTACTGTCATCAATGTAGATTCAGAATGTATCAGTGATGAAGACTGGGAAAAAGCTCAGAAAAAGTATTTCGCCATTCAGCCATTAATCGCTCAAAAAAAAGGCTATAGAGGTGTTGATGGTTATGAGAGAAGAGCTAAAGAGAGCGGTGTTACAAGTAGAACATTGAGAAGGTGGGTAGATGCTTACCAACATACAGGTTCTATTGCTTCATTGTTAGATAAGAAAAGAGGGTGGACGAAAGATAAGACTCGTTTGGACGAAGCCATGAATGACTTAATTAAAACAGTTATTTACGATTATTACTTAACACCACAGCGTCCAACCATGCAAGCGACAGTAAGAATGGTACATAAACGTTGTCATGAACTAGGAGTTGAAAAGCCTAGTGGCAATGCAATACGATTCCGTATCAATCAGCTATCTGAGTCGACAGTCTTGAAAAAGAGAGGGTATAGAGAGAAGGCGAAAAACAAGTTTACTCCCAAAACAGGACATTTTCCTGAGGTTCTTGCTCCATTAGACGTAGTACAAATTGATCATACACCTGTTGATTTAATAATTGTAGATGATAAACATCGTAAACCTATTGGAAGACCCTGGATCACTATAGCTATTGATATCTACAGTCGAATGATAACAGGCTACTATATTTCCTTAGATGCTCCATCTGTTACTTCGGTGGGCATGTGTCTAGCTCGAAGTATTTTGCCAAAAAACGAGCTGTTAGAGCAAAATAATATTGAGAACATAACTTGGGATGTATTTGGCTATCCAGAAAAAATACACGTCGATAATGGTTCAGATTTTAGATCAGAAGACCTTAGAAAGTCCTGTGCTCTACATGGAATCAATATTGAGTTTCGACCCTTGGCTCGTCCTGAATATGGCGGTCATGTAGAACGTATGATCGGCAATATTATGAAGAAAGTGCATGAGTTGCCTGGTACAACTTTCTCTAATATTAAACAAAGAGATGGTTATGATGCAGAGAAAAACGCATCGCTCACTCTTGCTGAGTTTGAAAAGTGGTTTTTAACTTACATTACTAAGGTTTATCATCAAAGTATTCATTCAAGTATCGAAAAAACACCGTCCGAACAATGGAAAATCGGGATATTTGGAGACTCATTAAGCGAGGCCAACGGTATACCAAAATTACCTGTCGATGACATAACTTTGAGACTAGACTTTATGCCAAGTTTTGAGCGAACTATTCAAAGCTCTGGAGTCCGTATCGAAGGTATATATTACTACGATATCTGTTTAAATCATTATGTAAATACATCAGACAAAAATGGTAACAAAGAAAAATATATTTTCAGACAGGACCCAAGAGATATTAGCCAAATATGGTTTTTTGATCCCAAATTAAAGCAATATTTCAAAATTCCTTATGCCAATCAGGCTTTGCCTGTTATGAGTCTTTGGGAGTATAAACAGCTTAAAGGCTTAGTTAGACAGAAATATGGCAAGTCTAATGAGCATCTAATATATCAGGCATGGGATGAAATGCAGTCACTCACTGAGAATGCTACATCGTCAACTAAAACTCAACGTAGAAAAGAGCAAAGGCGCAAGCATCATGTCAAATCTCAAAAGCATTACGCACCTAAAGAAGTAGAAGTATTCGAGCTTTTAGAAGAAGAATCAAGAGTCTCTGATAGCATCTTAGACATAACATCTGACGATAGTGAT
This sequence comes from Psychrobacter sp. FME13, assembly GCF_014861395.1. Lineage (GTDB taxonomy): Bacteria > Pseudomonadota > Gammaproteobacteria > Pseudomonadales > Moraxellaceae > Psychrobacter. Next base: position 8,175 of record NZ_RRYV01000057.1, on the reverse strand, counting down.
GATGGCATATACTTTTATGAGGATATCGAATAATGAAACAAGAAATCCCCTATACACATATTCATCCAAAATTCCGTCATATTGCGCTTTTGCCTAATGAAGAGAGGTTGCGATTTATAGATGAACCTCGTTGGATTGGTTATGACAAAGCTAATCAGTCTATGGAAACCTTGCAAGGCTTAATGAATAAAGTTAAGCAACATAGAATGCCTAACTTAATGATTATAGGCGACTCAAATAATGGTAAAACCACACTGATAAATCAATTTCATAAGAAGTTTGGCTTACCTTATATCGATGATTTTAAAGATTCTATAGTCCCTGTAGTTCTGATACAAGCGCCCCCTTCTCCAAGTGAAAAGGAGCTATATATTAGTTTGCTTGAGCGCTTAGCATTACCTTATCGAAGTACTGAGCCAACTACAAAACTTCGTTACCAAGTTATTCATGCCTTTCGATGCTGCAATGTCAAAATGCTTGTCATAGATGAAATTCATTCCTTGCTAACAGGCACTGCAAGACAGCAAAGACAAATAATGAATGTCATTAAATTTTTATGTAATGAGCTTCAAATGCCAATTGTTGTAGCAGGTACTAGAGATGCGGTTAGAGTATTACATACTGATCAACAGCATATTAGTAGATTTGATGTAATAGAGCTTGAGAACTGGAACAATAATGTAGATTTTCGAAAACTTGTCGGTAGCTTTGAGAGAGTGATTCCACTTAAGAAGCCGTCAAATTTAACACATCCTGATAAGCTTCGGATAATACACAGTATTAGTAAGGGTAGAATTGGCGATGTGAGAAGATTAATTTCTGAATGTGCTATTGAGGCTATAACATCTGGTAGTGAAGAGATAACATCAGAGATATTGAGTAGTAGAGTTTAAATACATATATTAAGCAGCTTTTTTAGGCAATAACGAAAAAAAATCCTATTAAAACTCTTATCTTTCATGATAAAAGCACTAGTCCTTAGCTGGTTAAAGCTACTTTAAATCGAGTCTGTAACTTACTAAAATAAGGCTGATCTTATTGACTTGCTTATAGATTATAGACTTAAAAATTAGATAAATATTTTCTGCTGTTAATGAGCAAATTATGGCTAAGATAAACCAAAGTGTTACGCAAAATTATCGGATAAGACCGTTAACGTTCTCTACACCTTTACTAGAGGGTGAAAGTCTAACTTCATGGCTGATAAGAGCTGCCCTTAGACAAGGATGCAGCCCATTGACGTTTACTCACTACTATTGGCCTGAACATCGTATTTGGACGTACGATGTAGATAAAGGATTTAAGTACATTAATTCTCAGATACATTCTGATATAGCGGTGTTAGCAGTTACGGCTATAGATGCTATTAATAATCAAACACTAATAAATTTTTCAAAAATTTTATCTATTGAATCTAGTAGCAAAGTCGCTCTACTTTGGACTCAACCTCTGTCGAAACGAAATCGTTATTCAAGAATTGGATATCCTTACTGTTATGAATGTATGACTAATAATAAAGAAGCTCATCTTAAGCTACAATGGCGCTTCACATGGTCAGTATGCTGCATAGAGCATAGAAAATTTCTACAGGTTGATTGTCCGTACTGCAACCTACCTTACCAACCACAGTTGATAGAGCCAGAACAAGAATTCATAAACCAGTGCCATTCATGTCATCATAAACTAGATAAAACGACTTTAGACACAATTCCTAGTGAGGTAGTCTATAAATTTCAACTGCTAGCAAATCAAGTTCTATATAGTAAACAAGGTACTATTTTAGGAAAAGTTGTTGATATAGCTGAGTGGTTTGATTATTTACTCTTTTTAATTAATCTAGTAAGACAAGCTTTGAAAAACCCTGACTATATGTTTGGTAAATTACTTTTAGAACTAGGTATTGACCTTAGTGAACTCTCATCTCCCAAAACAAGTCTAAGATTTGACTTTCTTCCCTTGGAGGAGAGGATAGTATTAATTGAGCATGCTTACTATCTACTGCAAGTAGAATGTGATGATTGGATATATTATTGTCAAGAATTAGACATTACTCAAAATAGTTTTCAGTGGTCAAAACGTACGATAGTCCCTAAAGCTTTCTCTCAAGTTTATGATCAACTACCTAAAGTACCTTCACGCGAGTACAAGAAGCAGTCAAGTGGTATACATCCTGCTTCACTAGAAGCAGTAATGGCTGCTTGGAGCAGATTACAACGCAAAATAGAGATGAGAGAAAGCTATGACAAGCACCTTAAAAAAGAATAAAAAGCGGTGCGACTCATGCGCTAATGAAAACGTAGAGATTAAAAGACGTTATAAAAATGAAACATATTGCGCTAATTGCTATCGTATATGGTTTATTAAGAAACCCTGTAGTAAATGCGGTGAAATAAATCGGTTGCATAAAAAAGAGGATTTTGCTATCTGTAGTGGTTGCCGTATGAATCAGCCGTGTACTCGTTGTGGCGGCGCGGCGGTTAAAGATGGGGCTAATACTGAATACGGACGAGTTTGTCAAACCTGCTATCAGGGCTATTTTAAAGACAAAAAAAAGTGTTTTGAGTGTGGTGAATTTAAAAGAAATATCAGTAGTTATTCAAGGCTGTCTCACGATCAAGCGGTATGTACAAACTGCTTTCAGGGTCACTTTATGCAAAGCTGTTCTTTGTGTGGTAGATATAGGGAGCTTGTAGATAGCGAGCAAGGTAAGATATGTCAAAAGTGCCATGAGTTCGGTGAAATACCTTGTGAGAGTTGCAACAAACCTATGCCCGCTGGTATGGGGAAGAAGTGTAATGAGTGTTATTGGAATCAAAGACTAGAGCATGAGACAGAAGTTAATATCTATCTGCTGTCATCAGAGATAATGAGACAGGCTTACACTCAATTCACAAAATGGTTTGCAGCTGAAAAAGGTAGTATGACAGCGACTCTAAAACACAATAATTTTATAAATTTCTTTACTCGCTGTGATGAAATATGGAGCAAGATACCAAGCTATGAGTCGCTAGTAAAAGAGTTTAAGCCAAATGGACTGCGTGAAAATCTAACGGTACTGCGCTGGTTAATTAAAACTAAACAGATTATTGTAAACCCTAAGATTAAAGAGCAAATTGCTGAGCAAGAACGCATTATTAATCTATTAGCAAAATTTAATGATAACGAACCTACTTGTATTAAAAATTATCATAGTTTTTTATCTCAAAAATTACTCAAGCGCAAGACCTCTCTAAAATCGGTCAGACTGGCTTTGCAACCTGCAACAGGTCTTTACATTGAATACAACGTTACTGACTTAAATACGCCAACTCAAGAGCAAGTAAATAGCTATTTACTCTTAAAACACGGTCAGTATAGTTCATTATATGGATTCATCTGTTTTCTAAACAAGGAGTATAATTTAAATTTAACCTGTGAAAAGCCTACTAAAAATGAGATATTCAAAGCTAATCGGAAAGAGGTCGAAAAACAAATTATTGATCTATTTAATCAGAAGAAATTATTGTCTAAAACTGATAAGTTGAAATGGTTGCAGCTCAGTATGATGTATTTTCATTGTGTTCATATTAGTTTAAGCTCACTAAAGACTTTGAAGTCTAAACAAGTAGATCAGCGCAATATGATAATACTAATATATGATAGAAAAGAATACTGGTTACCTAGTCCTATCCAATCAAACTAACCATTTGATTTCTTAGATTAACACATGAAGTGCAATACCAAATGCGAGGTGAAAAAAAGACCTAGATGCGCTAGCATCAAAGTCTTTATCCACCGACCAAAGTGAGATTGCACTTCATGTGTTAATCTAAGAAGTAAGTTTTTAATTTGCAACTGTACGCTTCTTGCCTGTTTTAAAGGGTTCTCTCTTTTCTGTAATGTGCCGTTGCTATTTTTTATCGTAAAATGACTTGGTGAAGCAGATTCTATGTATGAAGCACTCCAATCTTTGACTTCAATTAGCAACATACCGTGACGTATGGAAAAGATTAAGAAGTCACCATGTTTGCTTTTGATTGACGCACATGGTTCATACCAAACAATCCACTCATCATCAGGTAATAAGGCGCTCTTTAGGAGGTTATATACTCTACGTTCACCAGCTGTTGCATCAACTGCATGTCCGATACTATCTGGAATCATTTCTGCCATGAATATCCTTTATAAATAACATATTAACTATTTTCGCGGAGTTCAACCATCACCAAGTAATTTTGTAGCCGAAAGACTCTATTAAAGTAACTCTACTCAATAGATACTAAAATTAAATGTGTCAGAGATTTACTTAAATATAGATTGTGACTAATAGCTATTTTTGATTAAAATTTATATTGGTACATAAGACCTAATATTAGAGTTTTTCAAACAAAGTCCATACTATGGAAATTTTTTCCTCAATATGACCATGCTGATCCATTTTAATAAAATAGGGTGCTCTATCGCCTTTCAATAAAATTACATACTGTCGAAGGTCTTCAGCTCTTTCATAAGGTTCCGCGAAATATACTGGATGATCTCTAACGTGGTCATACTCTTCTTCATAGCGATAACGACCGTCAACCTCACAAGTTTGCATAGATGTTAGCTCTACTAATTTGATTAGCGGTTGACGCAAAAGTTTATCATCTACATATTGCGGTAGTTTGCGCCATAATCTAGGATTATCAAAACGCCTTATCCACAAATCAGTGAAATGTTCATTGAAGCTTTGATAACCGATACCCTCATCATAACCATTACCCAACGAATCATAATTACCATTACGCATAGGACGGGTAAGTGCATTAATTTTTAAATAACTATCAGGGATTTTTTCATCTGCTGGTAGTAACTGTGGCATATCGCCAGCGATTAATAATGTTCCATTAGAATAATCTCTATAAGTGATTTTTTGTTCTTTTATTTGAGTCTTAAAAATATCAATTCCACCGACCCGCTCTGTAAGCTCATGGCTAATGTAAGTCCACCAATCAATACTTCTAATACCATGATTTAGAGTCATGATATCGCCAAGATCATAAACATTAAGACCAAGGAAACAGTGAGTCTGATCAAGCATGTCAATACCTACTCTACCATTATCATAACCATAGGCGGGACTCCACCCCATAGTGGCATAATAAGGATTTAAGCGGCTAATGCAGTCGTTAAAAAGATTAATGATTGCTTTATGAATGACTGTATCGTAAAACTCTTTTCTATGAATACGGAAAAGTAATCTACTTGGCGTTTGAGTCTCCCAACCCCGTGCAGTAAGACAAGATAGCTTGTAATCAAAAACTTCGTCTAATTCTTTATGGCTGCCACTGGCAACGAACCATTCGATACTGTCGTCAACATGCGCGTTGTTATCTAAAGTTTGCTGAAAGCTTGGTAGTTTATCAATTGGTTTTTGTGTCCAAGATTTAGGATCAAAGCCCCATTCAATATTGTCACCGAACAAATCCATATAATGCTCAATACAAGCTTTTAGTTGTTGTCTTACTTCCTTAGTATGCCCATCCCAGAATAAAAAACAGGCCTCTAAATGAACAGATAAAACAGTCAGACCGTTATCTCCAAGGCTTTCATCAAAATATTCAAACTCGTCTTTATATTTTTCAATTTCTTGTAACGTTTTCATAATTTATCCTTTTATTTTTATTGCGTGGCTACTTTAAAAATTAGTACACCTGCTACAATTTCAGGTGCTAAAAAGATACCTACAGCAACTGTGGCGACAACCACACCACCAATAATAATATTAGTAATTACAGGATTATCGACGTAATCTGAGATAGGTTGAGTTGAAGGACTAATGGTTCCATGTATTATAGGAGTTTCATGTTTTACAGATACTTGAACCCATGGATTAGCCAAATAAGTGTATTGTTTTGCTTGTGCATCATACTGCTTTACTCTTCTAGAACCACAGCTACAATCTGTATCTCTCAATCTTTTAAACTTTTTATTTGAACCTGCAATTCTTCTATAAGCTATGATTTGCTCAGTCGACAACACATCATTGCCAAACTTAATTTCAACAACTGTCGCTATATTGTCTCGTACAGGTATTAACTTTTGAAAGTTACCTGTACCTGTCATCCGTAGTTTAATTAATTCTGCGTCTGTAATCTTTAAAACGATACAGTCAGGTATCCTTAATCGACCAATTGCACTATCTTCTAAATTCTTTTTAGCAAATAAACCCATTTTAGACGCTCTTCCAAGTGGAAAACGGCTAGGGCGCATTTCTTCACCCTTTTTAGGACTCATAATAGGCACAGGGGGATTTTTAGTCATAACATAGCCAACCTCAGCTTTATATTTCCAAACTAAGTGATTAGCCTCTTCCTCTTTCCATATAGCAAGTGTACAAGCTCGTTGTTTGAGTTTAGCACCAGCTTTACTAACACGTGGAAAGCTTTCAGCAAGACAAATATGAGCGCATAAATAACTGCGTTCTGTGCTCAATGGTAGTGTCAAGATCTGACTTTCTGCAATGAGTTTAGTTGAGGTTTTTCCTTGACCAGTAGCAGGTTTTGAGGTTTTACTCATATATTTAAATCCGTGTAATATTCTTCGCAAGCTTGATGATACTGATCTGAGTATCCTATATCATCGAGTACATGTATTGTTAATTCCTTAGAGCCGTAAGTGGTAATAGTTTGAGTCTTACCTTCTTCATCGGTTGATCCATGAAACTTTGTGCCATTATTTAATTCAATGATGTATCTATGATTTTTTATAAGCCCTCCATTAACATCTTTTAGAACAAAATATTCTTCGTGATGTTTGGGCATTGATGGTAATTTCGATTTAACTCTAGCCCCACTCACCAGCGCCTTCTTCACCGCCTTCACCGTAATCTCACCAGGCGCAACCAGCTTGACCCCACTCTCATCAATAGTGATCGACGCTCCAGCGCTGGTTTGTAGCTTAATGCGCTTGGGACTGGAGATATTCACTTGACCCGATTCACTACCGATTATCATATCAAGTTGGCTGTGCAGTTGCAGCTCACCGCCTTGGGCTTGAATGGCGAGTGGTTCTCTATTGGCACTGATATGCAGTCCTGAAAGAGTGGCCTGTCCTGCCACCCCTGACAGTGACTCTATGGTATCAGCAGATAGCGTATAGTTGCCTGCCACCACATCCGACTGGGTAGCGCCTGATTGCCGCATGATAGTTTTCGCTGTCCACAGCGTATTACTCGCTGAGGCAAGAATACTGTCTTTACTCACTAACATTACATCCGATGCGCCGAGTACTTCAGCGCCCAGCGTCTCATCCATGACTTGAGCCGTTGTTTTTAATCCTGCGATTATATCTCTAGCGTTTTGTATGGCTTGTGTCGATTGCAAGTGCGCTTGTTTGGCCTCAGAGAAGGTTTCACTCAAATCAGCCCCTAATCCTAGTTGCCGTTGTCCTGCGTCATTCACCCATGCTGACTCATGATCTAATTGCGTATGTATGATACCAAAGGTGGAGAACAGCACCCCTTGATTGCCCGTGATCTGCAAGCTATTGTCACTGGCTACTCGAAAGCCATGACCGCTAATGCTAGATTGATGGTTGCTATAGCGGTGACGTAGTACGCCAATCTCTAGCACATGCTGATTGGGGGCGAAGGTTGCCTTGTCTGTGCTGATAGGTGTCATAGAATTAGCGCGTGCTTGGCTATTGACACTCCACTGCGTCCCAATCTGATTGGGCGTATCATCAAACAATAGGCTCACCTCAGAGCTAGTGGTCAGGCCATACTGAGCGATACCTGTAACCCAGCCGCTATGGCTATCATCGTCTTTGATCTGGGAGTGACCTAGTCCATCTCCATGCCATCTAGGGGAACTGCCGCCTTGTAAGTTATGTCGGTTTGGTAACCCAGCATCACGAGTGGTGATGTCATCAGTATCGCTATCACCCATGCCGATACCGTCATAGAGGGCGCGACTGATAACAGGACTGTCGATGTCGCCATACCAATGAGTGAGCAGGACGGATTGACCGTCTCTTGGAGCAAACTGCCAGCCGTGAGTAGCCCCTGATGATAGTTGTAGTGAACGTAGGGGTGGAGTGATGTTGTTAGCGCTGCTACTATTATCAACAGCTGCCCATACAGGGGTGGTTACCGTTTGTTGTGTAGTGGTCAACTAATTTAGGACACCTGATAAGAGGTTTTTGTTAAAGTAGCGT
>NZ_RRYV01000056.1 GCF_014861395.1 Psychrobacter sp. FME13 | reverse complement strand
TAGGCTTAGATGTGTATAGCTCATGGTTGCAATCTCACTTTGGTCGGTGGATAAAAACTTTGATGCTAGCGCATCTAGGTCTTTTTTTCACCTTGCATTTGGTATTGCACTTCATGTGTTAATCTAAGTTATATTATATTTAAGCGATGTGCTCATCTAACGCTGGTACTCAGACAGCTGATGCCAGAGCGCAATTGATTGCTGCATCATCGCCACATTATGGGTTCGAATGATACTGGCACCTTGTTGTAACGCAAAAATGCCAGCTGCTGTACCTATCATATCTCGTTCTGCTGCTTGAGTCATCGCAACTGCTTTAACGCCACTGTTGGTTAATACTTCTGCTAAAAAACGCTTGCGTGAAATACCAAACATCATCGGTAAACCAAGTGCCTGTAAGCGGCTCAATTGACTTAGTAATGCGCAGTGATGCTCATAGTTTTTAGCAAAACCAAAACCTGGGTCGATAACCAGTTTGTCACGCTTGACACCGATGCTAGTCACTTCATCAACACGAGCTAATAACTCGGTACTGACATCGTTTATCACATCATTGTACTGTGCCAAACTATTCATTGTTGTGGGCTCACCGCGCATGTGCATGAGCATAACTGGTATATTAAGTTCAGCAGCTAATATGGCGGCACCCTCACGTTTAAGCGCTCTTACATCGTTCCAGATATCAGCACCTGCTTCGAATGCAGCTGCCATGACCGCTGGATTACTGGTATCAATAGACAGCCAAATATCATGACCGAAATTTTTTCGTATAGCTTTGACAACTGGTATAACACGCTTTATCTCATCACTAGTGGCTACCACATCAGCATTTGGACGAGTAGATTCACCACCAATATCAATAATAGTGGCACCTTCCGCTATCATTTGCTGACAATGATCAACTGCCTTATCTATAGCAGTAAACTGTCCTCCATCTGAGAATGAATCTGGTGTAACATTGAGTATGCCCATAATATGCGGCTGCGACAAATCTAAAGTTTTATCACGGCTAGATATTTGGTAAGTGGGTAAAGATTGGAATAGTGACATCAATAATCCATCATAAGTAAATATGTAATGTGGTTTTAATTCTTACTAGGTACTCTCATGATACCAGTAAATCTTATACTGTTCTAAACCCTTAATAAAATGACAGCAATAAAAAAGCCCTTTATGAAAAAGGGCTTTTTTAATTAACGTATTAAATCTAACTTCAATGTCTGTAAACTTACATCGCAGGTAATGGCGGCGGTGTTGGGCCTGTCGTTTTCACATCATTTTTTGACAGATTTACTTCATTGGGCTGATAGACTCTTGGTGGGCGTGGCTCTTCACCTGCTAATATATCTTGCAACTGATCACGGTCAATCGTTTCCCACTTCATCAATGCCTCAACCATAGCATGCATTTTCTCTTGGTTACCTTCGATAAGCTCACGAGCGATATCATACTGCTCTTCTAGCATACGACGTACTTCTTCATCCACCTTTTGCTGTGTGGCTTCAGAAATCGTACGATTACTAGAGCCAAAATAGCCCTGTGAACTATCTTCATCTTCGTACACCATAACACCAAGTGCATCAGACATACCATATTTGGTAACCATAGCTCGCGCCATTTTGGTTGCACGTTCAAAGTCGTTTGAGGCACCCGTTGACATCTGATTGATAAAGACTTCTTCAGCGATACGACCACCGAATAAGATTGCAATATCATTTAACATCTTAGATTTATACATGCTAGTTTGATCATGCTCAGGCAACTGCCAAGTAACACCAAGAGCAAAACCACGCGGCATAATCGTTACTTTATGTACCGGATCTGTGCCAGGTAGCAACTCAGCGACTAAGGCATGACCTGACTCATGATAAGCTGTTGCACGGCGCTCTTCTTCACGTATAACCATAGACTTACGCTCAGGACCCATATAAAGCTTGTCTTTCGCATCTTCAAAGTCATTCATATCGACACTAGTCTTGTTGCGACGCGCCGCAAACAGTGCTGCTTCGTTAACCAAGTTGGCTAGCTGTGCACCACTGAATCCAGGTGTGCCACGAGCAAGTGCATTGGCGTCCACACCAATAGTGTTTGGTAGCTTCCTCAAGTGGACTTTTAAGATTTGCTCACGGCCTTTGATATCTGGCAAGCCAACTTGTACCTGACGATCAAAACGACCTGGACGTAGCAATGCTTTATCAAGAACGTCTGCACGGTTAGTCGCGGCAATTACAATAACGCCTTCATTACCTTCAAAGCCATCCATCTCAACCAATAGTTGGTTCAGCGTCTGCTCACGCTCATCATTACCGCCACCCATACCAGAGCCACGATGACGACCGACTGCGTCAATCTCATCAATAAAAATGATACATGGTGCGCTTTTTTTCGCTTGTTCAAACATGTCACGTACACGAGATGCACCAACACCAACAAACATCTCAACAAAGTCAGAGCCTGAAATTGAGAAAAATGGTACTTTAGCCTCACCAGCAATGGCTCGTGCCAATAGTGTCTTACCAGTACCAGGTGGGCCTACCATCAAAATACCACGTGGAATGGTTGCACCAAGTTTGGTAAATTTATCTGGATCACGTAAAAAGTCAACGACCTCTACCACTTCTTCTTTGGCTTCTTCACAACCAGCCACATCTTCAAAATCGACATTAACCTGGTCTTCAGTCAGCATTTTAGCTTTAGATTTACCAAAGCTCATTGGGCCGCCACCTTTGCCGCCAGCACCACCTTGCATATTACGCATGAAGAATAAGAACAGTCCGATGATCAATAGAATCGGGAAACTGGCGATCAGTAGTTGCATCAATACGCTTTGACGCTTTGGTGCAGTCCCTTGAACTTCGACTTGGTTTTCACGCAGCAATGGCATAAGCTCGTCATCTGACACAGCAGGTCTAATGGTCTCAAAAGATGAACCATTTTTCTTCTCGCCAGTGATCTCTTCACCGTCGATTTCAACACTGGCTACTTGGTTTTCTGACACAGCGGTCACAAACTCAGAGTAGTTAAGGCTATCCGGCTCAGATGATTGATCAAAGCCGCTAAACACCAGTACTAAAACGCCGATTACCACCAGCCACAATAAGGTATTTTTTACCATGTCGCTCACTAGTTATTCCCATCCCTTACTTATTGGTGTGTTTATTAAACACGTGACGTCTATAAACGTAATACTCATTTTTGATAACTTTTTCAACACTAGAATCTTATGACCCATAACTTATGCATATTAAACTATTTATCAAAACAGATATAACATATGATAAATATCAATAACATATGACTCTATCATAGATGAGCTTATCAAGCGCTTATTGTCAGACGACTTTGCCTAAAACAAAGTTAATATACCATGATATGTGGTACTAACCTGCATAATTCAAGCAGATTTCACTATTATTCAATCAACGATTGTAATGAGTTTAATATATCAATTAGATATATTTTATGGTGACACAATATCTCATTTGCAATAGTAGTAACTCATCGCAGTCCAAACTACTTAATAGCTACCCAAAACATCTCTTTTGATCGTGGTCGTGAAGCGCCTGGTTTGATACTACGAATTTTACTAAAATCATGCTGCATCTGCTTGCGTAATTCTTGCGTTCCTTCACCTTGAAACACTTTCATAATAAGCGCGCCACCTTCTGGTAAGGTTGCTAAAGCAAAGTCCACTGCCAATTCACATAAGTACATCATACGTGGTTGATCGATAGCACTGTTACCGGCTGTATTCGGTGCCATATCAGACAACACCACATCAACTTGTCTATCACCAACCTCTGCCATGATGTTATCAAACACCTCTGCTTCACGAAAGTCGCCTTGAATAAAGGTAACATCAGGCAACGTATCCATAGCCAAAATATCAGAAGCAATCAAGATGCCTTGCTCGCCTACCAACTGACCAGCTACTTGCGACCAACTACCAGGAGCACTACCTAAATCTACGACTGTCATACCTTTTTTAATCAGGTTAGTTTTTTCATTGATCTCTAATAATTTATAAGCAGCACGGGCACGATAGCCTTCTTTTTGAGCCTTTTGCACATAATGGTCATCAATATGCTCTTTCATCCAAGCGCTGCTACTCTTTGACAGCTTTTTATTTTCGATACGCGTGGCCAAAATACCTGCTCCTATTACATTACAAAACATGAATACATATTCATTCAATAGCCATTCATTTATCAAATAGATTTTTTAGATGAGCTCAATGATTTTAAAGCAATCATCAATCAGGTCATAAACTTATTTTATAGTGTCAAACTGATCAAATTCTATGGGTTAAAACACTGTTTTATAAGACAGTAGCGTTTATAATGTGACTAAATATTTAGTTTAACATTTTCATCACGTAAAATCGTGCAAAATCCTGCTGATATCATGCAATCTGACTATAGATTATCTATAATGGTCACCAACTGCTTTTAATAGCACTGTCTTTTATTTTTACCAACACCTAGGAACTCTATGCAACTCGATAATGCTACAATCAAACGCCTAAGAGGCATTGGTCACGAACTCAAACCAATTGTGATGATTGGCAATAAAGGTATCACTCCGACCATTACTGAAGAAATCGATCGCGCTTTATCAGATCATGAACTTATTAAAGTAAAGCTGCCAGCAGGAACAAAAGAAGAGCGTGACATCGTGGGAGCTGAACTTGCAGCAGCAGCGAATGCGTCTTTGGTTCACTCTATCGGTCGTATGGCATTGTTATTACGCCAAAACCCAAATGCCAACCCGAAACTGTCTAACCTCGCACGTCACGCGTAGTATTTCTTTTATATCCACTTAATGTGCATTTTACTATCCTAAATGATTTATCAGACAGATAAATCATTTAGGTAGTACATAAAAGCCGCGATGCAATTTTGCTCGCGGCTTTTATGCTATATATATCCTATTTCATACTTATCGCTTACCCTAAATAGAATTTTTTATAAAAATGAAAGCAGTTAGCAGATAAGATATTTTATGATTCTTATTTTTAAATGTTGGACGTTATCAAATTATGAGCCAAACTTTTCATTTATGCTTAGCAAATGACACAATAGTAGCTGATGCAAAACAGCTTAATAGCACTATAGATGAACTAAAAAATATTCGTATTGCTGTTAGCCTTACAGTGATCCACCAACCAGTAATGTGTTTACAGTTTAATTATCAAATTAGCTTACCTACTCCATCTTTGATAAGCCAACTCAACTGGCCAACCTGGAAGGTAGAGCAAGTTGGCTTTGCTGACTACTTATGGGAGGAGACTTGCCTTGAGTGCTTTATCGCTGACGATCTAATTAATAACAATCGTATAGATAAAAACACATCACCCTATATTGAAATCAATGCCAGTCCAGACGGTCGTTATGCACTTTATCAATTTGAAAGCTACCGCAAGCCCGTAATTCTGCCACCTACGCCTCTGATGCTAACAGACAATAAAACACGTGCTTCTATTGATTGGAGCGGCTATATCAAACCAGCCATAACCCTAACACAAACTAAGACATCTGAACCTTCATCGAAAACCTCCAAACCTATTGATTTTGAACAAAGCTTCAATATACCTATAACCCAAGTATCTAATAACAAATATGCCATGTATGGCACGCCTATCGAGTACATACACCCCTGTGTTATTTTATGGCTAAATAAAACTGCTCTATACTTTGCAGTCTCTCATCCGACACCGCCTGATTTTCATAATTGCCATTACTGGTCAAAAGGTGAAATTTAACTCGGCTAGGCTGTACTCTCATTCGAACAATGGTTATAAGAACTAGGACACATCTTAGGTTATTAAAACCACCTTTTCTAATCAATACTCAAGCAACAAAAAGCCTAACACTCTCAATTAAAACCTGCTACTCAAAATAAAAAACTCAGTAATGTTATAAACAACATTACTGAGTCTAGAAAAAGTGTTCAATTGAATACACTCATATGCGTAGCTAACTGACTACTAACTATTTGTCAGCCATAGCAAGATAGATACCACGATTTGATGCATCATCAACGTATTTTGAATCACGCCATGTCGTATAATTATGATGACCACTGTATGGGCTTATACTGTTTTGACGGAAGTCAGATACCCAGTCATTACCATCAAATATTTGAATATGACCATGTGGACGTCTTGAGGTTCGATCGTAAACAACCACATCACCGACTTGTGGTTGCGTATCGTTACTAATTTTAGTAAAACCAGCTTGCGCTAGCGTGCCACGAGAGGCGTATTGATAGGCTGAAGGATTAGGCGTAAATTCATAACCAGCTGATTGCAGTGCTTTACGTACATAACGAGCACAATAACCAGAACTTCTAGATAAAGCAGCTCGCGATGCATTTGCTGCTGCAATAGCAGGCGCTGAATAACGATCAGGAACAAGACTTGCTTGCTGCTGACGCTGCTCATAAGACAAACGGCTGGTCAACGAAGCAAGCTGATATTCTTTTTGCTTAGCATGTGCGCTTAAACTATCGATGGCTTGGCTGATCTCATCATTACTATATACATGAGCACCACTTTTAGTGCTATAGATGTTGCTACTAGAAGCGTAGTTCGCAGTAGGAACAGTGGATCTACTATGACTCAAGGTATTATTTGGCTGAAAGGTGGTTTCGACAGCACCATTTGCCTGTGCTATACCCATTCCCAATACTGACAAAATTAATAAAGCTTGTTTCATAAATTTACTACCTATTGTTAATACCAGACCGCTCGTCATCCATAACGAAGCATCAATTAAGTTAGGAGGATATAATCATTAAACAAACATGATAAAATCCTAATTACAACATTTCGCTCTTTCTTCTGTAATGACTAATACAGATATAAATATCTGACTAGTCAGCTCTCACACAAATCGTTTAACATATATCTCTTTAGCATATCTGTTATGAGTATCGATTTTGTCACCTATTAGATGAGTCATTACGATGTCAAAAAAACAACCTAATCGGCTTGCCCAGCTTATCGATCACCAAGCTTTTGCTGGTAGCGCACTACCTCAAACACTTGCTGATAATATGCGTCTATATATACAAACGACCAATGAGGTAAAAGAGCTATTGGTAGACTGTCTACCTGAGGAAATCCTCAATACCTGTTGGGTCGTAGGCTTCACTTCTGAACAGTTAATACTCAGTGTTGGCTCAATAACTGCTGCGAATCACATCCGTTATCTACAAAATGCTTATTTGCAAGTACTAACAGAGCAATCAATTACATTTAAACAACTCAAAAAAATCCGCGTCGTAGTCGTTAGTAAATCGAATAATAATCACTCATCTAAGCAAGCATCAACACTCTCAACAGAATTTTCTAAGGCTGATAAAGCTAATGAAAATCAGGTGCTTAGCCAAAACATAAAACGGACTATATCACAGGCTGCAGAGCATGTCACCACTGATGAAAACCTCAAAAAAGCACTATTACGCTTAGCAAAACATTAAAAAGACTCGGCTGTTTAATGTAAAGTTATGTAAATAAGAATGTAAAAATCGAATAAAAACAATGGAAGTTTGTAATGGAGCAAATAAAAAAAATCATCTGTTGGCTCTATTCATAATATGAATAGAGCCAACAGATGATTTAAAAACTATCTACAGCTTTTGCATACTCTAGCTTAGAGTAAAGCTATCAAAATAATATTGAGTGTGTATTCATATTTTTTAATATTATAAAGATGTAATTATAGACGCCGTATGTAATATTGCGTCAATGTTTCGATACTTCCTGTATATTCCCCTCTTCACGCTTCAACAACTAGCCCTTTCATCGGTAAATATTCAATAGGACAGGTTACATTGTCATCAAAAGTTACAATTTCAAAGTTATCATGGTTAGATAAAATCTCTCGCACCAATAAGTTATTTAACGCATGACCAGATTTGTAAGCGTTAAAACGACCTATAATTGGATAACCAATCAAATATAAATCACCCAAGGCGTCTAAAATTTTATGGCGAACAAACTCATCATTAAAACGCAAACCTTCTTCGTTAAGAATGTTTGCCTCATCAATAACAATAGCATTGTCCATACTGCCACCCAATGCCAAGTTATTCTGACGTAGTGCTTCAATATCACGTAAAAAACCAAAAGTACGTGCCGAGCTCAATTGCTCAATGAAGTTTTGCGTAGAAAACTGTAGTTGTGCATGTTGAAAGTCTTTATCGATGGCAGGATGATCAAAATCAATTTCAAAATTCAACTCAAACCCTTCATAAGGGCGCAACTCTGCCCATTTATCATCCACTTTCACTCGTACTGGTCGTACAATCTTAATGAACTTTTTTGCAGCTTCTTGTTCACACAACCCAGCATCAAGTAACAGTGCAACGAAAGGCGCTGCACTACCATCCATAATAGGTATTTCAGCGGCAGAAACACGGATTAAAAGATTATCGACTCCAAGTCCAGCAATCGCACTCAGCAAATGCTCGACCGTACCAACCCGTGTACCACCAAATACAAGATTAGAGGACATCATGGTATCTTGTACCAAACAAGCACTGGCTGGAATAGCTTGACTGCCTTCGATATCAGAACGCTCGAAAACAATACCAGTATTCACTGGCTGTGGATGAAACTCCAAGTCAACAGGCTGACCACTATGAAGACCTGTACCTGTCACAGCTATCGCAGTTTTTATAGTTCTTTGGTTCATGACTGTCTTCTCACATATTTTGTTACAATTGCCATAGTGTACCATTACAGACCACTAGTTCGCCACAGTTAAAACCTGCTATTTTTCTTATCTCCTTGATTGATAACACTTATCACACCAAGCTGAAACTATTTTCATGATCTAAAAACATAATTATTCCTATGTATGTAGCCATATTAAAGTCGATATTTATTATCGAGATATGTCTTATGCTACTACTCGTTAATAATTAGTGATTCTTAAAATGCTACCTCTATAGTCAAAGAAATCTAAAATGGGTACAAGGTAATCGACTACAGATTGTACAGGCAATATATCTAAGAAGGTATAACACCCTAGCAACTTAGTAGTTCACCGACTATATCTATTACAAGGATCATAGAATAACGCTTTTGCAAACAGATATACTTTATCTATAACCACAAAAAAGCCAGCGATTAACGCTGGCTTTTGCAGTTCATGATACCTAAAAATACTATTTATTTTGTTGGCGTTTTAGATAATCTTGAATACTGTTGGTTTTAGTTTTAGGCTGCTCTTGTGATGGGTTCGAACGAACAGTACTATCTTGATACATCTTAGCTTGAGACTGTTTTTGGCTATTTAGCGCACTGGTATGCAAGTTAGGATCAACTGGCTGAGTACTGTTCACAGAAGGTACAACTTGTTCCGCTACTTCAGGCTCCTTACCGGCGTTTTCATCTAAAGTCAAACCTGTTGCAATAACAGTCACATGTAAATCATCACCCATTTTTTCATCAATGACTGAACCATAAAAAATATGAGCATCATCAATATCAGTAATCTCTTCCACTATTATGCTGATTTTGCTCATTTCATCTAGCGATAACGACTCAGAAGAAATAACGTTAACCAATAGACCCTTAGCATTCTCTAAACGCAAATCATCAAGTAATGGTGATCTGATGGCTTTTTCCGTCGCTTGACGTGCACGATCGTCCCCACTTGCACGGCCAATACCCATCATTGCATGACCTTTAGCAGTCATCGCAGTACGAATATCGTTGAAATCGATATTAATCATACCTTCGCTAGCGATGGTTTCAGCAATACCTTGCACCGCATGCAGTAGTACATCATCCGCTTTTTTAAACGCGTCTTGCATAGAAATATTGCCGTACACACTCATTAATTTATCATTTGGAATAGTAATGATAGAGTCAACGAAGTTAGTTAGCTGCTCGATACCGGCTTTCGCCGCCTTGATACGCTTACCGCCTTCAAATTTAAATGGTGTGGTCACAACCGCTACCGTCAACACTTCCATTTCCTTAGCAATACGAGCAACCACTGGTGCTGCACCTGTACCTGTACCGCCACCCATACCAGCCGTAATAAACACCATATCTGAATGTTCGAGTAATGCACGGATAGATTCTTCTTCGCTTTCTGCCGCTTCACGACCAACTTCTGGGTTTGCACCTGCACCTAGACCACGGTTGGTTTTTGCACCCAGCTGTAGTTTATGCGGCGCAGTTAGACGATCAAGTGCTTGTTTGTCCGTATTGGCACAAACAAACGTTACACCTCTAATTCCTTGTTGTACCATATGTTCAACTGCATTACCGCCACCGCCGCCAACACCGAATACAGTGAAGCTCGCTTGGCCGTTATTTTGAAGCTGGTTATCATCTGGCATGGTGTATTTTGACATAAAAAAGATTCTCCAGTTGCAGATAGCGTGATGATTAATACGTGGTAACGCACTCATATGGCGCACTATCGACATACTATATATAAATGTATTTAAATAAAATAGGGCTATGGCTTAATATTTTAGCGTAGATGACAATAGGTCATCATTACACAAATCATTACTTTTTATATTACTTCATTTTTTGCTTAAATAATTTAGGTCTATTCTACAAAGTGCTAGCTTTCTTGGCATTTTATCAAGAAACACTATAGTATTTTTTTTAGTACACTCGCAAAACGTTGCCCCGCACTTTGAAAAATACTCGTGACTCTATTTTCCTGAAGGGCTTCAGGTTCGCTTTTTTCACTACGACGGAACTGCTCGCTTTGACTATATAGTAGTGTACCAAATGCCGTTTGATAAGTACGATCGTTAACCTGAATATTCAACTGCTTGAATGATTCATCATTATCAAACTGGTTATACGCACTAATTGCAGGATGCGTATTGGTCAACACGACTGGCATTTTGAGTAGTTTCTTAGCAAAAGGTATCATACCTTTGATCACGCTACCGCCACCAGTAAGAACGATACCTTTATCAATATAGCCAATTAAGTCGGCCTCATGTAGCTGACGAGCAACTTCCGTAAATATTTGGATATAGCGAGCCTCAATAATACGAGCTAAATTATAAATATTGATATTGATCTCGTCACCTGACCCTTGTGGTTTAAAGAGAAAGAATGAGCTGGGATCAACACTATGTACATCAGCAGTACCATGAGTCTTTTTGAGCTTTTCAGCTTCAATCATTGAGATACCAAAGTCAGCAGAAATATCCATAGTAACTTCATGGCTACCAGTCGCAATACAATGGGTAAATATCAGTTTATTTTCTTTATAAACACAAATGCTGGTGGTGCTCGCACCAATATCTACCAAACACACACCCTGTTGGCGCTCATCGCTCATTAGGCTATATTCAGCACTGGTCACAGCATCAAAAACGATATGATCAATACCAACGTCACAACTTTGCAGTAACTTCTGAATATTTTGGCGACTAGATACTGGCATCATCATCATGTGATACATCACAGTAATGTTATGTGCCATTGTCTCAATAGCATCATCAACTATAAAATCTTGATCGTTAACATAAATACCTTGCTGACAACAATGCATCAAGTAATAGTCTGATGGTAGATCTCGTGACTTAGCGTTTGACAAAGCTTGTACCATATCTTTAGCACGTACTACGTCATCCTCTACTTGCACTTCACCTGCACTATTTTTACTAAATAACTCAGGTGTTGCCAATGTCAGCCACACACTATGTACACGGCAATTGGCTGTATCTTCTGCTTCTTGAATAGCTTGTTTAATAGCTCCCTGCAAACGTTCTCGATGCTTTATTTGACCTTGATAAAAACCACTATTTTTAACTTGTCCCACGCCCAAAATGCGGATGTCTTTTGCAGAGACAACGCTACCGATAACGACATAGACTGCCGTGGCACTTAGATGGACAACAACCAGATTTTCAGTATTTTTCATGGTACCAGACAAATTATTATCGCTAAACAGGAGACCAAATGACGTCTCCATTAGATCATTTAAAAAAGCGCTATCAATACACTATAATGTA
Organism: Psychrobacter sp. FME13; assembly: GCF_014861395.1. Taxonomy (GTDB): domain Bacteria; phylum Pseudomonadota; class Gammaproteobacteria; order Pseudomonadales; family Moraxellaceae; genus Psychrobacter. The sequence continues at coordinate 6,570 of NZ_RRYV01000056.1, read as the reverse complement.
GTGTATTCAGTGCTAAATACTATCGAAACTGCTAAAACTAAAAAGTTTCATCGTTCTTTATTTTCTACTATCTATACTCTTTCATATATCTATAGCGCTACTATTTTTTAAGAAATAGTAAAGCCATTTTTATAACGCAAATCTACCGATTGAATCTCATCTTGACGCTCGCTTAGTTGGTTACTAAGCAACTGACTCAAATTTAATAGTTTTTGTGCGGTATTTTCATTATCTACAATAATACGTAGCCCACTATCAAAACGAATCAACCATGTCATTCTTGGTGACAAAATAATATCTTCGACTTGCATACCAAGTGGCGAATACCAATCATTGACTTGCTGCATTTGCTGCATAATAACTGGTGCTTGACGTATTTCACCTTGCAAAGTAGCAAATTTTTCTTGCCTCAAGTCTCTGCTATCTGCAGGAACGAATACAGCACCTTTTGCATCAACCAAACGCTCTGTACCAAAATTAGCCACTGCTTGTTTCGGTAATGCAGTCACAACAATACCACGCTGCCAATCACGAGAAACGCTTACTTGGTCAACCCAAGCCAGACCAATGGATATATCTCTCAGTGCCTGCAGATCAGAGGTAAAAAAACTACTCACCTCTTGCTGATCCATTATTTGTTGCAATGAGCGATATTGAACGTCTGTCAAACCTTCATGATTGACATGAATAGCAGCTGGCGGCGCATCACGTAATGCTTTCCCACCCATAATCAATATTAGGACTAGCAATCCTAGTACCATGGCCATAAAAAAATATCTGACCGTGTTTGGTACTTGAAGCTTGTTTTGTGGGCGATGGGTTTTATCACTCATCAAGTCAGTTACCTTGTTGACAGTTTGAGCCATAACGACCTTTACCCCTATATTTGCATAATAATGATCATGCTAATTATTAATTTGAGTATGCCTATAGTGCGCAGAAGCCTATTGAGTCGATATATTATCAAAGTCTTTGACTAAAACAATTTATATGATGCTATTAAACACATTTAAACGTAACATTTTTCTTAACTTACGGCTTATATTCACAAAATAACATAAACATTGCCCATAGTGGCCTATAACATACAATATTAACGTATTTTATGATCAAACAATAGCCTAACGCTTACTGGTAACAACGAATTTACACAAGTTTACATGAAGCTGTGGTATAGCAGTTCTAGCGATACATTAACATATGCGTATCCCTATTTTTAACATAGAAATAGGCTTTAGACTTGTTCAAATCAATATATGTACCAGTAGTGAAAACTTCACTATAACGTTTGCGCCAAAATATGCCAGCATAGAGTATCAAAGTCCATACCTCGAGCCTTAGCGGCCATCGGAACCAAGCTGTGACTAGTCATACCTGGTACAGTATTGATTTCCAGTAACCAAAAATTTCCTGCAGCATCTTGCATAGCATCGATACGACCCCATCCTTTTGCTTCAACAGCCCTAAATGCTGCTAGACTTAAATCCTGTAAATGTTTTTCATCGGTAGCGCTCAACCCGCAAGGAATATAATAGCTCGTATCATTACGGTTATATTTGGCTTCAAAGTCATAAAAATTCGTAATATCAGCGGGCTCTAGACGAATAACGGGATACGCCTCATCATCGATGATGACAATTGTAAACTCGCGCCCAGTGATCCAACGCTCAGCCATTACCGCATCACCGCACTGCACAGCAGTTGCATAAGCAGCAGGAAGCTCATCAAGATTATTGACTTTCGTCATACCAATGCTTGAGCCTTCGTGAACGGGTTTGATAATCAATGGTAGTCCTAGCATGTTGACCACTTGCTGCCAGTCAGTATCTGCGGTCAGTAATGAAAAGGGCGCTGTCGCCAAACCACAACCTTGCCACAACTGCTTGGTGCGTACTTTGTCCATACCTAGTGCTGATGCCAAGATTCCTGAACCAGTTTGTGGAATATCAAACCATTGCAACACGCCTTGCAACAAACCATCTTCGCCACCGCGACCATGCAAAACGTTGAACACGCGATCATACGCACGTAACTCAGTGATGTCTTGGTGCTTAGGATCAAAATGCGTGGCATCAACTCCTTGGTTCTGCAATGCTTGCAATACCGCTGCACCACTGTCTAAAGAAATAATACGCTCATTACTACTGCCACCGTAGACGACTGCAACTTTACCAAACTGACTAGCATCTTTTACATTACTGTTCATATTGTTTGAAACCCCTGCATTTTCAGCAGTATCTATGGCTTCATGTTTTGTATTCTTCTGATCATTATTTGTCGTCATGAGGACAGTTCCTAAAGTTCTTTTAGCTTACTTGATGTAAAGGTTATTTGCAGCCAAATCAACAGCGATCTGTCCTACATTACCAGCACCTTGGGTAATCAGCATATCATTGGCTTTCAATAAACGCTGCATTACAGGCGCCAAATTGTCTTTATCTACAATCGTCGGCTCAACTTCACCACGTAAACGAATACTACGTGCCAACGACTTGGTATCAGCACCTGCAATCGGCGTTTCACCTGCTGAATATACATCTAATAATAATAGCTCATCGACGCTTGATAGCACTTCGACAAAATCATCGTAGCAGTCACGCGTACGACTGAAACGGTGTGGCTGAAATAACATGACTAAGCGACGATCAGGGAAACTTTGACGGGCAGCTTTGATAGTCGCATCGACTTCTTTTGGGTGATGACCATAATCATCAATCAATAGAACATTACCATCATCAATATCTACAGAAGCTTGCTGCTCAAAGCGGCGGCCAACGCCTTCGAACTTCTGAAGTGCACGGGTAATCGCTGCATCATCGACCCCTTCATCAGTCGCCATGGTTATAGCGGCCAGTGCATTATAGACATTGTGAGTACCAGGAATATTGAGTGTCAAACGTAATGGTTCACGGTCACGGCGCAAAACAGTAAAGTGCGTCTTGGTGCCTTCAGTGACTAGGTCAATACCCTGCACATCATTAAAAGGCTCGAGTCCGAAGGTTAATACAGGTCGACCGATGTCATCAATCATCGCGTAAAGTTCTGGGTCATCACCGCATACCACTGCCAAACCATAAAACGGCATGTTTTGTAAAAACTGAATATAAGCCGCTTTTAGCTTATCAAAACTGTTCTCATAGGTTTCCATATGATCTTGATCGATATTAGTTACGATCGCAGCCATAGGGTGCAAAGATAAAAAAGATGCATCAGATTCATCGGCTTCTGCAACTAAAAAACGACTGCTACCTAGTGCCGCATTTTTACCAGAGGCATTTAATTTACCACCGATGACATATGTAGGATCGAGCTGACCTTCTGCCATCATCGTAGTGAGCAAACTAGTCGTTGTGGTCTTACCATGAGCACCTGCAACAGCAATACTGTGGCGATAGCGCATCAACTCGCCCAGCATATCCGCGCGACGTACCACTGGCAAGCGTGCCTCAAGCGCAGCTTTAATCTCAGGGTTACTACGGTCAATCGCTGATGATACGACGATAACATCCGCATTGGCGATGTTTTTTGAGTCGTGACCAATGGATATATCAATACCAATTTGCTGTAGACGACGTGTAACTACACTCTCAGCAATATCAGATCCACTGACTTCATACCCTTGATTACTCATCACCTCTGCAATGCCACACATTCCTGAACCACCAATACCTACAAAGTGTAAATGCTGAATACGGCGCATTTCTGGTATTTCAATCAAACGCTTAGGTAAAGCTTTTGCAGAAGTAGGCATAAGAAATTCTCTTTATTAAAGGCGAGTAAAATGTAGTAAATTAAAATAATTGGTCATAAAAATAGCCGCTGATAGAATCACAAACTATAGGGCTTGCCAAATAATATCAGCAACCTGCTTACTGGCACTGCGATTGGCAAGAGCGTGACCTTTTTTGGCCATTGCTAAACAGCTCGCTCTATCAAGGGAAGAAAGCTCTTCACTCAAACGCTGTGACGTAAGCTCTGACTGGGGCAATAAAATCGCGGCATCATGTGAAGTTAGTGTCTTAGCATTGGCAGTTTGGTGATCGTCAACGGCATGTGGTAGCGGCACAAAAATAGCGGCGATACCGACATTCTGAATTTCCGTCACCGTCAATGCACCTGCGCGGCAAACAATAATATCAGCCCAATTATATGCTGCCGCCATATCATCGATAAACGGCTGTACGACAAACTTATGAATGCTTAAATCCTGCTCATCATAAGCCGCTTGTGTGGCTGCCTCATTATTACGACCACATTGGTGACGCACTTCAAAAGCATGATTCATCAGTGCCAATGATTTAGGCACTGTCTCATTCAATACTTGCGCGCCAAGTGAGCCACCAACCACAAGTAATTTAAGCGGTGAGCTATCATTGACATCATAGCGCACGGTTGGTTCATCGACCCCAGTAATAGCATTACGTACTGGATTACCAACTGTCTCTAATTTTGCATCAAGCTCACTATTGGCAAACGTATCCTCAAAGGCTTGCAATACTTTGGTCGCCATCTTAGACAAATAACGATTACTCATGCCAGCGATGGCATTTTGCTCATGGATAATCAGTGGCGTCTTGGTCAACCGTGCGGCAATACCACCAGGCGCGGTCACATAACCACCAAAGCCGACAACAATATCAATCTGATTGTTACGAATTACTTTTATAGCAGCCATCGTCGCTGCCAACAAAGTCACTGGCAGCTTTAATAAGCGCCCTATTCCCTTACCACGTAACCCTTGCATGTCGATAGCATGAAAACTATAGCCAGTTGGTTGAACCAAGCCATTTTCCATACCATTTGGGGTGCCTAACCAATGGATAACAGCACCGCGCTGAGTCAATTCTTCAGCCACTGCCAATGCAGGGAAAACATGCCCGCCTGTACCAGCAGCCATCATTAATATATGCGGTGTCTTCATGTATATCTGCCTATCTTTTTTGTTTATATAAAGAACTTATTACTCTACCAACATTCAAATCATCAACAAATAACGACTCTATAAAATATCGCATAGTATAGTGTAAATAGTGAGCTTATATATAGTATTTTATTCATTATCAATAACAAAAATCCAAGTCGTGAGTAACCGCGACTTGGCTTTGATAAACATGGTGAGACAATGATAAAGTCGCTCTTATTTATAGCGTATCAATACAACATACTAGCATAACCATTTTTTACCATTGTTCAGATACCTTAAAAATAAATCACTCTATTATTGCTAGAGCCAGCACTCAGTTGCTCAAATGACCAATTTATTTTCAATAGCAATGATAAAGTCGGTTGCAATATCTGTACCGCACTGATCATCAATCTCGCGTACACAGGTCGGACTAGTGACATTAATCTCAGTGATACGGCCACCGATTAGGTCCAAACCAACGAACATTAGACCTTTTTCCTTAACGATCGGTGCAACCACTTCAGCTACTTGGCGCTCAACGTCCGTTAACGGCATAGCCACACCGCGACCACCAGCAGCCAGATTACCTCGGGTTTCGCCTTTGCTCGGAATACGAGCCAACGAATAGTCCACTACTACCCCATCGACAATGAGTACACGCTTGTCACCATCTTTGATTTCTGGTAGATAACGCTGTGCCATGATGGGTAATGTTTCAAGCTCTGTGAGCATCTCAAGCGTGGCACCAATATTGGGACTATCAGCAGTTAAACGAAAAATCCCTGTGCCGCCCATACCATCTAACGGTTTGACGATAACGTCTTGCTGCTCAGTGATGAACTTGCGAATATGTGCTTGTTTGCTGGTCACAATCGTTGGGCTCATATAGTTGCTAAACCAAGTGGCAAACAGTTTCTCATTACAGTCACGAATCGCTTGTGGATCATTGACCACTAATACGCCTGCAGCTTTGGCATGATCGAGCATATAGGTCGTATAGATAAAACGCATATCAAACGGTGGATCTTTACGCATCAAGATCACATCATAGTCGCCCACTGGCCCTGTTGCTTTATCGCCCAATGTATAAAAATCTGTAGGATCACGCTTCACTTTAAGCGGCTGTGTATCAACCATCAACTGACCACGGTCCAACCACAAGTCATGAATCTGACAGTAACCAAGCTGATGTCCGCGATCTTGAGCGGCCCACATCATGGCTAGGCTGGTGTCTTTTTTATAGTTAACCTGCTCAATAGGATCCATAATGACGAGTATATTTAGCGATTTTTCTTGTTTTGGTTGGCTCATGATAAGACTCACTTACGTTATATTACCCCACTCTCAACTTGAAATAAGCAAATCAAACTGAAGAGGCGGGTTACCAAGTTTTTTATTGAGTACAAAGCACAGATTATGCGACAGAATCTTACGAATCAATCGATGAGACAAATGCCATAAATCTCTTGCTCGTACCTTTTGTATATTAAATCGTTCTGATAACTGACCAATGACTGTTTCAACGATACGGCGGGCTTTCATTAGCCGTCTTACCACAGGTTTGGGTCTATCTTCTTTCATATTAGCTCTGAGTGGCGTTTGTAAATCTACTCCTTGAGCGTCGTAGTACGATGTCAGACTCGGGCTGATATACCCTTTATCAG
>NZ_RRYV01000055.1 GCF_014861395.1 Psychrobacter sp. FME13 | reverse complement strand
CTGATAAAGGGTATATCAGCCCGAGTCTGACATCGTACTACGACGCTCAAGGAGTAGATTTACAAACGCCACTCAGAGCTAATATGAAAGAAGATAGACCCAAACCTGTGGTAAGACGGCTAATGAAAGCCCGCCGTATCGTTGAAACAGTCATTGGTCAGTTATCAGAACGATTTAATATACAAAAGGTACGAGCAAGAGATTTATGGCATTTGTCTCATCGATTGATTCGTAAGATTCTGTCGCATAATCTGTGCTTTGTACTCAATAAAAAACTTGGTAACCCGCCTCTTCAGTTTGATTTGCTTATTTCAAGTTGAGAGTGGGGTATTAATAATAATCAACTTTCCAAATATGGCTATGACTAAGACTCCTTAATTTTTTATTGCGATAAGTTACATTGCTGTCATAATATAGCCATCATGATCATAAAATTGATCACCCCAATGTTAGCCTACTATCGCAGAACTGACATCACAGAACTGATACTGCTGTCATTCGGCTAACCTGCATTCTCTAACCTATGAGCCAGACTAATAATGACCATTACTTCTACTCTACGCTTAAGCCTGTGCAGCGTTGCTATTGGTGCCATCAGTACTCTTGGCCTAATAGGCTGCTCAAATACCGATGATACCGCCACAGCCAATAACGCTGCCACATCTGACAAGCCCGCCAAAACATTGGCCATCACTCAAATCGTCGAACACCCTTCTCTAGATGAGATGCGTCGCGGCATCATAGATGAGTTAGCTGATAATGGCTATATCGAAGGTCAAAACCTAACGATTAACTTCCAAAGCGCACAAGGAAACACAGCGACTGCGGGTCAGATTGCCAAACAGTTCGCAGGAGACAATCCAGATGCCATCGTGGCAATCTCAACACCTTCTGCTCAATCAATCGTGGCCTCAACCAAAACTGTCCCCGTCATCTATACCGCTATCTCAGACCCTGTTGCCGCAAAGCTTATCGATGCAAATGCGGTACCTATCCAATCTAATGTGACAGGCTTATCTAGTGAGCTTCCTATTGCGCCGCAGTTAGACAATATTCAAAAAATTGTACCCAATGCTAAAACCATAGGCTACGTCTATAGCCCAGGTGAAATTAATTCTGTAGTGGTACTCAATCAGCTTAAAGAACTTGCACCAGCACGTGGACTTGAGATATTAGATGTGACCGCCAATCGTCCAACGGATGTTGCTATGGCAACACGCAGCCTCTCTGGTCGCGCTGATGTTATTTACACCTCTTTAGACAATAATGTCGTCTCTGGGTTTGAAGCCATGGCAGGTGCCGCCAATGAGCTAGATATTCCAATTATTGCCTCAGATGAGTTTAGTGTGAGACGCGGTGCTACTGCGGCACTTGGTGTCAATGACTATGACTTTGGTCGTACCACAGGCAAGATGGTTTATCGTGTGCTCAATGGTGAAGCTATCAATACAATCAAGCCTGAAGTCATGAATACTTTAACTTTATACGCAAGCCCAAAACACGGTGCAGAACAAGGCGTAAGCTTGACAGATGACTTGTTAAAAAATGCCATCAATGTTGATAAAGAAGCGCAGAGTACTGATAAGTAGTACTAACTTAAGTAACACTTTGCCATCTATATAAATGATGTGCTTTAACCTTTATTTACCCATTAAATAATGTATGGACACATTATTGCTTTTAGGAGTGAGACCCATGTTGTATCAAAACCGTTTTGGTCATTTTAATTTTAGTAAGGCACTATTATTAGGCGGCGTCTGTACCGCTATTTTGACTGGTTGTAATCAATCAGCACAAGATACTGTTAGTGCTGACAGTGCCACTGGCGATGCCGCAACAGAGATGAAAAATGTCGCTATTACAGCTATTGTTGAGCATCCAGCGCTTGATGATGTACGCAAGGGTGTCATCGATGAGCTAAATGAGGCGGGCTTTAAAGACGGTGAAAACCTAACCGTTAATTTCCAAAGCGCACAGGGTAATACTGCAACAGCTGGGCAGATTGCCAAACAGTTTGTGGCAGACAGCTCAGATGTTATTGTTGCCATTGGTACACCATCAGCACAGTCGGTTGCAGCTGCTACCAGTACCATTCCTTTGGTATTCTCTGCTGTGACCGACCCAGTCGAAGCCAAATTGGTACCTAAATTAGATGGTTCTGGTACCAACGTCACAGGCGGCTCTGATGCGCTTCCTTACGAGCCACAAATCGAGTTAATGCGCCAGATCATTCCTAACCTCAAAAATGTGGGTTATGTCTATAGTCCAGGCGAAGTAAACTCAACCATTATTCTCAAAAATCTAAAAGAAAAGCTAACACCACTTGGTATCAATGTGCTTGAAGCCCCTGCCCAGCGTAGTAACGATATTCCAATGGCAGCGCGTAGTCTAGAAGGTAAAGTCGACATGATTTACACTTCAACAGATAACAATGTGGTATCAGCGTATGAGTCACTGTTTCAAGTAGCCAAAGAAAGTAAAATCCCACTCATTGCCTCTGATACTAGCTCAGTTGCACGTGGTGCAGTGGCGGCATTAGGCGTTGACTATTATCAATTGGGACGCGAAACAGGTAAAATTGTCGTGCGTATTTTAAACGGCGAAAAAGCAGGCGAGATTCCAGTTTATACGCCACAAGCACTTAATTTATATGTTAGCCCAACAAATGCCACCGCTGAAGGTATCACATTGCCACAAGCCGTTATCGATAATGCAAAAGAAGTGGTAGAATAACGCACTTTTATATTTGGCCTATAATACAGCCATAAATAAACATTTAAACAAGAAACCCAGCTATGAACCAGTAGGCTGGGATTCTTGTTTAAGAGACTGTTGTTTAAGTGATTTTTTTAAATACTACTGCTTAAACATTTTTATTTGGCTTATTTATAAAGCACTTAGTCAATATCAAGTATGTTGTGTGCTTTCTAAATGAGCTATCTTTTATATCAAAGCTTTGAACCAAGGTAACTTATGATAGTCGTTCATCGTGACATGTTTTGGTTTACCCTAACCGCAGATTGCTTAATCTGTTAAATTCACCGCTTAGCTGTTTAGCTGATATTCATTGATACAGTCAGTTCAAGATAATTGAGATACAAAGCAGACGAGTGAAAGTACTACAATTAGTAGACTAAACAAGCTTGATGCCGTATCTGATTTATATAGGATTGATTAGAGAATATATCACTAGAATATTATTCACTAAACGCTTGGTTATGACTTACTGATCTCTTATGTCCTTAATTGCTTTTTTTGGTGCGCTTGAAAGCGGTCTAATTTATGGCCTCGTTGCACTTGGTGTGCTGATTTCGTTTCGTACGCTAGATTTCCCCGACTTAACCGCTGATGGTAGCTTTCCACTAGGTGGTGCAGTCGCTGGTATATCCATCATCGCTGGTATCAACCCATGGCTAGCCTGTGCGTTTGGCATGTTGGCAGGCGCAGTCGCTGGTATCGTCACGGCTTGGTTGCATGTCAAACTTGGTATCCTGCAACTGCTTGCCAGTATTTTAGTGATGGTGGCGCTTTACTCTGTCAATTTACGTATCATGGGCGCACCAAACTTACCGCTATTGGGTGAAACTACGGTGTTTAGCGCCTTGGTGACCGATGGCAATGGTTATTGGATGCGTTGTTTAATTATCGGTATGGTTGTGCTGCTGGCTATGCTGTTTTTAAACTGGTTTTATAGTACCGAATCAGGTCTGTCGATGCGTGCAACTGGCTCAAACCTAAGAATGGCTCAGGCTCAAGGCATCAATACCTCATGGATGACCATCGTCGGTATGGCAGTCTCTAACGGTCTGATCGCACTAGCAGGCGCCCTGTTTGTACAGACCCAAGGTGGCGCAGACATTTCTATCGGTATCGGTACAATTGTCATCGGTCTAGCAGCGGTCATCATCGGCGAAACCATTATACCTGCCAAGCGTATCTGGCTGATTACCTTTGCTGTGGTCGTCGGTGCTGTGCTGTACAAGCTATTTATTCAGGTCGCGCTATCGAGTGATACGCTGCGTAGTATTGGCTTTGGCCCGCAGGATTTGAACTTGATTACAGCGCTACTCGTGGTATTTGCCTTGGTATTGCCAAAAGCGAAAAATAAATTCTTAAGTCGTAAAGTTCGAGCTTAATGTCAATGTGCAACCATAAGGAATAATGATTATGATGCAAGCTACAGATTTGCGGTTGACCTTTAATCCCGGAACGCCCATTGAAAACCCTGCACTACGCGGTATCAATTTAAACATTGCAGATGGTGAATTTGTGACTGTCATCGGTACCAATGGTGCTGGTAAATCTACTTTTTTGAATGCAGTAAGCGGTACTACTCGCGTAGATAGTGGCAGTATTTCATTGAACGGTATTGATGTCACCAAAAAAACAGCACACCAACGTGCGCATTGGGTTGCCCGTGTGTTTCAAGATCCAATGGCTGGAACTTGTGAAGCACTCACTATCGAAGAAAACATGGCACTGGCTTATAAGCGTGGTGGCAAACGTGGTTTAAGTTTTGCACTCAACCCAAGCAACCGAGACTTATTTAGAGAAAAACTCTCCGTTCTAAAGCTTGGACTAGAAAACCGTCTGACCGACCGTATGGGTCTATTATCCGGTGGTCAACGACAAGCCGTCAGTCTACTCATGGCATCGTTACAGCCCTCTAAAATACTATTATTAGATGAACATACTGCGGCACTTGACCCCAAAACAGCTGCTTTTGTACTAGAGCTGACTGATAAGATTGTAACGGACAATAAGCTGACCACAATGATGGTCACACACTCGATGCAACAAGCATTAGCGCATGGCACACGTACCGTTATGCTGCATCAAGGCCAAGTGGTATTAGATGTCTCTGGTGATGCTCGTAAAGGTATGACTGTGCATGATTTGCTAGATATGTTTGAGCAAACACGCGGCGAAAAAGTCGAAGATGACAGTTTGATTTTGAGTTGATTTATAAAACAATCACATTTGAATTCTAAAATAAAAAACGCCCTGTAAATGGGCGTTTTTTTATGATTACTTTCATAGATATAAGTATTTTGAATATTCAGAATTAAGCAATACTAACTTTTGAAGCAACTCACTGACATGCTACTACTCAAAGAGCACAGAAATTGCGTGCACGGTCTGTGTTGTTAATAATATGAGCGATAAGCAATTCTGGCGTAATGCCTGATGAATTATCAGATAAATGACTATTTTTATCTTACTGGTATCAAACCCTTTTATTATAAAAAACCTTTAAGGAAACTAATCTTTCTTAAAGATTTTTTTGTTATCATAGTCAACGGTCTAAAACAACTAGCACGTGTCCTCATTAAAAAAGACAAACTGTAGCCAAAAAATGTAGTTCAGCAAAGACTGTAATACCGATATATTAACGAAACGACTTAATGCAGTTTGGCAAGCAATTATCGATTTTTAGCTTATGTGAAGTTTCATACTCAAATTGAAGACACGCCCTAGCAACCCCTTATATCATATAAGTGTTATACAGCTTAGTTATTGCCATTTAACTGTGAGGTCTGTCATGCGCAAAATCCCTATATACTCTCATCCTGCTGCCGGTTGGCCTGCACTATTTTCTTCTACTCGTAAACTAATGGATTACCAGACTTTTTTGCGTGGTAGTGCCAGTGTATTCCAAAGTAACCAACCCAAAAGTGGCTTTGATTGTCCTGGTTGTGCTTGGCCCGACCACAAATCCCATAAAGCCATCGATGTTTGTGAGAATGGCATCAAAGTACTTGCCAGCGAGACCATGACCAAAAAAGCCGATGCTGCATTCTTTGCACGACATACGGTCACCGAACTACAAGGATGGTCAGGCTACGAGCTAGAACACAGTGGCCGGTTATCCGAGCCATTATATTACGATGCCACACAAGATCGCTATGTCGCTATCTCTTGGGAGTCTGCGTACCAACGTATCGCTGAGCAGTTTAAGCTACTAGCTTCACCAGATGAGGCACTTTTTTATACCTCAGGCCGTGTCACCAACGAACCTGCCTTTATGTACCAGCTGTTCGTACGCTGTTTCGGTACCAATAACCTACCCGATTGCTCAAACATGTGTCACGAGCCCACCTCGGTCATGTTAGGTAGGCAGTTGGGTATTGGTAAAGCAACGGTCAAGTTAGAAGATTTTGAGCAAGCCAAGCTGATATTGATGTTTGGACAAAATCCAGCGACCAATCATCCACGCATGCTAGAAATGCTTGCTCACGCTCACGAGCAAGGGTGTCGAATCATCTCGATTAACCCCATGCGCGAACAAGGTCTAAGTAAATTTAGAAATCCGCAGAAGCCCACACATATGGCAGCAGGTCAAAGCAATGACATGGTCGATGAAGTGGTTCAACTTCAGATCGGTGGGGATGCGGCATTATTGACAGGTATCGCTAAATGGCTGATTGAAAACGATAAAATCAACTATGACTTCATTGCGACCCATACTTCAGGGTTTGAACCATTAAAACAGTGGCTTACAGAGCAAACATGGGCGGATATAGAGCTCGGTTGTGGTATTCCTCAAGCGGAAATCATCGGTCTGGCTAAACTGGTCGCTGACAGTCCAGCGACTATCTGCACATGGGGTATGGGCATCACCCAACACGTACAAGGTGACGACAACGTAGCAATGATTACCAATCTATTATTACTGATGGGAATGATTGGTGTAGATGGTGGCGGTGCATCTCCTGTCCGTGGTCACTCTAATGTGCAAGGCGACCGTACCATGGGTATTCATGAGCGCCCCGCTCAAAAGCTCCTCGACAGTCTAGAACGAGTATTTGAAAAACCTATGCCGCAAAAACACGGCTTCGATGTGGTAACAGGCGCAAAAGCATTAATTGACAGTAAAATAAAGATATTCATGGGCATGGGAGGTAATTATGCCGTGGCAGCACCTGATACCACTGCCATTCAACAAGCATTGACCAAAACACAGCTTAATATCTTTGTGGGTACCAAGCTCAATGAAACCATGCTATACCCAAGCTCAAACAACCTTATCTTACCTTGTTTAGGACGCAGCGAGCGCATCATCACTGATAAAGGTGAGCAGTTTGCCACTATCGAAGACTCCATGTGTCAGATTGTACCAACACAAGGCAACCTCAAACCTGTCAGTGACACATTAAAGTCTGAATCGCAAATTGTCGCAGATATCGCAACGCACGTACTTGGCGCTGACTCGTCTATTCCTTGGCAAGCAATGAGCGAAGACTTCGACGTCGTTCGTGACTATGTCGCCCAAGCTATCGATGGCTTTGAAGACTTTAATCAACGTATTCGTACTACTGAACGAGGCTTTCATTTGTACCATTCAGCCCGTCATCGTGTATGGAATACAGATAGTGGCAAAGCACAGTTTGAAGTGCCGCAATATCCAATTACCTATGTCGCTGCACAGATGGCAGAAACGACATCTGTCTTTAATGAGAGTCAGAACACAGATAGCAGCAACCCTGTACAAGACAACATAAACGGTAACGTAAAAAATAACGAGCAAAAAATTTGGCAATTGACCAGTGTCCGCAGTCATGACCAATTCAACACTATGATTTTTGGGTTTAAAGATCGCTATCGTCAAGCCAATCGCCGTGATGTTTTGTTTATGCATCCCGATGAGATAAGCCGTTTAGGTTGGCAAAAAGGAGACAGCGTCATGGTGACGCGGTACGCTAGTCCAAATAACACTGACCAACCTCGCATACTTGGGCCACTAGTATTGACTGAAATGGATATTGCGTCCAACGCCGTTGCCGCTTATTATCCTGAATGCAATGACTTGTTTGACTTGAACACCCATGCACCAGATTCGCATATACCAGCGTATAAATCGACGACGGTCGTCCTGCAACGCGTCGATGCAAGCACGGCTGAGCCTGCATAGTAAGTGATAAATGGGTCGTCAAATAATGACAATGTTCGTGATAAAGACGCCGAAACAATACTGTTAGTAAGATAATATACGAACCATGATGATGACTAAAAACCCTGTCAAAGATAATGAGCGAACCAGTAAGCAACAGTATGAAAGCAAGACAGTGGAAGTAACAAAGACAGCCATAAATAAACCTATGTCACCACTGGTTCGTACTCATTTGTCGCAAAAGCATTCTTATGCATCAGCCAGTCAAAACGGTGATAATATCGATGGAGCACATATTGATTGTCAACCAGCTAGCCTCGCTGTAGAGGCTGCGGTTGCCATCATTATCAATGGTATTCACTACGCTGTACTGATGGCCAGTCCTCATCAACTAGAGTATTTGGCTGTTGGATTTTTATTTAGCGAAGGCCTAATCCAGCACAGCCACGAACTGCTCGATTGGGAGGTCACTCAGCTGACCGATACCGTAAGCTATAAGCCTGTCACCTTTGAGAAAAACACCGTTGATCTTGAACCTGAAAACCTCGAACAAACCTTAAAGCAGTTACAAGACTATGATATCTATATCGTCGAGCTAGTATTGAATCAACGCTGTCATCAGCGTATTCAAGCCCAAAAACGTCAGCTCGCAGGGCGTACAGGTTGCGGTATGTGCGGCATCACTGGATTGACACAGGCACTACCCGATTTGAGTGCCTATATCCAAGACAGGGATAAAAACCACTCAAATAATAAACCGACCATACCCAGTCTAGATTATTTATTGAAAATGCGACAACAAGTTGATGCCACACAGCATACGCATCAATTGACCGGCGCTGTGCATGCCGCCGCCACGATGCATAATGACCAGTTATATCTATTTGAAGATGTGGGACGCCATAACGCCCTTGATAAACTGATTGGTTGGCAGCTACGACAAAAAATCGATATCGACTGCGTTCTAATGACTTCACGGTTATCGATTGAGCTGGTGCAAAAGTCTGTGCGCGGACGTATACCTTGGTTGATTGGCATGTCTGCGCCTACTAGTACGGCTGTACGTGTCGCTGAACGTTATGGACTAGGTTTGGCAGGCTTCTTACGTAATGACAGAGTGACTTACTATTCAGGTATCTGACCCTTCTAAACATTATGGTTATAGTCGATTCAATAAATGTTCAATACAAAAACTAAAATGTGTCCTCAGTACAAATAATAACTTTCCAAACCATCTCATTACTTCTCACCCCTTCATGCCTATACCTTCCACCACCACCTATTTATAGCTAGCCTTAAACCTCCGATGTTAAGCTATTCTAGTTAAGGTCTCAACATTATCATCGGCTTGTGTTGGGTAAAATTTTAGCGATCAACAGCCCTACTATTTGAATATTTAACAGACCCTGATAAATATCGTCTAAAATTTGAGGTTAGAGAGATAATAGGTTACCCTTACCTCACGAACACGTTACATACAATTAACAGATCTGTCTTTTTTATGATGCTACCTCTATTGTGCTGACAATTCAGACCGCACATTGCTTAGTATGTAAATGACAGATGATGCATCAATTGCAGTAGTCAAATGAAAATCGCTTAACTACTGCGTATTACAGCTGATAAGGCTGTCTAAACCTAGCTCAAGTCATGTCACCATGGCTTAGTGCCTATTCGTAATTTTGCTATAGACGCTCATCATATGAGCCTTCTCTAGCACTCAGCTACCTTTGTGTATGCATATTAATAGCGTGGTGGTTTATCCATTAACTCATGCCTATTAAGAGTAGCCCCTGTCTCTTTGATTTAGCACGATGTGAGTCATTAAGACAGCGGCACAACACTTAGCATTTGCTTATCACTATCGTTGATGTTTTTGCTATTTATCTTAGCCACATACATTTCACTCAGTATGAGAGTTTGTAGGCTTTATTATATTCCGAAAGGTTTGGTATCTTTAATTTTACTAAACTTTATTAATCCAAACAATTGCGAGGTATGAATTTGAAAACTGAGTCATTGTTCCAATTTTCATCATTAACCATTATTTTATTGTTGTTAGCATTTTATGGCGGCACCTACCTACTGTCTTTATTAATCAAAAAAGACAAAGAAACGACTTCTGGTTTTATGGTCGCAGGTCACGGTGTTGGCTTTGGTATGGGTGCAGCTAGTATGACCGCCACTTGGATTTGGGCGGCATCATTTTATGCTGCTGCTACCTCCGGCTATAAATATGGAGTGTCAGGGCCGATACATTATGGCTTTTGGGGCGCCTTAATGATTTTGTTCATCTACCCTTTTGGTATGCGCTTTCGTGAGTTGGCGCCAGATGGTCATACCTTAGGTGAACTCATTCACGCCCGTCATGGTTCATCAAGCCAATTAATTTTAGCAATATCCAATATTATGGGCAGCTTAATTAGCTTGATGGTCAACTTTACCGCTGCTGGAGCCTTAGTTTCAGTTTTGTCACCATTATCATTCCAAACAGGGGTAATGATCGCAGGTATCGGCGTCCTAAGCTATACGTTAACGTCAGGGTTTCGCGCATCCGTCTTCACTGACTTTGCTCAATTAGTCGCCTTGATGGCCATTGGTGTCGTCATTATTCCGGCGGTACTATTTTCTATGGGTGGACCTGAGGTGATGGTTGAGGGACTGTCCAATCTTACACTGGAGCAGCAAAATTTCTTTTCTTCTGAAGCATTTTTTCAGCAAGGAGCACCTTATTTTGTTGCAGTATTAGCATACGCTATCGGCAATCAAACCATCACTCAGCGCTTATTTGCAATTGACAAAACTAAAATTAAAGCAACTTTTGTCACTGCTACTGTTGGCTATGCTGGTATCGTCATTGGCTTGGGTATGATTGGATTAATGGCGGTCACTATAGGTATCGAGCCACTTGATGGCAACATGAATAACCTGATTCCACAAATGGTTAGTACCTACCTGCATCCTGTCTTTATTGCCTTATTCTTTATTTTAGTCATTGGCTCGCTATCCTCAACGGCTGACTCAGACTTGTCAGCGCTCTCAACGATTATGATGGCGGATGTCTACGGCAAAAATATTGCTAAAAAAGGTAAAGTTAAACCCAAAACTATGATGCTTGTCGGTCGTAGCACGATGATTGTCGCAACAGCCGCAGGACTGATTTTTGCCAGCTTTAAGCTCGATATTTTAGTAATGCTAGTCTTCGTTGGCGCATTATGGGGTGCGATCGTATTCCCTGTCATCGCCAGTGTGTTCTGGAATCGTGTGACCAATACCGCATTTACTGCTGCTGTCATCGTCGGACTCCTCTTATTCTGTGTGGCACGCTTTGAATTAATACCTATTACGGGGTTCACAGCTCTATTCTTTGAAATATTGGCTAGTGTCGGTGGTGCTGTCGTTATTGGGTTGATGGTCTTTGGCTTTTTAGGTCGTAAGGTTGGCATGGGTGCCGCTGCGATTACGCTAGTACTGATGTTAATATTTGCCACTGGCTTCTTGCGTCAATACATGGTTTTACTCGCCTCACTGACCGCTTATGGCGCCAGTACTATCGTCTGTGTGATAGTCAGCCTGATGGGTGACGAACATTTTGACTTTGACTTAATCAAACAACGTGTGGGTGATTACGATAAAAAACCTGAGGCTTCACAAGTATCAAAGATTTAAATTGTGTTAACTAAAAACTGTCTTATATAAATAACCCTTAGTCAGTCTGAAAAACTTAATAGCACTGACTAAGCGTAAACTGCTAAAAATACTATAAGGATATAATTATGGATAACGTCTTTATCTACGGCACTTATATTTTAATCTGGCCCGCCATAACACTTGGTGTACTGATATTAATTTGTACCGCCACGTATCGTGATATCAAAAAAGCCAAACTTAATAATGAAGATATTGTTTAGTAAGTAGCACTTAATTTAATAGCGCTATCTTGTTTTATCTTCACTAGGAAGGTACATAGTGATGATAAATTAGGGCATTTATTGGCGTGAATAACCATAAATGATGGTGAAAAATATACAAGCTAGTAAATAATCTGTTTTTAATGAAAAAATGACTTGTAATTTACTATATTTTTGCTAATATAGGCGACCTTGATTGGCTGGATGGCAGAGTGGTCATGCAGCGGACTGCAACTCCGTTAACGCCGGTTCGATTCCGACTCCAGCCTCCAATTATTTATTAACTTTACGTTAATTTAAGCTTGCATTATTATCATAACTGACTATAATAGCGAGCACTTATCTAGTAACTAGATGGTCTATCAGCTAGTTTACATATTAGATAAAACAAGTTTTGCCCGGGTGGTGAAATTGGTAGACACAAGGGATTTAAAATCCCTCGCTAGCAATAGCGTGCCGGTTCAAGTCCGGCTCCGGGTACCATTACATAGTCCTATACTATCTTATAGAACATCTAAAGCCCCTGATATCAGGGGCTTTGCTGTATCTGGCGTTCTATACTGTCTTTTAATATCTATTCCAATCCATGCATCTGATGTACACTACTATGTACACTGGTTTTTAAATGTACATTGGGGTGTCAGTTATGGAAGCACGCAAACCTATCAGTTCTGATCGCAGTATTAGCAGCCATAAAGCTAATGACAAAGAATATCTAGTCTCTGTCAAAAACTATCCCATGCTGTATCTCATGGTCAGACCTAACGGCACTAAGTCTTGGGTTTATCGCTACCTTTCTCCTACTCACTCAAAAAATAAACGTATATCGCTTGGCGTGTATCCAAACGTCTCGTTCGCTCGTGCCTGTGAAATCTGGCGTGACTATGAAGAGCTACTAAGTCGTAATATTGATCCCAAAGATTATCGTGAAGCATTAAAGAATAGTATTGTTAGTAAAACTAAAAACTCATTTAATCATTTTGCTTGGGAATATTTTGATAGCTTAGATCAGACTCAAAAAGGTAATACCTTAATCCGTAAGAAAGGTCGCTTAGAACTTATATGCTCATATATTGGTGATCAGCCTATCAGTGAAATAGATTCACCTAGAATGCTTGAGGTGCTATTAGACATCCAAGCTAAGTCATTAAACAAAGCTGGCAAACCCACAGATAAGGCTGAACGCTGTGCAGGTATTGCTAGCGACGTATTTGTCTATGCTGGTGCTCGCGGCTTCTGTAGTAGCAATCCAGCTGCCTTGATCAAAAGCCAATTGGCTAAATCGAGCTATGGTCATCGTCCTGCGATCACCAAACCTAAAGATTTAGCTAAGCTACTACGTGATATCGAAACTATAGAAGGTGACTTAAACACTATCAATTCTCTTAGGCTATTGGCGTTACTATTCGTGCGTAATGGCGACCTAAGGCGTATGCGCTGGGCTGATTTGGACTTGGATGTTGGCAGGTGGACTCTAAAGCCGCTCAAAGGACAAGGCAAGGTAAACATGGTTAAGGACATGGTCGTGCCCCTACCCCGTCAAGCAGTGGCTATCTTACGCGCGCAGCAGCAAATCAATGGTCATACTAAGTTTGTCTTCTACAGTGAGACAGCAAAAAAGCATCAGATCATCTCTGATGCGACAGCGAATAAGCGTTTAAAAGATTTGGGCTACAAGGACATTCATTGTGCTCACGGCTTTAGAGCGACAGCGAAAACCATCTTACAAGAGCAATTAAAGTATCCTCTCGTGCTTGTTGAGATGGCTTTGGGTCATACAACCAAAGATCCTAATGGCACAGCTTATGGTCGATTTGAGTACATTGACGATCGTAGTGATATGATGCAAAAGTGGGCGGATTATTTAGATGCACTGCGTGAAGGCAGAGATACGGCAGAGTTTAGAGCGGATTCTAAAGATACCGCTGATCCTAATGCCCAGCTGCAAGAGTTGATTGCTCAGTTTGGAGAGGATCAAGTGTTAGCTATGTTAAAAGACAGGAAATAAGACATTGATGTATTCTAATAAACCATAAATCACTTCAAGATTTAATAAATTATACTCTCTATCTAGTTGCACTTATAAATATAAAAAAGGTACATGTAATGCCATACATCTCTCTTGAGACTCTAGTTTCAGCTAGAAAAGATATTAAAGATACAGTATCAAAACCAGAAGAGTTTTGCGGTATTGTGCTGTGTCTAATCTGTAGTTGTGAAAGTAGAATTAAAGATAGATATTTGAAGGTTGATATGCAGAAATTCTCCAAATATGCGGACAATGCATTTTATTTTTCAGATACTAAAAAACCTTACCAACAAGGATTTCATTATATTTTACTGAAGCCATATTGGAGTAAAGGTCTAAAAGAAAGGTACTCAAAAAAAGGTCGCATATCTTTAAAAAGTTTCATGTACTCTTTGTATTGGAACGCTACAGAGAAGGAGATACTTACGTTACTAAAAAAAATTCCAGAAGATTTTAGGAATGAATTTTTTATAGATGATATTTCTACTACTGACTTCAATTGTCCTAAACCGATTCAAAGACAGGATGTACTTAAAATTACAGGTAACACCTTTTCTGGATCAGACAATACATACTCAAAAGAAGGACTCTTAAGGTTCGATAATATAATCATAAATAATAAGAGACCTGGGATCCTAATAGGTGGAAATCCTTTTGCTAGTGCACTCCTCTATAAACATGGCTCTGCAGGTATCACCGATATACTTTTAGCTTACGATTTTGATATTTTTAAAGGCTATGACTTTCTGCAAAGTGAAATAGAGGTTATTGACCAAACTTCAGAAAATATAACTTCAAAACTTGAACCCTCAAATAAAAAAGTAAAACCCATTAAAATTAATAGAAACTATGATAATAAAGCTATTTCAAAGCCTTTCCTACTCTTAGCTGGGATATCTGGCACGGGGAAAACCCGCTTTGTCCGTGACCAAGCTATACTCACAGGCAGTCTTGGCGATACTTATTGCCTTATCCCAGTACGCCCTGACTGGCATGAACCCAGCGATATACTTGGCTATACCTCACGCTTAGGCGGTAATGGTAACGCTGAATATATTACCACTGACGTACTACAATTCATTGCTAAAGCATGGCGTGCCATTATTGATGCAGGTCTTGAGCTAGAGTCTGAGGGTAACGGTCTCGCTGTCACAGGTGATAAAAGCGAGCTTAACCAAGTACTGCCTTACTGGCTGTGCTTAGATGAAATGAATCTAGCCCCTGTCGAGCAATACTTTGCTGATTATCTATCGGTTTTAGAGACTCGCGAATGGCAGTGGGAGGATGAACAATTCACTTATTGCTGCGATTCTCTTTTAAAGTCAGAGACCATCAAACAATTAGATGATAAAAACAAATTACGTGATACATTAGGATTTGCAGATGAGCAGTACGATGATGCTTGGGATTTGTTCTGCGAGCATGGGTTAGGTCTGCCCTTTAATTTAATCGTAGCTGGTACGGTCAATATGGATGAAACTACACATGGTTTTTCGCGTAAGGTTATTGATCGCGCTTTGAGTTTTGATTTTGGTGACTTTTTTCCTAATGAATTTGATGACTTTTTTGAGCCGAAGGTTACTCATAACGCCTTAAGCTACCCTATTGACTCTCAAGCCTCTATCGATAAGTTACCGCCGATAGATAGTGATGGTAGTAAGAGCATTGATTTTCTGAAATCAATCAATAAAGTATTAGATGATACACCTTTTCAACTGGCTTTTAGAGCATTGAATGAGCTACTGCTTGCTGTGATTAGCGCCTATCCTAAAGATGATAAGCAGCTGCAAGCTGTATGGGATGACTTTTTGATGTGCAAAGTATTGCCGCGCATCGAAGGAGATCATGACAAGTTAGCAGTTATAGATGATTCCGTTAGCAGTCATGAGAAGTCGTTACTCACAGAATTAACAGCTATCTTAAAACAGGAACTTGTTGATATTTGGTCTATGGAAGATGATCAAGATAAACTACGTCCTGATTTATATCGTAAAAACATAGATGGTAGCGTATTAAATATCACTTGCCGTAGCAAGGCTAAACTAACTTGGATGCAACAGCGTTTAGAACGTTCTGGCTTTACTAGCTTTTGGCCATAAAATCTTTTGTCGTAGAATAAATATAGTAAAACCAATGGAGCAGCAATGCCAGATCTGTTAAGGATACAAACCCCTAATTTTGAGCTGTCTATCTGGTGCAATGACATTGAAAAACGTCAAAAAACCTATCAGTCTACTTTAGAGAAACGTGAGGCTATCAGTAATCATAATACTCAACCATCTATAGTGCGCTTTTCTCCGCCCCTAGATATTCTTAACGCTGATTTTATGAATGAGCCTTTGGTTATAGAGGATAGTCTATCTTCTTCAGGCTTAGTAGAGTCTTTAGAGTTAGATAATTTTATCTTTTTTGAGAACCTTCAATATCAGTTTGAAGTTATATTTAATGGTGACGTGGAAGAAGCGTATCTGAGTCATCGTAGCCACGCTATCAACAAGAGCTTTCGGTTTATTGATGCAAATAAACAACGTTCAACACCAGCACGCTTAACAGGTACGATCAATACTGCAAATGATGTTGGTTGGCTACGTCTGCCCTTTAATTACACCAAGTCATCTCAAACCTTTAAAAGCACCATCGCTTTTGAAGTGCTACCTACTAAGATGAGTTTGCATGATGACTTACCAAAGATGTATCAAGCGATTGATAACGCCTTTCCACTTTGGCGATTTAGTTTGGTCGAAAAGATGGAACAAGATAGTGCGCAAACCAAACAACGCCATCAGTTTCCACTGCTTTGGCTGGCAAACTTCAGCCATTTGCGTCATCAACTGTCTCATGCCTTAAAGGTTGTCAGTCAAACACCGCATAGCCGTTTACAGGCTCAAACGTCTTATACCAAAGCTGCGAGGATAAAAGGCAAAATACCTGCGCGATTAGGAGCAAAGATAAAGGAAGATCTCGATAAGGGTATGCATGAACAGCGTTATCAAGTCACAAAAAAACGGCTCAGTGCTGACACTCCAGAAAACCGTTTTATCAAAATGGTTGTATCCACTACCAAAAAACAACTGGCTGATTTTGAGCATAAGCTTAGGCAAGATAATGAAAAGTCAGGCTCTCAAAGACTATCGCATGCATTCTTAGATGAGCTTAATCAGTGGCAACAACCCCTACAAAAGATGCTGAAACAAAGCTTTATGGCTAATGTTGGCGACTATAATGGTCATGGGCGAGAGTCATTGGTGTTGCAACAAAAGGTAGGCTACAGTTCAGTATATAGAATTTGGCAAGAGTTGAAGTTTTATTTGGATGTGTTTGATAATCAATCCAGCATTTCCATGAAGTCAGTTGCAGAAATCTATGAAATTTGGTGCTTTCTTACCTTAAGAAATATCTTAATAGATGAGTTGGGTTTTAAGGAAGTCGCTACTAAGAAACAAGAACTACAACTTAAGAATTTTTTTGAATATCAGCTAAAAGATGGATTTGCTGGTGCATTTAAATTTGAACGTGATGATGGCGTTAAAGCTAGATTGGCTCATGAACCACCATTTAACAAAAATACCAAAGCGATTCGAACCTATTCTGTCAGCCAAAAACCTGATATTTTATTAGAAGTTACTTTTCCTAACGATAGACGGTTTATCTGGTTATTCGATGCAAAATACCGTATTAAATCCACAAACAGTCAGTACGATGATGTCAACCAAGACATCGAAGCAACTGACTATGTACCTGATGATGCTATCAATCAAATGCACCGTTACCGTGATGCATTGATCCGCGTCAATGAAAGCAAACACAAAAACGGTGTAAATAAGAGTCGTCCTGTGTTCGGTGCCTTTGCGTTATATCCTGGCTATTTTGATCAAATAAGTAAAGCTAACCCTTATTCTGACACTATCAATGAAATAAGTATTGGTGCTTTTGCGCTATTACCTAGCCTAACTCAAAATAGTACAGACGCTGATAACAGCTGCTATTGGCTACTAAATTTCTTACGTCAAAATATAGGCAAACGCGTTTATAGCGATGTGCCAGATTTGTCGACCACTCAATACAACTCAAGTATGGAAGAAAATATTTACTTACAGGATGCTGCGCGTATTCCGTACGATGGTATGCGACAAATACTGTATCAAGATTTGACTCTAACGCTCACTGTAGATAAAAGTGATAGCGATTATAGTCTTGTTAAAGACGGTACTATCACGCTTTATACTTTACCTAAAGACAGTCTGTTCACTAGATATGACTACCATATTTTAAAAGAAGTTCGCTATTTAAGCTTAGCTATCTGTTCTGATATGGACTCTAACCGCTACAACTTTGAATATGTATGGCCTGTGAAAAATATGGTCGCACTCACAGACCATTTTATTTTTGAGCTTGATCAGCCTTTAAAATTACAAAGTAAAATCAATAACGTACCTGACTCTAATCAGCACTCCTTCAAATTGACCACTTTGAGCTGCTTACAAAGCGTCAGTGACTTCAACGATATTGAACCAGTATATCAAGAGTTCTGTTCCAAGATAACGGTCTCATAGCAGCCAATCGTAGCTTAATTCAAAGCAGCTATCATAATAAAATTTGGTGGTGTATCAAAAAGTATGCTGGAGTAATAAAAGAAGGGTGACAGCCGAAGCAAGATGATATATTTGAGGTTATGAAGACACAAATACAGATCAATTGCCCCGACTGTCACAGTCCCAGTTTTTCGATACACGGCAAAAAAAGCTATGGCAAGCAGAACTACCAGTGCAAGGACTGCAAACGTCA